>NZ_JACADR010000322.1 GCF_016106005.1 Roseomonas rosulenta
CGCGGGCAGCGTGGCCTGGCTGCTGGCGGGCGCGCTTCTCGCCGCCGCGATCGCGGCGCTGCTGCTGCCGCGCGGCGAGGCGCATGCCCGCCGGCCGGGCGGCGCCTTCCGCTCGGTGGTGGCGCTGCCGGCCTTCCGGCGCGTGCTGCTGGTCTCCGCACTCATCCAGGGCAGTCACGCGGCCTACTACGCCTTCGGGTCGATCCACTGGGCGGCGTCCGGCGTGGCGCCGAGCGTGATCGGGCTGCTCTGGGCCTGGTCGGTGGTGGCGGAGGTGGCGGTGTTCGCCTGGGGCAGGCCCATCGCCGAACGGCTGGGCGCGCGCGGGCTGGCGCTGGTCGCGGCGGGGGCGGGGGTGCTGCGCTGGGGGATCACGGCCGAAAGCGTCGCGCTGCCCGCGCTGGCGGTGGCGCAGGCGCTGCACGCGCTCACCTTCGGCGCGATGCACCTCGCGACCATGCGGGTGATGCAGCAGGCGATCCCCGCACACGTGGCGGGCACGGCGCAGACGCTGCTGGCGGCGGGGATCGGCGCGGCGATGATGGCGGGGACGCTGGCGGCGGGGTGGGGCTACGCGGCGGTGGGCGCCGCGGTGTTCTGGGGCATGGCGGGGATGTGCCTCCTGGCCGTCGGGGCGGTGCACGGCCTCGATGGCGGCAGGCGCGACGAGGCTTGATTACCGGAGCGCGGCGGACGATGTTCGCGGGATGGTCCTGACAGCCACGCTTCGCCGCCGGCTTGCGCATTCGGGGTGCCTTATCGCAGGCCGCTGACCCCGGGGCTCGCGCGCGCGCTGCGCCGCTGCTCCGGGGGAGCGTTTTTCTTCCGCCCGCGACCCTCCTGAAGGACCCATCCAGATGTCCGACATCACCCTTGGGCGCTCGTCTGCGCGCCGCCCGCCCATCCTGCTGTCCGAAGACGCGCATGGTATCCTCGTCGGCCTCGCCATGCGCGGTGCCCGCCGCACCCCCGAGGCGGCGCGCCTGCTGCTCGAGGAAGCCGATCGCGCCCGGCTGGTGCCGGAAGCGCGCCTGCCGGCTGACGTGGTGGCGCTCGGCTCGCGCGTGACCTTCACCGACGAGGCGAGCGGCGTGACCCGCACCGTGCAGGTCGTGCTGCCGTCCGAGGCCGATATCGGCCAGGGGCGCATCTCCATCCTCTCGCTGGTGGGCGCGGGCCTGATCGGCCTGCGCGCTGGGCAATCCATCGACTGGCCGGTCCAGGACGGACGGCTGCGGCGCCTGACCGTGACCGAGGTGACGGCCCCCTGAACAGGCGAAGGGCGCGGCCCCTTCCTGGAACCGCGCCCTTCCTGAAATCCGGCGATGCCGCGCGGCCTACGCCGCCTTCGCCATCCCGCGCAGCACGTAGTGCAGGATGCCGCCGTTGCGGTAGTACTCGACCTCGTCCGCGGTATCGACGCGGCACATCACCTGCGTCTTCACCTGCGTGCCGTCGGCCCGCGTGATCACCACGTCCATCATCATGCGCGGGGAGAGCTTCTCCACGCCCAGGATGTCGATGGTCTCGTCGCCCTTGAGGCCCAGCGTGGTCCGGCTCTCGCCTTCCTTGAAGACCAGCGGCAGCACGCCCATGCCCACCAGGTTCGACCGGTGGATGCGCTCGAAGCTCTCGGCGATCACCGCCTTCACGCCGAGCAGGAAGGTGCCCTTCGCCGCCCAGTCGCGCGAGGAGCCCGTGCCGTATTCCTTGCCGCCGATCACCACCAGCGGCACGCCTTCGCGCTTGTAGCGCATCGCCACCGTGTAGATCGGGGCCACGTCGCCGGAGGGGTAGTGCTTCGACACGCCGCCTTCCACGCCGGGGACCATCTCGTTCCTGATGCGGATGTTGGCGAAGGTGCCACGCATCATGACTTCATGGTTGCCGCGCCGCGCGCCGTAGGAGTTGAAGTCGTCCTGGCGCACCTGGTGTTCCAGCAGGTATTCGCCCGCGGGCGACGCCTTGCGGATGTTGCCGGCCGGGGAGATGTGGTCGGTCGTGATGCTGTCGGCCAGCAGGGCGAGCAGCCGCGCGCCCTTCACGTCCCCGGTCGGCTTCGGGTCCATGGTCATGCTCTCGAAATAGGGCGGGTTCTGCACGTAGGTGGAACCGGAATTCCAGCGGTAGGTGTCGCTGTCCGCATCGACGCGGATCGCCTGCCACTGCGCGGGGCCCTTGAACACGTCGCCGTAGCGCTCCTGGAACATCTCGCGCGTGACGACGCTGTGGACGGTGTCGTTCACCTCCTTCTGCGTCGGCCAGATGTCCTTCAGGTAGACGGGCTGGCCGTCCTTGCCGGTGCCGATCGGCTCCTTGGTCAGGTCGCGGCGGATGGTGCCGGCCAGCGCATAGGCCACCACAAGCGGCGGGGAAGCCAGGTAGTTCGCGCGCACATTCGCATGCACGCGCCCTTCGAAGTTGCGGTTGCCCGAGAGCACGGACACGCCGACCAGCTTGTTGTTCTCGATCGCGTCCACGATCGGCTCGGGCAGCGGGCCCGAATTGCCGATGCAGGTGGTGCAGCCATAGCCCACGGTCTGGAAGCCCAGCGCATCGAGGTGCGGCGTCAGCCCGGCCTTGTCGAGGTAGTCCGTCACCACCTGCGAGCCCGGCGCCAGCGAGGTCTTGACCCACGGCTTCGTGGTCAGCCCCTTTTCATGCGCCTTCTTGGCCACCAGCCCCGCGGCCACCAGCACATAGGGGTTGGAGGTATTGGTGCAGGACGTGATCGCCGCGATCACCACGTCGCCGTGGCCGAGGTCGTAATTGGCGCCCGCCACCGGCACGCGCAGGTCGGCCTTCTCGCCCGGCACGCCCATGGTCCCGGCGGCGAGGTCCTTGAGGAAGGCCGCGCCGGCATTGGACAGCGCCACCCGGTCCTGCGGGCGCTTGGGTCCGGCCATCGAGGGCTCGACCGTCGAGAGGTCGAGCTCCAGCGTGTCGGTGAACACCGGGTCGGGGCTGTCCGCCTCGCGGAACATGCCCTGCGCCTTGGCGTATTCGCGCACCAGGTTGATGCGGTGCTGGTCGCGCCCGGACAGGCGCAGGTATTCCAGCGTGGTGTCATCGACCGGGAAGAAGCCGCAGGTCGCCCCGTATTCCGGCGCCATGTTGCCGATCGTCGCACGGTCGGCCAGCGGCAGATGCGCGAGGCCCGGCCCGTAGAACTCAACGAATTTGCCGACCACGCCCTTCTTGCGGAGCATCTGCGTGACCGTCAGCACCAGGTCGGTGGCGGTCACGCCTTCCTTCAGCGACCCGGTCAGCTTGAAGCCGATCACGTCGGGGATGAGCATCGCGATGGGCTGGCCGAGCATCGCCGCCTCGGCCTCGATCCCGCCCACGCCCCAGCCGAGCACGCCCAGGCCATTCACCATGGTGGTGTGGCTGTCCGTGCCGTAGCAGGAATCCGGGAAGGCGAAGACCTCGCCCGTGTCGGTCGCGGTCCAGACGACCTGCGCCAGGTATTCCAGGTTCACCTGGTGGCAGATGCCCGTGCCCGGCGGCACGACGCGGAAATTGTTGAAGGCCTCCTGGCCCCAGCGGAGGAACTCGTAGCGCTCGCCGTTGCGCTCGAACTCGACATCCACGTTCTTCTGCAGCGCGGCGGCGGAACCGGAATAGTCCACCATCACCGAGTGGTCGATGACCAGGTCCACCGGCACCAGCGGGTTCACCTTGCGCGGGTCGCCGTGCAGCTTCAGCAGCGCGTCACGCATGGCGGCGAGGTCCACCACGGCCGGCACGCCGGTGAAGTCCTGCAGCAGGATGCGCGCGGGGCGGAACGGCACTTCCTTGGTCGAGCGGCCCTGCACCAGCCACTCCGCGATCTTCTTCGCGTCGTCGACCGTATAGGAGCGGCCGTCCTCGAAGCGCAGCACGTTCTCGAGCAGCACCTTCAGGCTGTAGGGCAGGCGGGTGACGTCGCCGATGCTCTTGGCCGCCTCGGGCAGGCTGAAGTAGTGATAGGTCTTGCCGTCCACCGTGAGGGTGCGGCGGGTCTTCAGGCTGTCCTGCCCGATCATCCGCATGGTTGCGTTGCCCTTCCTCGTTGCGGGGCGGCCTTCGCGGCCGCACAAACGGGCGGTTTAAAGCATGGCGGCCGGCGACGGTCCATGGATGGGGGCGGCTTTGGCAGGTGCGGGCGATGCGGTGCTGGAAGCGCGCGACCTCGCCTGCCTGCGCGGCGATCGCGCGGTCTTCGCCGGCCTGTCCTTTGCGCTGGCGCCAGGGGAGGCCCTGCTGCTGACCGGCGCCAATGGCGCGGGCAAGTCCACCCTGCTGCGCATCCTGGCCGGGCTGCTGCCCGCCGCCGAGGGCGCCGTGCTCTGGCAGGGCCAGGACATCGCCGAGGACGCGCCCGGCCATGCGCGCCGCACGCGCTACCTCTCGCACCAGGATGCGCTGAAGCCGGCGCTCAGCGTGACCGAGAACCTCGCCTTCTTCGCCCGGCTGCAGGGCGGGGCGGTGGCGCCCGCGCTCGCGGCCCTGGCGCTCGCGCCGCTAGCGGACCTGCCGGCGCGCGTGCTGTCCTCGGGGCAGAAGCGGCGGCTCGCGCTGGCGCGCCTGGCGCTCGCGCCGGCACCGCTCTGGCTGCTCGACGAGCCGACCACGGGGGT
>NZ_JACADR010000323.1 GCF_016106005.1 Roseomonas rosulenta
GGGTCAGCGCGGCGCCGAAGCCGGCACCGCCCTGGCCGGCCTGCGCCGCGCCGGGCAGCGCATCCGCGGCGCGATAGGCGGCCGCGGCACCGGCGGGGGCGAGCGGCAGGGTCATCCGCGCAGCGCCTCGATGGTGCGGGTCAGCATGCCGCGCGTGACTTCCAGCACGGACAGGTTGGCAGCGTAGGAACGCTGTGCCTCGCGCATGTCCATCGTCTCGACCAGGCTGTCCACGTTCGGCATGCGGACATAGCCGCGCGCATCGGCCGCCGGGTGCGAGGGATCGTGGTGCAGCGGGAAATCGCCCGCCGCGGTGCCGATGCGGCTGACGGCCACCATCGGCGTGCCGAGCGCGCGGTCCATGCGGTTGCGAAAGGTCACGGTCTTGCGGCGATACGGGTCGCCGCCCGGCGTCTCCGCCGTGCTGTCGCGGTTGGCCAGGTTCTCGGCCACCACGCGCAGGCGCGTCGATTGCGCCTGCATGCCGGCCGCCGAGATGCGCAGCGCGCGATCGAGGTCCATCGACGTGCTCCCTTACGAACTGCGCCCGAGCGCGGTGCGGAACATCCCAAGAAAGCGCCTGTGCAGCCCGACCGCGAGCGCATGCGCCGTCTCGGTATCGGCGATGCGGATCGCCTCGCGGTCGAGGGCCACGCCGTTGCCGTCCATGCTGCGGTCGGGCAGCCGGCGCTCGGCGCGCGCGCGCGGGTCGGCGCCATTGACCGGGCCCAGATGCCGCGCATTCGTCTGCGCCAGCGCCGCGCTCACCGCCTGCCCGAAGGGCCGCAGGTCCGAGGGCCGGAAGCCCGGCGTATCGGCATTGGCGACGTTCTGCGACAGCACGCGCTGGCGCGCATCGAGCCAGCGCATGCGGCTCTCGGCCAGCGCGATCGGTCCTGTGCGGGTCGGGTCCATACGCGAGTCCATCGCATGGCGCCGCCGAAGGTTCGGTTAACGGCGCCATCCCGCGCCGCGGCAACGGCGCGGTAACCATGGCCGTGTTCACTGCGCCCATGAGCCGAACGGGCTGCGCGACCGAGACTCCGGGACAGGACCGGCAGACCGCCGTGCTGGTCGCCGCCATCGACGCGATGGAGGCGACGCTGGCGGTGGCCGAGGCGCTGGCCACCGAGCGCCGGCGCATCGACCTCGCGGGGCTCGAATCCGAGATCGGGCGAATCTGCGCCGCCTGCCTCGCCGTGCCCAGGGCCGCCGCGCCCGGCATCCGCCTGCGGCTCGAATCGCTGCTGCGCGCGCTCGACCGGCTGCGCACGGGGCTCGCACCGCCCTGACCCCCCCACCCCGCCGGCAGGAGGCCGCGGCATGACCCCCGAGATCACACACTGGCTGACCGCCGCCGCATCGCTCCTGGCCGTGCTCGGCCTGGTGTTGCTGGGCGGGCGGCTGCTGCGCGCGGGCGGCTTCGCCCCCGCCGCGCGCGCCGGCACGCGGGTCGGCGTCCAGGAAAGCGTCGCGCTCGACCCGCGCCGGCGCCTCGTGCTGGTGCGCTGCGACGGGCGCGAGGTGCTGCTGCTGACTGGCGGCACCCAGGACCAGGTGGTCGGCTGGCTGCCGGAGCGCGCGGCATGATCCGCGCGCTGGTCCTCCTCGGCCTGCTGCTGCCAGGTGCGGCGCTGGCGCAATCGGTCGCGATCGACCTCGGCCAGGCGGGGCAGCCGGGGGCGACCTCGCGCCTCGTTCAGCTTACCGCGCTGATCGGGATGCTCTCGCTCGCCCCCTCGCTGCTGGTGATGGCGACCGCCTTCACCCGTATCGTCATCGTGCTGGCGCTGCTGCGAAGTGCCATCGGCGCGCAGGGCATCCCGCCCAACCCGGTGCTGGTGGGGCTTGCGCTGTTCCTCACCTTCTTCGTCATGCAGCCGGTGGTCGAGGCCGCCTGGACACAGGGCCTGCAGCCGCTCTCGGAGGGCCGCATCGGCGAGATCGCCGGCCTCGAGGCCGCGGCCGAGCCCTTCCGCCGCTTCATGGCCGCGCAGGTGCGCGAGGACGACCTCGCGCATTTCCTAGAACTGGCGAACCTGCCCGCGCCGCCCGACGCGCAGTCCGCCCCCTGGCGCGCCCTGGTGCCGGCCTTCATGGTCGGCGAGCTGAAGCGCGCCTTCGAGATCGGCTTCCTGATCTTCCTGCCCTTCCTGGTGATCGACATGGTGGTGGCGAGCGTCCTGATGTCGCTCGGCATGATGATGCTGCCGCCATCGGTGGTGGCACTGCCCTTCAAGCTGATCTTCTTCGTGCTGGTGGATGGCTGGCGGCTGGTCTCGGCCAGCCTGGTGCAGGGCTTCGTTGTGACCTAGCGCAACGCGCCCCGCGGGACGGACGTGCAGCTCCGGCCGATCTTCCCGCGAGGGTTGTCATGCGCGCCGCGCTTCTCGCCCTGCTCGTGCTGTCCGGCCTGGCGGCCAGGGCCGCCGCCCAGCCGGGCGATGCGCCCGAACGCGGGGCGGCGCAGGCCGGCGCCGCACCGGCACGCGCCGGCCCATCCTGCCTGATCGCGGACGGGACGAGCCTCGATGCGCGAACCCTGTTCCGGCGGACCTACGGCCAGCCGAAGAACGAGCCTGCCCCCGCCAGCCTCTCGCCCGAGGAGCGCCTCGCCGAGGAGACCCGCCTGCGCGAGGCGATCGCCCAGGCCGAGGCGCGCTGGACGGATGCCCGCGCCGCGGCCGAGCTCACGCTCGAACCCGTCTACGGCGCCCGCTTCGACCCGCCGGCGCTGCGCGCCGCGCGGCCGTGAGCCGCCTCAGCCCCGCGGCAGGTGCTCGGCGATGTAGGGCGGCAGATGGAAGGCGCCGACATGGATCTCCGGCGTCCAGTAGCGCGTGGTGCCCAGAACGCCGGCCGCCGCGGCACGCGCGCGGATTTCACCCACCGGCACCGCCCGGCAGGAAGCGTCCTTGCCCGCCCAGCCCAGCGTCATGAAACCGCCGACATAGGTCGGCACAGCCGCGAGATACGCCCAGATGTCCGGGAAGGCGCGGCCCCGGCGGATCGAGGTCTCGCGCAGCTCATCCCCCTGCATGGCGGGGACGCCGCACTGGTTCACCACGATGCCGCGCGGGGTCAGCAGCCGGGCGCAGTTCGCGTAGAACTCGTCGGTGAAGAGCACCTCGCCCACGCCGATCGGGTCGGTGCTGTCCACGATCACCACATCGAAGGAGGCATCGGGCGCGCGCCGCACATAGTCGATGCCGTCCGCCACCAGCACCTGCGCGCGCGGATCGTGCCACGCATCGCCCGCGATGCCGGGCAGGAATTCCTTCGCGAGCCGGATCACCTCGCCGTCGATCTCGACCATGACGGCGCGCTCGACGCCGCGGTGCTGCAGCACGCGCCGCAGCACGCCGCCATCCCCCGCGCCGATGATCAGCACGTTCTTCGCATCGCCATGGGCCAGCAGCGGCACATGCGCGATCATCTCCTGGTAGGAGAACTCGTCGGCTTCCGTGATCTGCACCACGCCATCGAGCATCATGACGCGCCCATGCGTCTCGCTCTCGAAGATCATGATGTCCTGGAAGTCGGACCGAACGCGGGCGAGCTCGCGCTTCACCCGGAAGCGCTGGCCCCAGGCCTCGTACAGCGTCTCGTTCACCCACAGGTCATAGGCCATCAGGAAATCCCCCGATCATGCGAAAGGGCCGGGCGATGCCACCCGGCCCCTTCCACGACGCCGATGCGCCGCAGCCTTATCCGATGAGGCCGCGCTTGTGTTCGGCCAGCTGCACCCGCTCCGGCAGGAAGCCGCGCTTGAGCGCGGGCAGCGCCTTGTAGGGGTCGCATTCGCCGCAGACGAAGATGTCGAGCGCCGCGTAGTCCCGCTCCGGCCAGGAGTGGATGGACACGTGGCTCTCCGCCAGCACCAGCACGCCCGACACCCCGCCATTGGGCGAGAAGTGGTGGAAATGCCCGTGCAGGATCGTCGCCCCGGTGGCGAGCGCAGCCTCGCGCAGCACGGCATCGATATGCGCGGGGTCGTCGAGGTTCGTCGCCCCCCACAGGTCGATGATCACGTGCGTCCCGGCGTAGCGGACGCCGTTGCGCGCGATGAAGTAATCCTTCTCGGGGTGCACCGAGCGGTCTTCGTCAATGTTCCGGGTGTCGCTCGGCATATCCGAGACCATCCCCGGTTGGACGAGAGCATCCATGTGAGGGCTCCTTCCAGCCAGCAGATGACCAGGGCGATCGGGAAAGTCCGATCATTTGGGTCAACGGCCGCGCGATATGCGGCAAGGGGTCCGCGGGCGCAAGTGAAATTCACCCCCGGGGACCGGAAAAATTGCAGAGCCCCCACCCGGGGGACGCGCAACTCAGCGCGCGACCTGCACGCCCGCCCGCAAGGCCTCCAGCCGCGTCGGCAGCACGCGCAACAAACCGAGCTCGCGTTGCAGCCGCGGCAGGTCGGCCACGCCGCGCAGCGGGTCGGCGGTCAGCAGGTCGAAGGCCTCGGCGAGCGGGCCGCCGGCCATGCGCGCGCCATGCGCCTCGCGCAGCGCGGCCAGCGCATCCTCCTCCCCGGCCAACGCCGCATAGGCGGCGGCACGCGCCAGCGCGAC
>NZ_JACADR010000324.1 GCF_016106005.1 Roseomonas rosulenta
CCGGAAGCCGGGCGAGCCCAGCAGCGCGAGGCCGGCCTCCCGCAGCGCCGGGTCGCGCGCGGCCACCACCGCCGCGGCGGGCAGGCCGCGGGCCACCTCATGCGCGAAATTCGGCCCCGAGAGCACCCCCGCCGGCTGCCCCGGGCGCAGCGCGGCCAGCACCTCGAGCGGCAGGGCCAGGCTGCCGGCCTCAACCCCCTTGCAGCACAGCAGCATCGGCGGGGCGGCGTCGGGCAGTCCGGACACCACGGCGCGCAGCGCCTGAGCCGGCATCACCAGCAGCGCCATGGCGGCGCCCCGCAGCGCCGCCGCGGCATCGGCGGTCACCGCCACGGCATCGGGCAGCGTCACGCCGGGCAGGTAGCGCGCATTCTCGCGCGCCGACGCGATCTCCGCGGCGCGCGCGGCGTCGCGTGCCCAGAGCACGGCCTCGCACCCGGCCCGCGCGGCCTGGATGGCGAGCGCGGTGCCCCAGGCGCCGGCGCCCAGGATGGCGATGCGGGACATCACTGCGGCATGCGATCGGGGGGCAGGGCGCCCGCGGTCTCCCCTTCGGTCCAAGCGGGCCGGAGCGTCCGCGATAACGCCGCGCCTGTCCACCGGCGCCGCGCGCCCGCACCCGGTTAATCCGCGTCCCGGCGCCTGCCTACAGTCGCCGCGCATGAACACCATGCGGGAGGAATGCCTGATGAAGCGTCGGTCCTTGGCGTCGCTGCTCGCCGGCACGGCGGGGCTCGTGGCCCTGCGTGCGCCGGCCCTGGCCCAGGCCGCCGCCTGGGTTCCGCTGTTCAACGGCCGCGACTCCACCAACTGGGACAGGAGCGGCACCGCCAACTGGCGGGTCGAGGACGGCGCCCTGGTGGCCGACCGCGGCAACGGCTTCCTGGTCTCGCAGCGGGACTATCGCGACTTCCAGCTCCGCGCGGAGTTCTTCGTCGACACGAGCACCAACAGCGGCATCTTCATCCGCAGCACCGATCCCTCGAACATCGGCACCGCGAACGCCTACGAGGTGAACATCTGGGACGAGCGCCCGGTGCAGCGCTACGGCACCGGCGCAATCGTCGACATCGCCGCGGTGGACCCCATGCCGCGGGCGGGCGGGCGGTGGAACCTGTTCGAGATCACCGCGGCCGGCGATGCGTTCACGGTGGTGCTGAACGGCCAGAAGACAGCCGATGCCGTCCGCGACGCGCGCTTCGCGACCGGGCGCATCGCGCTGCAGCATGGCGCAGGCGCGCCCGGCCCGGGCGGGGCGGTCAACGACACCGGCGTGGTGCGCTTCCGCAAGGTCGAGATCCTGGCCGGCTGAGCCCGGCGCCGGGGCCCCGCCCCAGGGCGGCGATGCCCTGGCGCGTTCATTCCGGCGCGACGCGGCTGACCGCGAAGCCGGCGCCGGGCTCCGCGCCGAGGCGCGGCAGCAGCGCGCCCAGCACCATCTGCGCGGCGGCCTCGAAGCCGAAGGGCGGGTTCACAACAAGCAGGCCGCTCCCGTTCAGGCGGCGCGGGTCGGTCGGCTCGCGCAGCCACATCTCGGCCGCCACCATGTCCCGCACGCCGGTCGCGCGCAGGGCGTCGTGGAAATCGCGCACCGGGGCGCGGTGCTTCACCGGA
Organism: Roseomonas rosulenta; assembly: GCF_016106005.1. Classification (GTDB taxonomy): domain Bacteria; phylum Pseudomonadota; class Alphaproteobacteria; order Acetobacterales; family Acetobacteraceae; genus Neoroseomonas; species Neoroseomonas rosulenta. Next base: position 1,615 of record NZ_JACADR010000324.1, read on the forward strand.
TACCAGGCGGCGACGATGCCGGCGCGGAAGCGGCGGTTCACCTCGGCGATGCCAGCGACCAGGCGAGTGAATTCCTCATCCTGCTCGAAAGGAGGGTCGATCAGCACCAGGCCGCGCTTCTCGGGGAAGGGCGTCAGCGCACGGATCGCCTCCCAGGCGTCGCGGCGGTGCACCGCCACCTGGCGGTCGCGCGCGAAATGGGCGCGCAGCGCGGCGTGGTCCTCCGGGTGCAGTTCGCAGCAGGCCAGTCGGTCGCCCGGCCGCAGCGCGCCGCGCACCAGCGCGGGCGATCCCGGGTAGCGCGCCGGAAACCCCTGCGCGCGCAGCGCATCGACGAAGGGCAGCAGCGGCCCGTCGCGCACATCGGCCAGACGCAGCGCACCGCGCGCCGCCTCCCCGGTGCGCGCCGCCTCCTCGGCCGAGAGGTCGTAGACGCCGCGCCCGGCATGCGTGTCGAGCACCGCGAAGGGCGTGGCCTTGCGCCGCAGCGCATCGAGCAGCAGCAGCAGCAGGGCGTGCTTCAGGCAGTCCGCGTGATTGCCGGCGTGGAAGGCGTGTCGGTAGTTCATGCGGGCGGGGTCATGGCGTGCAGAGGGGCGTCGCGCAATGGCGCATGGCGGGGCGCATGCAGCCGCGCGCGGCCCATTGCCTCGCCGCGGCCGCCGGGGGCTGCCTTCGGCGCCGTGGTCGCGCGTTCCGGCATCCTCACGCCGCCGGCGCGACCTCCGCCAAGGGCCAGCGCGGGCGCGGCGCATGGTCCAGCCCATCGCTGAGGCCGGCGCGCAGGCGCTCGATCCCTGCCCAGGCCACCATCACCGCATTGTCGGTGCACAGCCGCAGCGGCGGCGCCAGCATCGCCACGCCCGCCTGCGCGGCAACGCCCGCCAGCGCGCTGCGCACCGCCTGGTTCGCCGCCACGCCGCCTGCCACGACGACGGCGCTCGCCCCCGGCATCATCGCCAGGGCGTTGCGCGCACGGTCCGCCAGCACCGCGGCCACGGAACCCTGGAACGCCGCCGCCACATCGGCATGCCGCGCACCCTGCGCGACTGCGCGCGCCACCGCGGTCTTGAGCCCGCTGAAGGAGAAGTCGCAGCCCGGCCGCCCGATCAGCGGACGCGGCAGCGCCACCGCCCGCGCATCGCCGGTCGCCGCCAGCCGTTCCAGATGCGGCCCGCCCGGCCAGGGCAGCCCCATCAGCTTCGCCGCCTTGTCGAAGGCCTCGCCCACCGCGTCGTCCAGCGTGGTGCCGAGCCGCCGGTAGCGCCCCAGACCCTCCACCGCGACGCATTGGCAATGCCCGCCCGAGACCAGCAGCAGCAGGTACGGGAAGGCCGGCGCGCCTTCGGGCAGCAGCCCCGGCAGCCGCGCGGTCAGCGCATGCGCCTCGAGGTGGTTCACCGCCACGAAGGGCAGCCCCCGCGCGATCGCCACCCCCTTGCCGAAGCCCGCGCCGACGATCAGCCCGCCGATTAGCCCCGGTCCGCTCGTCGCCGCCACCGCGCCGAGATCCGCGAAGCCGATCCCCGCCCGGGCCAGCACCCGATCCACCAGCCCCGGCAGTGCCGCCAGATGCGCCCGCGCGGCGATCTCGGGCACCACGCCGCCGAAGGCCGCGTGCTCGGCCTCCTGGCTCAGCACACCCTCGGCCAGGATGGTGCCGTCCGGCGCCAGCACCGCCGCCGCCGTCTCGTCGCAGCTGCTCTCGAGGCCCAGCACCGGCCCATGCAGCGTGATCGCACCTTCCGCACTCATGGGCGGGGTTCTATGACGGAGACATGTCCCTTGCCCATCCCGCTGCGGCCCGCCGCGCCCTCCCGCTGCGCGTCGGCACCCGCGCCTCGCCCCTCGCGCTGTGGCAGACGCGCGATTTTCTCGCGCGCATCACCCGCTTCTGCCCGGTGCTGCGCGACGCGAATGCCTTCGAGGAACAGCGCATCGAGACCTCCGGCGACAAGATCCAGGATCGCCTGCTGGCCGAGATCGGCGGCAAGGGTCTCTTCGCCAAGGAGATCCACGAGGCGCTGCTCGATGGCCGCGTCGACTTCGCGGTGCATTCGCTCAAGGATCTCGAGACCGAGATGCCGCCGGGCATCGTGCTGGCCTGCACCCTGAAGCGCGAGGATGCGCGCGACTGCCTGCTGCCCGGCCCCGCGCTGCCCGCCGCCGACCCGGCCGACCCCTTCGCCGCGCTGCCGAAGGGCGCCGTCATCGGCACCTCCTCCGTGCGCCGCCAGTCGCAGCTGCTGCACCGCCGCCCGGACCTGAACGTCATCATGTTCCGCGGCAACGTGCAGACGCGCCTGCGCAAGCTGGCGGAAGGCGAGGCGGCCGCGACGCTGCTGGCGCTGGCCGGCCTGCGCCGCATGGAGCTCGACCCGCCCGGCAGCGTGGCGATCGACACCGAGGTGATGGTGCCCGCCGCCGGCCAGGGCATCGTCGGCGTCACGGTGCGCGCGGACGATACCGAGCTGCGCGAATTGCTGGCCGCCATCGAGGACCCCGAGGCGCGCGCCGTCTCCTCCGCCGAGCGCGCGCTGCTGGCCGCGCTCGATGGATCCTGCCGCACGCCGATCGGCGGCCATGCGCGGCTGATGGAGAATGGCCGCCTGCGCCTGACCGGCCTGGTCGCGCGCGCCGACGGTTCCTTCCTGCTGCGCCGGACCGAGGAAGGGGACGCCAAGGACGCGATCCGCCTGGGCGATGCGCTGGGCCAGGCGCTGCGCCGCGACAGCCCGGCCGACCTGTTTGCGTAGCGCGGCCGCGTTGCTTGCTGCGCGGTGCCCCGGCGAATGCGCGCTGGCGCCGGCCGCATCCCGGCCCGTCCCGCCGCGCCGCGTGAACGGCGCCCCGCTGCTTGCCGCAGGCGCCGCCTGATGCCGCGCCGCGCCATTCTCGTCACCCGCCCCGCCCCGGGCGATGCCGAGACCGCCGCTGCGCTCGC
>NZ_JACADR010000325.1 GCF_016106005.1 Roseomonas rosulenta
CGGCGCCGGGGGCGGCGCAGCAGGCGCCGCGGGTCGCGCGGGGCGTCCTCGCCGCCTGCTGAGCGCCGCGCGCCTGCATCCGCAGGTGCGGCGCCGACGCGACACGCTCGTCGGGGCCTTGCATCACGCGCCGTTGCTGCGAACTTCTCCCCGTCGATCCGGGAGAGCCTCGCATGCCCCACATCCTGCGCCGCGGCCTCGCCGCGCTGCTGCTTGCTGCCGGCGCGACCTGCACCGCCGCCGCGCAGCCCGCCTTCCCGAACCGCCCGGTCTCGCTGGTGGTGGGCTTCGCGCCGGGCGGGCCGGCCGACGTGGTGGCGCGGCTGGTGGCCCCCGCGCTGGCGGCCGATCTTGGCCAGCCCGTGGTGGTGGAGAATGTCTCGGGCGCGGGCGGGTCGATCGGCCAGGGGCGCGTCGCGCAGGCGCGCCCGGATGGCCACACCATTCTGTTCGGCAGCCTGGCGCAGGCGACCATCCCGACGCTGGTGCGCGGCCTGCCCTTCGACCCGCTGGCGCTCGAGGCGGTCGGGATGGTGAACGAGGTGCCGATGTCGATCATCGCGCGGCGCGACTTCCCCGCGGCCACCCTGGCGGACCTCGTGGCGGTGGTGCGGCGGGAGGGGGCGCGCCTCAACCTCGGCAATGCGGGCGTCGGTTCCACCAGCCACCTGTGCAGCCTGCTGCTGGTCTCCGCCATCGGCACGCCCGTCACCATCGTGCCCTATCGCGGCAATTCGCTGGTGATGAACGACCTGATGTCCGGCACGCTCGACCTCGGTTGCGACCAGACCACCAACAATGCCGAGCAGATCCGCGCCGGGTCCATCCGCGGCTACGCCATCACCACGCCCGAGCGCACCGCCGCCCTGCCGGATGTACCCACCACCATGGAGGCCGGGCTGCCCGCCATGGCCATGTCCGGCTGGAACATGATCTTCGCCCCGGCCGGCACGCCGCGCCCGGTGGTCGAACGACTGAACCGCGCGCTGCTGGCGACGCTGCGCGACGAGGCGGTGCTGCGCCGCATGGTCGAGCTCGGCAGCCGGCCGGCGGCGGGCGAACGCACCACGCCCGCCGGCGCGCATGCCTTCTGGCGCGCCGAGGTCGCGCGCTGGCGGCCGCTGCTCGAGGCAGCAGGCGCGAACTGAGGGGTCCCGGGCCTCCCGCGGCCCCAGCCGGCCGCCCCCTTGGCAGCGCCGCGCCGCCCGGCCAGCCTGCGGCGACAAGACCGAGGGAGCAACGACCATGCGGCTGGACCGCACCTGCCTGCCGATCGATGCCCAGGCCGGCACCTTTGCCGCGCGCATCATGGCGCCGGAGGGGCCGTGCATCGTCGGCATCATCGCCGGCGCCGCCTTCGACATGACGCCGGCCTTCGGCACCATGGCGCGCTGGATGGAGGAGGAGCACCCGGGCGCTGCCATCCGTGCGCGCGGCGCGCCGCTTGCGCTCGACCTCGATGCCCTGCTGGCCAATTCCGCGCATGACGCGCGAGACCCGTCGAAGCCCTTCCTGCTGGCGCCGATCGACCTGCAGGCGGTGAAGGCGGCCGGCGTGACCTATGTGCGGTCCATGCTGGAACGCGTGATCGAGGAACGCTGCCGCGGCGACGCCTCGGCCGCCGCCGCGGTGCGCATCGAGGTTCGCCAGATCATCGGCGACGACCTTGCCAACCTGGTGCCCGGCAGCGCCGAGGCGATGCGGGTGAAGGAGGCGCTGGTCGCGAAGGGCTGGTGGAGCCAGTACCTTGAGGTGGGCATCGGCCCGGATGCCGAGATCTTCACCAAATGCCCGCCCATGGCCGCGGTCGGCCTCGGCGCCAAGGTCGGCGTGCATCCGAATTCCGCCTGGTCGAACCCCGAGCCCGAGGCGGTGATGGTGGTGAATTCCCGTGGCCGCATCCAGGGCGCCACGCTCGGCAACGACGTGAACCTGCGCGATGTCGAGGGGCGTTCGGCGCTGCTGCTGGGGCGTGCCAAGGACAACAACGCCTCGGCCGCGCTGGGGCCGATGATCCGGCTGTTCGACGACGGCTTCGGGCTGGAGGACATCCGCCAGGCCGAGATCACGCTGACGATCAGCGGGCGGGACGGCTTCACGCTCGAGGAGACCGGCGCGGTCGGGTCGATCAGCCGCGACCCCACCGCGCTGGTGGCGCAGATGATCGGCGCGCATCACCAGTATCCGGACGGCGCGGTGCTGTATCTCGGCACGCCCTTCTCGCCGGCCAAGGATCGCGGCGCGCCGGGCATGGGATTCACCCACAAGGAAGGCGACCTGGTGCGCATCGCCTCCCCGCGGCTCGGCGCGCTGGTGAACGAGGTGGACCGCACCGACGAATGCCCGCCCTGGGCCTTCGGGGCCGGCGCGCTTTTCGCCTCGCTGACGCGGCGCGGGCTGCCGCGGCCATGAGGGAGGAGGCCGGCACGATCGACCGCGGCGACGGGGTGCGCCTCGCCTGGCGACGCATCGCCGGGCGCGGCGTGGGCGTGGTGTTTCTCGGCGGCTTCAATTCCGACATGACCGGCAGCAAGGCCGAGTTCCTCGCCGGCTGGTGCGAGGCACGGGGCACGCCCTTCCTGCGCTTCGACTATTCGGGCCATGGCGCGTCCGAAGGCCGCTTCGTGGACGGCACCATCGGCCGCTGGGCGCAGGACGCCGCCTGCGTGCTGGATGCGCTGGCACCCGGGCCGCAGGTGCTGGTGGGATCGTCCATGGGCGGGTGGATTGCGCTGCTGCTGGCGCGGCGCCGCGCGCCGCATGCGCTGGTGGGCATCGCGCCGGCGCCCGACTTCACCGAGGATCTCATGTGGGCGGAGTTCACGCCGGAGATTCGCGCCACGATCGAGCGCGAGGGCGTCTGGCACCGCCCCAGCGACTACGGCGCGCCCTATCCCATCACCCGCGCGCTGATCGAGGATGGCCGCGAGCACCTGCTGCTGCGCGGGCCGATCGCCCTCGATGTCCCGGTGCGCATCCTGCAGGGTATGGACGACCCCGACGTGCCCTGGCGCCACGCGCTGCGCATCGCGGAGGCCATCACCGGCGGCGACGTGCGCGTCACGCTGGTGAAGGATGGCGACCACCGGCTGTCGCGCCCGGCCGACCTCGCGCTACTGGGCGAGACCCTCGCGCCGCTCCTCCTCTAGGATCGCGGCGAGGCCCTCGCGATAGGTCGGGTAGCGCCAGGCGATGCCGAGCGCGGCCTTGGTCGCGGCGTTCGCCACGCGACGGTTCTCCGCCCAGAAGGACAGTGCCATGGGCGACATGCGCGCGCGCGCTTCCTCGAAGGGAACCGTCGGCGGCGGCGCGACGCCGAGCAGCCTGGCGGCGTAGTCCACCACCGCGGCGCTCTCGGCGGCCTCGTCATCCACCAGATGCAGGATACGCGTGCGCGGCGCGCTGTCCTGCGCCATCGCCGCGACCACCGCCTGCGCGATGTCGTCGCGATGGATGCGGGAGAAGGCGTGGCCCGGCTTCACCACGCGCCGCGCCGCGCCGGCGCGCAACTCGTCGAAGGGCGATCGCCCGGGGCCGTAGATGCCCCCCACCCGGAAGATGTCGAGCGCCGCGCGGGCGCCCACCAGCGCACGCCACGCGTCCTCGGCGGCGAGCCGGCGGCGCGAGCGATCCTGGCCGGGGGCGGGCAGCGTCGATTCGTCCACCTCAGCGCCGTCGCGGTCGCCATAGACGCCGGTGGTGGAAAGATAGCCGACCCAGCGCAGCGTGCCGGCGGCCAGCGCGGCATCGATCGCGCTGCGATGCGCGCCGATCACGGGGTCGCCCGATTCCCCTGGCGCTGCGGTCACGAGCAGGTGGCGCGCCTGCGCGATGGCGGGGCCTGCTGCATCGAATGCGATGGCCGTGACACCCGGCAGTGTCGGCGCCCTGGCAGGGTCGCGCCTGGTGCCCCGCACCGCCTGGCCCGTCGCCGCGGCCAGGCTTGCCGTCGCGCTTCCGGCATATCCGAGCCCCATCACCAGCAGCATGAAACCTCCCTGGACAGGTGTGCGGGATCGCCACCGCGCGCGCTGCCACGCGTGACCTGATCTGACACGGGCCGCGGGCCGCGGCCAGAGCAGCCGAGAGTCGTGCCGACCGGCCCGACGCCTTGCTCTCGCGGGCAGTTCGATCCGTGCGGGCGATTCCACCCCGCGTGCTTCTGCTCTAGATTGCGTGCATGTCACCCCTCCGCCTTCTGCTGGCCGCGACCGCGGTGCTGGTGCTTGCCGCTGGCGGCGCCGGTTGGTGGTGGCTGGGTGGCGGCGCCGGCGAGGACCCGCTGCCCACCCCGCCTGAACCGCCGCGCCTGACCGATGCGCCGGAATATGAACGCTGCCTCGATATGCTCGAGGACGATCCGGAAGGGGCGCGGAGCTTCGCCGAGTCGTGGGGCATGGAGGGCGGCGGTGAAGGCGCTGCGCATTGCGCCGCGCTGGCCGCGCTGACGCTGGGCGAGGCGGATCGCGCCGCCGAGGCGCTGGAGCGCATCGCCGCGCGCAGCCAGGCCGGCATCGCCGCACGCGCCGCGGTGTTCGGCCA
>NZ_JACADR010000326.1 GCF_016106005.1 Roseomonas rosulenta
GCCGCGCGGCGGGGCTCCGCTGCCTCCCGCGCGCGCTGCGCCTGGGCTGGTCGTGACCCGCGCGCTACGCAGCCGCGCGCTTGCGCGCGCCCTACTCCGCCGCGCGCGGCGCGTTCCACACCGGCGGCGGCTCGCTGCCGACCTGGCCGGTGATGCGCCCATAGGCCTCCGGCCGCCGGTGCTTCGCGAAGTTGAAGATCGTCGTGCGCCCCAGCTCGCACATGCCCAGGTCGGCTTCCGCCACGATCAGCTCATCCCCCCAGGAGGTGGCCTGCGCCATGATCTCCCCCTGCGGGTTCACGATGATGGAATGGCCGAACAGCTCGTGCCCGTCCTCGGTGCCGGCCTTGGCGGTGGCGACGGCGAAGCAGGCATTCTGGTAGCAGCCCGCCTGGATGGTCAGGTGGGAATGGAACACCCGCAGGTGGTGCGCCTCGAAGCCACGGTTGTCCATGTTCAGGCTGGGCGTGTTGTAGCCGAGCATGACCAGCTCGACCTGCTGCAGCCCCATCACGCGCCAGGCTTCCGGCCAGCGGCGGTCGTTGCAGATCATCATGCCGACGTTCACCTCGTGGCCCGCGACGGGGGCGCGCACCACGGGGAAGCCGAGGTTGCCGACCTCGAAGAAGCGCTTCTCGAGGTGCTGGACCTTGCGGATCGGGTCGTACTCCTTGTGCCCGGGCAGGTGCACCTTGCGGTACTTCAGCATGACCTCGCCGCCGGGGCTGACGAAGACCGCGGTGTTGTAGCGGTGCCCGTCCGGCGTCTTCTCCGCGTAGCCGAGGTGGAAGGCGAGGCCGTATTTCCGCGCCGCCTCGAACAGCGGCGCCGTCTCGTTCGACGGCAGCGCGGTCTCGTACCAGTGGTCGGCGTTGGCGATGTCCTCCTCGTACCAGCGCGGGAAGAAGGTGGTCAGCGCCAATTCGGGGAAGACCACCACCTGCGCGCCCATGCGGTGCGCCTTCTCCATCAGCCGCACCATGCGGCCGACCGCGACGTCGCGGCCCTCCGCCTTCTGGATGGGGCCGAGCTGGGCGGCGGCGAGGACGAGGGAGCGGGGCATGGCGGGGGCTCTCCGGCGGGTCGGTTCCGCGCCAGAGTTTCCGATGCGGCGCCCCAGGACAACCCCGCGCGGCGCGCAGCACTCGACCGGTGGCGTGCGCGGCCCCGCTGACGCCCGCCCTGCTCCTTGAAGCTGTGAATCCGCCCCGCAGCCGCCCGGCTCACCGCGGCTCGATGATCGCCGCCCCGTGCTTCATGCGCGCCCGCGCCGCGGCGGCGGCCACCGCCTCCTCCCAGGCTTCGAGCAGCAGGTCGGACAGGTCGATGGCCGCCTCCCGCGTGGTGGCGATGCCGAGCGTCTCGCCGCGATAGGTCACCACGCGGAAATGCCCTGTCTGCTCGTCCTGCACCACCTCGATCACGGCGCGAGGCCGAGCTCGCGCGCCTTGATCTGCAGCGCCAGCACCTTCGAATAGATGCGGCACTGCGCGAGGCCGCCGGCATGGAACCACAGGCCGGGCTGGCCGGTCGGGCGCCACATGCCGTGCAGCTCGCCCTCGGCATCGAAGCCCCAGACCTGACCAACGCGGTCGCCCACCGCATCGCCGAACAGGCGCCGGGCCGCGGCCGCCTGGCCCTCGTAGCCGGTGGCGAGCACGACCAGATCCGCCGGCACGACGGACCCATCCTTCATCCGCGCGCCCTCGGCCACGAAGCGGTCGATGTCGGCGAACTGCATGAGTCCCACGCGCCCGTCGATGATCATCTGCGAGCAGCCGGCATCGAAGTAGTAGCCGCCGCCGCGGCTTTGGTACATCACCTGCCAGCCGGTCTCGTCTTCGCCGAAGTTGAGGCGGAAGCCGCGCTTTTCCAGGCCCGCCAGCAATGCGCGGTCGGCGTGGCGGTTCATCGCCGTCATGCGCTGGTGGGCGCGCTTGTAGACCGGGAAGGGAAACGATGTGGCGAGCAGGTCCTTGTCCTCGAAGGGGATCTCCTCGTCGTACAGCGCGTAGGGCGCCTGCGCTTCCTTGAGGCTCACCACCAGCGAGGGCCGGTTCTGGATGATGGTCACCGCCGCCGCGCCGGACACCGCCAGGTCCTGCGCCACGTCATGGCCCGAGGTGCCGGTGCCCAGCACCAGCGCCCGCTTGCCGGCCCAGTCCATGCCGCTGCCGAGCGCGCTCGAATGCCGCACCGCGCCGGCGAAGTCCCTGAGGCCTGGCAGGTCGGGCATGATGGGCGTGGTGCTCACCCCATTCGCCATGACGATGTGCCGCGGGCGCATGACGCGCGTGGCGCCGTCGGCGCGCTTCAGCGTGACGGACCAGCATTGCGCGGCCGCGTCCCACGACCCGCCGGTCACCTCCGTGCCGGTCCAGACATTGAGCTCCATTGCTTCGGCATAGAGCTCGAACCAGTTGGCCAACATGTCCTTCGGGATGAAGACCGGGAAGGACTTCGGGAAGGGCATGTAGGGCAGGTGGTTGACCCGCGTCTCGTTGTGCAGGGTCAGCGCGTGGTAGCGGTGGCGCCAGGAATCGCCGATGCGCGCCTCGCGATCGACCACCAGCGTATCGACGCCGAGCAGCCCCAACCTCGCGGCGACCGACAGCCCCGCCTGCGCCGCGCCCACCACCAGCACGGCGGGGTCGTGGTCGGCATAGGCGACCGCCTTCTTCCGACGGTCGAGCCAGTTCTCGCCACCGAAGTTGCGCTTCCAGTCGACGTCCTGCCAGCGCTTGCCCTCGGCCGGGTCCTCGTGGCCGCGGATCTCGTCGAGCGCGGTCATCAGCGTCCAGGCGCGCGGCGTGCCCTCCTCGTTGACCAGGCGGACCACGCCGTCGCAGGGGCCGGTGTCGGTCTCGAAGGTGAAGATCGCCTCGATGCAGTCGGTGCCGGCGCGGGTCACGCGACGCGGCGGCGTGCGGCCGGCTGCCAGCGAGAACAGGCGCGGCCGCGCCTTGCCCAACGTCGTTTCGAGGCGCGCGGCGATCGCCGTGGCACCCGAGGTAGTGTGCAGGTCCCAGGTGAAGGCGAGGATGTCGCGCCAGTGGCATTCGGTGGCGAAGAGCGCGGCGATCCCGGCGGGATTGCCCCCGCCCAGCGCATCCTCGAAGCCGCCGAGCCAGGCATTCGCCGCCGCCTCGAGCGACGTGCCGGTCAGGATGCCGTCCATGGCGCCGTCCTCCTCCTGCGCCCGCGCCGCAGCGCGGGGTCCTTGGGGGAATACTGGGCGCCTGGGGCGGCTGGGGGCAAGCCATCGCGCCGCGTCGGGCGCCGGACCCACCCCCGCGCCGCGGGCATGGGCGTCGCGTCAGTCCGGCGGCAGCGCGCCCACCTGGTCGATTATCGGCCGGTACCATTGCGGCCGGCGATGGGCAGCGAAGTTGAACATCTTCTCCTTGCCCTGGCGGCAGGCATCGAAGTCGATGTCGGCCAAGATCACTTCATCGCCCCGCGTCTTCGCCTGCGCGACCACGATGCCGTTGGGGTCGACGATGCAGGACCCGCCGATCAGGCCCGAGCCGTCCTCGTCGCCGGCCTTGGCGACGCTGATCGCCCAGGTCGCGTTCATGTAGGCATTGGCCTGCACCGCCATGGTGGAATGGAAGGTGCGGAGTTCCGCGCTCTCGGTGGTGCCGCCCATCGGGTCATAGGCTGCGGAGTTGTAGCCGATCATCATCAGCTCGACGCCCTGCAGGCCGTAGACGCGCCAGCCTTCCGGCCAGCGGCGGTCGTTGCAGATGAGCATCCCCAGCACAGGGCGGCCCCAGGATTCCGGGCCGCGGAAGGCGGGGAAGCCCATGTCGCCATATTCGAAGTAGCGCTTCTCGAGCTGCTGGAAGCGATCGCCCACGCGCGGTTCCACCGTCCCGGGCAGATGGATCTTGCGGTACTTGCCGAGGATCGTGCCGTCCGGGCCGGTGGTGACGGCGGAGTTGAAGCGCTGGCCGGCCGGCGTGAGCTCCGCGTAGCCGACATACATGCCAACGCCCAGCTCCCGGGCGCGGTCGAACAGGGCCTGCGTCTGCGGCCCGGGCAGGTCGCGTTCGAAGTAGGTGTCGAGCTCCTGCGTGCTCTCGATCAGCCAGCGCGGGAAGAAGGTGGTGAAGGGCAGTTCGGGGAAGACCACGAGCTTCGCGCCCTGCGCGGCGGCCTGTTCGAGCAGCGCGATCATGCGCGCGAGGATGGCCGCACGGCTGTCGGCCTTCTGGTTGCCGCCCATCTGGGCGCCGGCGATGCGAAGCTTACGACTCATTTGAACAGGTCCCTGACATCCTGGAGCGTGCCACCGAAGGCACGCCAGACGAGAACGGAGCCGAGGCAGAAGCCGCCACCGGCCAGCAATCCGGGCAGGCCCTCGCGCAGCCCGGCCTGGGCGGCGAGGCTCGCGCCCAGCAGCCCGAGCACCAGCCCCGCGGCCAGCGCCAGCGCGGCCTGGCCGAAGCCAGGCTTCACCCTTGGCGGCGGCGCCGCACCCGCGCGCGAGGGCCGCGG
>NZ_JACADR010000327.1 GCF_016106005.1 Roseomonas rosulenta
CAGGTCGCCCGCGCGGCCCGTGACGCGCGGGCGCAGCGCCTCGACCTCCGCGGCCGCGGCGGCCGCACCGGCATGGTCGCCCGCGCGCAGCAGGGTGATGGCGCGCGCCGCGGCCTTCTGCGCCTCGGTCGGGTCCTCGCCCTGGAACTTCGGCACGCGGCCTTCGGTCAGCACCTGCCGGCGCACCACCTCGCCGCGGATCAGTTGGCGGAATTCCATGACGGTGGGCGAGGGCGTGTCCTCGATCACGGCATCGAGCGCGCGATCGGCGCGTTCGAACTCGCCGGCGAAGACCAGCATCTCGGCCAGCAGCCAGCGCGCCCCCGCCTCGCGCGGGGCCGCCTTGACCGCGGCGGTCGCCGCTGCCACCGCGCCCTCGATGTCGCCTGCCTTGAACGCTTCGCCTGCCGTCGTCATGCCGCTTGCCTCGCCGCCTGGAGATCCGTCACGAGGCGGAAGGCCGCCCCCACCTCGTCCAACTGGTAATGCGGCTGCAGCATGATCGTGCAGCCATAGACACCCGGTTGCCCGGGCTTTTCAGCAACCTCGACCCGGGCGTCGCGCAGCGGGTAGCGCGCGCCGGTCTCGCCGCCCGCGGCCGAGATGTTCGTGAAGCCCTGCAGCCAGCGCTGCAGCCGCCGCTCGATGTCGTCGGCGGTCTTGAAGGAGCCCACCATGTCGCGCCCCATCAGCTTCACGCAATGCGCGAAGCGGCTGACGCAGAGCATGGCGTTGAACTGTGCCGAGAGGCGCTGGTTCGCATTGGCCGCCATCGCGGTGTCGCCGGTCATGCGCGGCGGGCGGTGGATCGAGGGCGTGGCGGCGAAGGAGCCTTCCGCCAGCAGTTCGAGCCCGATGAAGGGCACGAAGCCGGCCTCGACCGCCTGGCGTTCCTGGTCATCGGTCAGCGCCACCTCGACAGGGGGGCGCAGCGGCGCGTCGCGCGGGTCGCCCGGCAGGCGCTCGGCGGGCAGGCCCTCGATGACGCCGCCCGAGGGGTCGCGGTTGACCGCGGCACCGCGCACATCGGCCGGCCAGGCGGAGCGCGCGAAGGCGCGCACTGCCGCGGCGGCCAGCGCATAGCCGACATTCATCCAGACCCGCGATTCGGAGCCCGGCGCGTGCTCGCGGTAGCGGAAGCGGTCGGCGCGGGTGCCATCGTCGGGCCAGGGCGCGCGGCCCAGCGCGCGGGGCAGCACCACCGAGAGGAAGCGGCTGTCCTCGCGCCCCTGGAGCGAGCGCCAGCGCGTGCGGTCGGCGGCGCGCAGCACGTCCGTGAGGTCGGCCGCGGCGCCGAGGCCCGACCAGGTATCGAAGCCGAGCAGCGCGGGATGCGCCGCGATCGCCGCCGGCGCGAAGGCCGCCGCGGCGACGCCGGCCAGCCCATCGAGGCCGGCCACGTCGTCAGTCGGGCTGCCGGGGCCGGGCGCGTGGCGCACCTCGTAGTCGGCGACCAGCATGCCGAAGGGCTCGCCGCCGGGCGTGCCGAACTCGCCCTCGTAGACCATCTTGAACAGGGCGGACTGGTCAAATTCCAGAGCACGCTCGAAGTCGCGGCACAGCTCCGCCCAGCGGGCCGCCAGAACGCGCAGCTTGATGCGCGCGCCGAAGGGGATGCGCTCGGCGAGCCAGGCCAATGCGCGCCACGACCCTTCGAGGCGGCGCAAGCGATCGTGGTGCAGGATGGCGTCGAGTTGCGTCGCGATCAGCCGGTCGAGCGCGGCGATGTCGCGATCGACGGCTTCCTCCAGCCGATGGATGGCGCCGCGGCGCCCGCGCGGCGTCCCGTCGTGGCGAAGGATTCCTTCGAGGTTGCCGCCGAACCAGGCCCGCATGCAGGACCCGGCCGACCTTTCCGTGATGAAGGCTGCCACGGCCTCCGCACCGCCGGCACCCCCACCCTGCCCGAGGAAACGCCCGGACAGGACAAGGGCCCGCAAGGCGACGGGCGGGTCAGGTTCGGTTGCCGGCGGCATGGCGCCGCGCCCTCCTGTCCCGCCCGGCCGTGATCAAGCCTTCTGCGGAATGCGCGCGACCATGCGCATGGAGGTGCTGAGTTCCTCCATCTGCAGCCACGGGCGCAGATAGGCGACGGCGTTGTAGACGCCCGGCTTGCCGGGCACTTCCTTCACCTCGACCTTGGCCTCGCGCAGCGGGTAGCGCGCCTTCATCTCCTGGCCGGCGCTCTCGTTGGAGTTGACGTAGTTGCGGATCCAGCGGTTCAGCCAGACTTCGCAATCCGACGCCTCCATGAAGGAGCCGATCTTGTCGCGCGCCATCACCTTGAGGAAGTGCGCGAAGCGCGACGTCGCCATGAGGTACGGCAGGCGGGCGGAGATGGCCGCGTTCGCGGTGGCTTCCGGCCGGTCGTACTTCTTGGGCTTCTGCACCGACTGCGCGCCGAAGAAGACCGAGTAGTCGGTGTTCTTGTAGTGGCACAGCGGCAGGAAGCCGAGGCCCGAGAGTTCGGCCTCGCGGCGGTCGGTGATGCCGATCTCGGTCGGGCACTTGGTGTCGCTGTCGCCGTCATCCGAGGTGAAGACGTGCGTCGGCAGGTTCTGCACCTTGCCGCCGCCCTCCGCGCCGCGGATCGCCACGCAGAAGCCGTACTGCGCGAAGGCGTCGGTGAGGCGCGCGCCCATGACGTAGGCGGCGTTCATCCAGCAGTAGTGCTCGTGGTCCATCGCCTTCGGCTTGCCGGCGGCGTCGTAGGGCGCTTCCTCGTAGTTGAATTCCTCGACCGGCACGGTCGCCGCGCCGTAGGGCAGGCGCGCGATGGTGCGCGGCATGACCAGGTTGAGGAAGCGCGCATCCTCGGTATCGCGAAGGCCGCGCCACTTGGTGTATTCGGCGGTCTCGAAGATCTTGGCGAGGTCGCGCGGCTTCGACAGCTCGCGGTAGTCGTTCATGCCGAACATCTGGGCGGAGGCCGCCGAGATGAAGGGCGCGAAGGACGCCGCGGCCACCGAGGACACGAGGCGCAGCGTCTCGACATCGTCGGGGTGGGCCGACCACTCGTAGTCGCCGATCAGCGCGCCATAGGGCTCGCCGCCCGGGGTGCCGAACTCGTTCTCGTAGATCTTCTTGAACAGCGTGGACTGGTCGAACTCCACCGCGCGCTGCAGGTCGCGCGACATCTCGCGCTTGCTCATCTGCAGCATGCGCAGCTTGAGCGACGTGCCGGTCTCGCTGTTCATCACCAGGTAGTGCAGGCCGCGCCAGGAGCCCTCGAGCTTGCTGAAGCGCTCGTTGTGCATGATCTGGTTGAGCTGCTCGCTGACCTTGGCGTCGATCGCGGCGATCGCGCGGTCGAAGGTCTGGCTGAGGTTGCGGCTGAAGGTCACGGTGCCCTTCAGCGCTTCCTCGGTCAGCGCCTTGATCAGGTCCTGCGCGCGGTCGCGCTCGGTCTGCTTGGTCGCGCCGATGACCTGGTCGAGAAGGCCAAGGCCGCCTTCGGCCTCGGTCGTCGTGGTGGTGGCGCCGGCTGCGGAAGTCTGGGTGCCGCTCATGCGATCAGCCCTCCTTCTTGTCGAGGCCGAGTTCGGCCGAGAGCTTGTCGAGCTTGTCCTTGTCCTGCAGCACCTGCTCGAGCAGGCCCTCCAGCTCGTCCGAGCGGTCCACCTTGGACATCAGGTCGCGCAGCTTGGCGCGCGTCTCGAGCATCGCCTTCAGCGCGGGGACCTGCTCGGCCACCTTGGCCGGCTCGAAATCCTCGAGGCTGCGGAACTTCAGGTTCACCGACATCTGGCTTCCGTCGCCGGCGAGCGTGTTGTCGACCTTGATGTTCAGTCCCGGCTGGATGCGGGTCATCACGTCGTTGAAGTTGTCACGGTCGATCTGGACGAACTTCCGCTCGGCCAGGGGCTTCAGGGGCTCGGTCGGGTCGCCGGCGAAGTCGCCCATGATGCCGACCACGAAGGGCAGCTCGCGCTCGATCTGCGCGCCCTCCGTCTCGACTTCGTAGGTGATGTGGACGCGCGGCTTGCGGACCCGCGCGAGCTTGTCATGCACGCTGCTCATCAGCTTCCTCCTGAGGGCGAGGTCCGGTGCCCAAGGGTTTCGGTTCTCGCGAAGATTACGCAGTCAGCCCGATCCGGGTCAACGCATCCGGATCACACCGCCACGGACGGCCGCGAGCAAGACCCGCGACCGCCGACCGGGGCCAAGGCTAGCACGGCCGGATGCCGGCGAAAGCGCCATCGCGCCCTCACTCTTCCGGCACGCGGATGCCGAGCGAGGTCAGCATCACCCGGCGCACGCCGGCATCGGGCATGACCTCGGCCAGCAGTTCGATCAGCGGCATGCGCGCCCGGCGCGCCGCGTCGTCCAGCGTGAAGGCGAGCGGGGAATGCGGCTCGGTCCTGCGGAAGAAGGCCGCGATCTCCTCGAGTGCACGAATCGCGTCCTCGCGGGTGCGCAGCACGCGCGGCCCGCCCGGCGCGGCCGCGGCCGCCGCACCGGGCGTGGCCGCGGCGCCCTCGTC
>NZ_JACADR010000328.1 GCF_016106005.1 Roseomonas rosulenta
CGGGTGGGCGGGACATGGCGCTGCTCGCCTTCGTGCTGGCCACGGCGGGGTTCAGCGCGGCGGCGCTGGGGGCGCATCTGCCGGGGCTCCTGCAGGCGGCCGGGGCCACGGCGGTGGCGGCGGTGGCGGCCGGCGCGCTGCTCGGCCCGGCGCAGGTGGCGGCGCGCATCCTGGAATTCACCTTCCTGCGCAAGGTCTCCCCGCTCGTCTCGGCGCGCATCGCCGCGTCGCTGCACCCGATCGCGGTGGTGGTGCTGCTGGTGGGCGGGGCGCCCATGGCGGCGGTCTTCGTGCTGATCCATGGCGCCGGGAACGGAATGCTGACCATCACGCGCGGCACCCTGCCGCTCGCGCTGTTCGGGCCTGTCGGCTACGGGCACCGGCAAGGCCTGATCACTGCGCCGGCGCGCGCGGCACAGGCGCTCGCCCCCTTCGGCTTCGGCCTGCTGGTGGATGCGGCGGGGGCGCAGGCGCTGTGGCTCACGGCAGGGCTGGGGGCGGCGGCGGTGGCGGCGCTGTTCCTGCTGCGCATGCCGCCGCGCTGAGGCGCCGGAGCCACTTCGCGACACGCCATGAGGCAGGGCCGGCTCAAGACCGTTGTTCGACCTCAGTCCCCGAGCCGCCTTGCGAAGCGGCAAGGCTGGAGGATGCTCAGCGCGGCAGCGTCTCGACGAAATACTCGTAGTTGTCGGCGTTCTCGGCGGCGCGGGCGGCGTTCTCCTTGGCCAGCGTCAGCGCGCCGGTCGGACGGTAGGCGTGGTCGCGTGTATTCGCCGCCAGGTGCGAGGCCTCGTGGATCAGGATGCCCCAGCGGCTGTCGGTCCCGTCCATCCGCGCGCGGAAAAAGGGCGGGCAGAGGCCCAGCACCAGGTCGCGTTCCCGCGCATAGGCGAAGCGTCCGCCCGGGCAGCCTGGCGGGTCGTTGCAGCGGATCTCCACGCCCGCCATGTCGTCCAGCCGCGCGGCGGTGAGTTCCAGCGTGATGCGGATGGTCTTGCGCGGCGCATCGCCGAACCATCGGCGGATATGCGCGTGGTCGGGTTCGTCGCGCACCAGGCGGATCGCTTCCCGGATGCGGGTGCGCGCCATGGCCAGCGCGTCGTCGATCAGCGGCCGGTGGTGCTGGGCGTCGCAGGCCGGGCCGGGGATGTCGGCGGGGCCGCGTTCGAGCGGCGGTGGTTTGTCGGTCGGTGCCTCGACCACCAGCACCTGGCGATGGGGTTCGAGGGCGGGGGGCTTGTCGGTCGGCAGGTCGGCGCGCGCAGGGAGCGCCACGAGCAGCGCCGCCGCGACCCCGCGCGCCAGCCAGCAAGGCCATGGACGGGTCATCGCGGCAGCAGGCGCGCGCCAGCGCCGATGGCCAATGAAGCCCTTCATGGCGGGCCGGCGCGGCCCGGCTCGCGGCGCGTCATCCCTCCCGCGGCCCCGCAGCGACTGCCGCCAGCCCGGCCTCGTCCAGCACGAACAGGAAGGCCTTCTCGGTGTCGTAGGACACCAGGTTGGATGCGCGCCAGGCGTTCAGGATCGAGATGATGCTGCGCGTCGTCGCCCCCAGCAGGTCCGCGAGGTCCCCCTGGCGGAAGCGGGCGGCCAGTCGCATGCCCTTGTCGGTCTTCACGCTGTCGGCCTTGAGCAGGTACATCACCTGGCGCGCGAGGCGCACTTCCAGCGGCGCGAAGGTGGCGTCCTGCAGCAGGCCGAAGGTGCGCCGCAGCCGCACCGAGAGCAGCCGCGCCAGCGCGAGGCCGAGAGCGGGTTCCGCCTGCGCCGTCTCGAGGAAGGCGGTGGCGGGGATGCGCGCCAGCTTCACCTCGCCGAGCACCACCGCATCGGCGCTGCGCGTGGCGCCGTCCAGCACGCCGATCTCGCCGAACACGTCGCCGGCGCGGAATACCTCGACCATCAGGCGCTTCGCCGCGTTGTCGGGCGCGCCGACGCGCACGCGGCCGCGGCCTTCCAGCACCGCATAGACGGCATCCGGCGGGTCGCCCTGCGAGAACAGCGGCGCGCCATCCGGCGGCGCGACGCGCCGCGCGCCCTCCGCGAGGCGCGTCAGCGCCGGCGCCGGCAGGTCCCGGAACAGCGCGATGCGGCCGAGCTCCTCGGCCAGGCGCGTGTCGCTCATGCCATCTCCTCCTCGGCGCCGGCCCGGCGCAACGCATACAGGGGCAGCGACCCGAAGCCCTTCGCCGTCGGGATGCGCCCGGCATAGTCGCAGGCGAGGCCGGCACCGCGGGGCAGCAGCGCGACCTCGCAGGCGAAGGCTTCGGTCGCGAAGATGCGCCCGGGGGGTGTGACGGGCTCGATCCGCGCGGCGCGCGTCATGGCACGGCCGGAGAACTTGTCGGCGTGCTGCACCGCGTCGTGCACCGGCAGCAGGGGGCCGAAGTCGATCGCGAAGCGCGGGTGGATCGGCGGGTCCTGCGCGGCCAGCGCGGCGCGCATGTCGAAGGCGCAGGCGGCGGCGGCGGCGACGTCGTCGAAGGTGACCTGCACCGCGTCGCCCCAGGCGTTGCGGTAGGTGGCCGGGTGGCGGTCGAGCGCCGCGCCCATCGCGGCCAGCGGCCCCGCGTAGAAGGTGGCGAGCCCGGCATCGTCGAGCGCGCTGAAGCGCGGCAGGTCGCCGAACAGCACCGCCATGGGCCGCCGCCGCGCCGCCGGCTGGCCATTGCCGCCGCCATTGCGCGGCCAGGGCCAGGGGATATGGACCGAGCGACCGCCGGCGGCGCGCCAGGAGGCGACATCGGCGCCCGTGCCTGCCGCGCCGCGCGCCGGCTGGCCGTCCCAGGAGGCCACCTGCACCGCCGGCCCGTCGCGATGGCGCGAATGCAGCCGCGCGAGGCCCATGGCGCGGCGGCCTGCCATGGCCAGGTGCAGGTCGTCGTCCGGGAAGGGGCGTTCGTCGAGCTGGATGATGCGCAGCCGCGGCAGCAGGGCACGGTAGCGCGGCACCCAGCGCTCGCCGGCGGGGGCCACCGAATCGGCCTCGTAGGTGTCGGGGTCGCAGGGCAGCACGGCGGTGGGGGTGATGCCGGCGCGCAGCAGCGCCTCGACCGCCAGGATGTCGAAGCCGGCGGCCAGCCCGCCGAAGGCCGCGCCGACGTGCTCGGCGGCGATGGCGGCATCGAGCGCCGCGGCGATGCCGGCCTCAAGCGCCTGGTCGTCCTGCCCGGGCTTGGGCATGTGGCCGGTGTAGTGCAGCACCGCTGGGACGCGCAGCACATCGACGAAACCGGGTGCGAGACCGAGCGCGGCGGCCTCGCGCCGCATCTGCCGGCGCGTGGTGGCGCGGGCCGAGAGGTCGGGTCCGGCGCGCGATTCCGCTTCCTCCAGGGCGCGGCGGGCTTCCAGCACGCGCCCGGCCAGCAGCAGCGCCTCGGCCTCGGTCGCGGCCGACCAGTAGTCGCCGGCATCGCGGTGCCGTGCCAGAACCTGGCGGGCGATCTGCGCCGCGCCGGGCGCATCCCCGCCGAGCAGCCGCAGCGCGGCGGCGTTCACGCCATGCCAGCCGGCGCCATGGATGCGCCAGAGCACCGCGTAGCGCTGCGCCGCCTCCGCGAGCAGGGGCCCGCGCACCGCCGCCGGCTGCTCGAAGGCACGGTCCTTGATCAGGCGCGCGCCGAGCGTCGCGATCTCGGGGTCGGACTCGGCATCGAGGCGTAGCCGGTGGAATAGGTCGAGCGCCATGCCGGTGGCGCCCGCCCGCGCGATGGTCAGCGTGGCGCGATAGCGCAGCGCGGCATCGTCCGGATGCTCGGCCAGCGCCGCCATGGCCCTGTCATGGGCGGAAAACAGGAGGCCCTCGGCCTCCAGCGCCAGGACCTCCGCGAGCGGGTCGGACATCGGGCCTCGGCCGCGGGAAAGGGCGATGATCCTACGGGGGCCGTGCCGGGCCGGCAACGTGTGCCTCGCGCATGGCGCGCGCGCCCCGCCTGTGCAAGAACGCAATCGTTCCGGACGACGACATGCCGCACGACGTATTCCTCAGCTATGCGTCCGCCGACCGTGCCGCCGCGGATGCGGTGTGCGCGGCGCTGGAGGCGCGCGGCATCCGCTGCTGGATCGCCCCGCGCGACGTGCCGGCGGGCGCGGACTGGGGCGAGGCGATCCTGACGGCGATCGGGCGCGCGCATGCCATGGTGCTTGTGCTGTCGCGCAACACGGCGGGCTCCGTGCATGTCAGGAACGAGGTCGTGACCGCGGTCTCGCAATCCCTGGCCCTGGTGCCGGTGCGCATCGAGGATTGCCAGCCGGGCGGGGCGCTGCGGCTCCACCTGGCGGGGTCGCACTGGCTGAACGTGTTCCCGCCGCCGATCGACCAGCATGCGGATGCCCTGGCCGCCGGGGTGCGCCTGGCGCTGGCGGCGGATGCCACCATCGAGATCCCGCGCGCCCAGGCGGCGGCGCTGGTGGCGGCGGCCCGGGCCGGCGCGGCATCGGGCGCGCCCCGGCCGG
>NZ_JACADR010000329.1 GCF_016106005.1 Roseomonas rosulenta
GGCGGCACCGCGGCGGCGGGGGCGGGGTCGGTGGTCGCCTCTGCCGCAGGCGTCGCGGAGGGGCCGTTCGCGCTGGCCTCGTCCTCGTTCAGGATGCGACGGATGGAGGCGAGGATGTCTTCCATCGACTGGTCGGAGGCGGCGCCCGGTGCCGCCGCGCCGCCCGGAGGGGTTGACTGTCCGCTCATGGGCTCGTGCGCGCCGGGGGTGCCGGCGCCAAGGTCTGCACCTGCACCGCGCCCTGCGGCGCGGGCGGCGCGCCAGCGCCATCCGAGAAGTCGCCCGTGCCGAACCAGCGGTCGCGCACGGCATTGTAGTAGTTGCGCGGGTCGTAGATCTGCACCGGCAGGCCCAGGTCCTGCGCCGTCAGCCGCCCCATCGTGGTGGCCAGCGCATAGGATCCGTTGATGAGCGTGGCGAGCGAACGCACCAGGTTGACGCGCGCCTGCAGCAGTTCCTGCTCGGCGTTCAGAACGTCGAGCGTTGTGCGGCTGCCGACGATGGCCTCGCGCTGCACGCCATCGAGGGCGATCTCCTGCGCGCGGATCTGGGCGCGCACCGATTCCACCTGGGCGCGGGCGCTGCCCAGCGTCTCCCACGCCTCGGTCGCCTGCTGGGCGGCGATGCGGCGCGCATCGGCCACCTGCTGGCGCGCCTGTTGCGCCTGCTGGCGTGCCTGGCGGACCTGCGAGTGCTCGCGCCCCCCCTGATACAGGGGCACGTTGAGTTGGAGCGTGACCTGCGCGCCGGTCTGGCGCGCCCCGCGCGCGTTCTGGTTGTCGTTGCGGAACACGGAGGCATTGGCGTTGACCTGCGGCAGCAGGGCGGCGAACTGCACGTCGATGAAGTCCCGCGCTGCGGCCTCGTCGAAGAGGGTCGCGACCACGGTCGGATTATTGTCGGTCGCGAAGCGCACCGCCTCCTGCTGGGAGCGCACCGGCGGGGCGAGCGGCGGCGGGGCGGTCACGCGCAGCGGCTCGAGCCCCGTCCAGCGCAGGAAATTCGCGCGCGAACTCTGCGCCACGCCCTGCGCCTGGTCGAGCTGGAAGCGCGCCTGCGCCAGGCGCGATTCGGCCTGCGCCACGTCGGTGCGGGTGATCTCGCCGACGCGGAAGCGCTCGTTCGTCGCCTGCAGCTGGCGCACGAGCACCTGCACGTTGTTGGTGTTGAGGCGCACCTCCTCCTGGTCGCGGATGAAGAAGACATAGGCGCGCACGGACTCGAGCAGCACCTCCTGCTCGGCGATCAGCAGCCGGGCGCGCTGGGCATAGACCTGGTTCTCGGCGCGGCGGGTCGAGGCGGTAGTGCCCCCGCCGCGATAGATGGGCTGCTGGACCGTAGCCGCCAGCGTGCCGGTGCCGCGGCTCGAATCCGTGTAGTTCGAGAAGGGTACCTGCGGCGTGCGGCCGAGGCCGGTGACGAAGCCGGTGGCGGGGTCGGTGATGGGGAAGATCGCCCCGCCGGCATTCTGTTGCGTGCGCTGCGTGGTGTCGGTGTAGCCGGCGGTCCCCGCGATCACGACGGTGGGCCGCCAGCCCGCCAGCGCCTGGGGCACGTTCTCGTCGATAGCCCGCGCCGCGGCGCGTGCCGCGAGCAGGCGGGGATTGCCCGAATACGCCGCGGCCAGCGCCTCCTGAAGGGTCTGCGACCACCCGTGGGAATGCGGCAGGACGGCCAGTGCGGCGGTCAGAAGCATTTTACTGCGCAGGCTCATCATCACCCTTTGCCGTCCCCCGGGAATGGCCGGCCGGACATGCGGGCCGGGCCGAAGCCCGGTGCAGGCCGGAAGTCTTGCCCAAAAGTCTTAACGCACCGCAACAGG
Organism: Roseomonas rosulenta; assembly: GCF_016106005.1. Lineage (GTDB taxonomy): Bacteria > Pseudomonadota > Alphaproteobacteria > Acetobacterales > Acetobacteraceae > Neoroseomonas > Neoroseomonas rosulenta. Next base: position 1,823 of record NZ_JACADR010000329.1, read on the forward strand.
CCCGCGCCAGCCCGGCAAGGGCAAAGAAATGTGTCGCGGGACGTCGGGCCCAGAGTGGCGCCCGGCGTGGGTGCTCGCAGGCGCCGTATTTTCAGGGGCAGGACATGCGGCCCGGCAAGTCCGGCCCGCCGGATGAGTCCCTAGAACACGAAGGCCGGCGCCGCGGCGAAGCCGGGCAGCGCCGGCGCATGCGCGTCGAAGTCCCGCGTCGCGGTCAGCGCGCCCCCGGCGCGGCGCAGAAGCATGGCCCGGCCCGGCGGACCGCCCTCGAGCCCGATAGCGACCAGGCGGCCGCCCTCGACCAGCTGGTCCTGGATCGCGCGCGGCACGGCATGCACGCCGCCCTCGATCATGATGACGTCATAGGGCGCGCCGGCGGCATGGCCCTGCGTGGGGTCGGCCTCGACCAGCGTCACGGCGCCCGGCGGCACCGCGGCCGGCAGCGCCGCGCGCGCGATCGCGAGCAGTGCGGGGTCAGATTCCACCGCCGTGACCGTGCCGCCGATCTTCGCCATCAGCGCTGCGCCGAAGCCGGTGCCCGCGGCCAGGATCAGCGCGCGCTCGCCGCGCCTGAGCCCCGCGAGCTGTACCAGCCGCGCCAGGACCAGCGGCTGGAGCATGGCACGCCCGCCGGGCAGCGGCAGCTCGGCATCGGCATAGGCGCGCGCGGCCATCGCGGGCGGAGCGAAGCGCTCGCGCGGCAGGTCGCGCATCGCCGCCACGATGCGCGGATCCTCCACGCGGTTCGGGCGCAGCTGGCCATCGACCATGAAGCGGCGCGCCTCGGCAAAATCCATCGTGCTCGGCCTCGTGCAGACAGGCGTCGGTTATAGGTCGGGCCCGCCCGCCGCGCCAAGCCGACGCTTGACCGCGGGACGCGCGCGGCCGATATGGGGCGCCTGCGCGGTCCGGTGGCCGAGTGGTCAGGCACAGGTCTGCAAAACCTGCTACGTGGGTTCGATTCCCGCCCGGACCTGATCGCGCGGGCGGCTTTACAGTGGTGGCGCCCCACACTATACGCGGCGCCCGGCTCCTGATCCCCGATAGCTCAGCTGGTAGAGCGCGGGACTGTTAATCCCTAGGTCGTTGGTTCGAGTCCAACTCGGGGAGCCAGAACCACCCCCCGGCACCGCCCGCGCGCTTGACGCGCCGCCGCCACCGCGGTTCCCATGCCCTGCACCGGGATACCGACCATGGCAGACGCGTCCCCGCCCACGGCCCCCCATGCGCCGCTGCCGCGCCACTACGCCGATTCCGGCCAGCGCGACCGCTACGTGCGGGCGCTGTTCGACCGCGGCGCGCCCTCCTACGACCGGATCAACCGGATCTTCTCGCTCGGCACCGGCGCTCGCTACCGGCGCGACGCGTTGCGCCGCGCCGGGCTCGCGCCGGGAAAGCGGCTGCTGGATGTCGCCACGGGCACCGGCCTGGTGGCGCGCGAGGCCGTCGCGATCCTGGGCAGCGCGTCGGATGTGGTCGGCCTCGACCTCAGCGCCGGCATGCTGCGCGAGGCGCGCGCCGGACTGACGATCCCGCTGGTGCAGGCGCGCGCCGAGGCGCTGCCCCTGGCCGATGCCTCGGTCGACCTGGTGAGCATGGGCTATGCGCTGCGCCACGTGCCGGACCTGGTGCTGGCCTTCGCTGAATTCCGCCGCGTGCTGCGCCCGGGGGGGCGGGTGCTGCTGCTCGAGATCGACCAGCCGGCGAGCACCCTCGCGCTGGCGGCACTGCGCTTCTATCTCGGCCGGGTGGTTCCAGGGCTGTCGCGCTGGGTCGGACAGGGCGAGAAGGACAGCCGCATGATGCGCTACTTCTGGGACACGATCGATACCTGCGTGCCGCCCGAGGCCATCGAGGCGGCCCTCGCGCGCGCCGGCTTCACCGGCATCGGCTGCGAGGTGCAGCTCGGCATCTTCCGCGCCTACGGGGCCGTCAGCGCGTGATGCGCCCCGCCGCGTCGGGCGCGATCCATGCGAGGCGACCGGCCGCGAAGACCGCCACTGGCGCCGGCACCGCCGCATCCACAGCCACTACGTCCCCGCGCAGCCCGGGTGCAAGCCGGCCGCGGTCGGCCAGCCCGCACGCCTCGGCCGGATTGGCCGAGACCAGCGACCACGCGGCCGGCAGGTCGAGCACGCCGCGCCGCGCCATCGCGAAGGCCGCCTCCAGCATCGCCGGCCAGACGTAGTCCGACGCCAGCACGGTGACGATGCCGCGTTCGGCCAGCGGCGCGGCGCTCGCCCAGCCGAGATGGGAGCCGCCGCGCACCACGTTGGGCGCGCCCATAACCACATGCTCGCCCGCCTCGCGCGCCGCGACACCCACCACCTCGGCCATCGGGAATTCGCAGATGGTCGCGCCATGCCCGCGGTAGTGCGCGCGGTCCTCGAGGGTGGCGTCGTCGTGGCTCAGCATCGGGATGCCCGCCGCGCGCGCGGCCGCGGCGAGGCGCGCATGTGCCGCCGGCACCTCGTGGCGCCGCGCCGCGATGGCGCGCGCCAGCG
>NZ_JACADR010000033.1 GCF_016106005.1 Roseomonas rosulenta
TGATCGCCGCCGCGCATGGACCCGCGCAGGTGGCCGCGCGCGGGCTGCTGTTCGCGGCCGGCCGGCGCGCAAGCCTGCGCCGGGTCGGCCTGCTGGCCGCGGGGCTGGTGCCGGTCGGCATGCTGGCACTCGCCGCCGGTCCGGCGAGCCTGGCGCTGACGGTCGTGTTCGTGCTCGCCTGGGCGGTGGCAGACGGGCTGATGACCATCGTGCGCGCCGCCGGAACGGCGGAGATCCTGGGGCGGGAGGGCTATGGCACGGTGACGGGCGCGCTCTCGGCCATCTCGGTGCTGCCGCGCACCGGCGCGCCGCTGCTGCTGGCGCTGCTGTGGGACGGCATGGGCGGCTACGGGCTGGTGCCCTGGCTGCTGGTGGCAGTGGGGCTGGTGGGGGCGGCCGGTTTCGCCGCGGCGGCGCGGGCGCGCTGACTGCGCGCAATCAAGCGGCCGCGCCGACGTCGTCCTCGGGCCAGCGCTCGGCGACAAATACGGCGTTGCCGTACCAGATGCCGCGGTCCTGCGTCTTGCGCGTGAGGTTGTACCGTGTGCCCGCGTAGAGATTGAAAAGGCCGTAGCCGAAGGCAAAGAGGAAATCGGCGAGGCGCGAAAAGGGGACGTGCATGGCGTTGTCCGGCGCGATGGCGCACTCGACCTCGACGTACATGATCCGGCGGGTCGCGAGCATGTTCCGGAAGCCGGCCAGCACCTCGAGGTCGTGCCCCTCGGTGTCGATCTTCAGGATGTCGACGCGATCAATGGCGCGCTCCGCGCAGAAGGCATCGCCGGCGGCGACCTCGACCTCCTCGGTCGGACCGCGCGCCTGAAATGGTTCCACAATGCGATTCATGAGGCCGAGCGGCCGAGCCAGCATGACCGCACGGCCTGGCCTGCTTGCGAAGGCGAGCCGATGACGCTGAAGCCCGGCGTCGCCGGCGGTGTTCTCCTCAAGTTTCGCGAAGGTGGCGCTCACAGGCTCGAAGGCGTGCACGGATACGGTTGGCCAAACGCGGCGGATCTGCCCAACCGTCTGGCCGACATTGGCACCGATGTCGAAGATGCAGCGCGGCGTGAATCCCGGGTCGGCGTCGTGGATGCTCTGGAAGATGTTCACGGCAGCCGCGCCTGTCGATGTGGGCAGCGCAAGTGCAGAAGCCGGCTCGACACTGCGTTGCCGACACCGGCACGGTGGGCGGGCAGCACCTCAGGCGCGCGCATCACGCCTGGTCATTGAGATGGCACGCGCTGCGCTGCCCCGGCGCCACCTCGCGCAGCACCGGCACCTCGACCTTGCAGCGTTCCATCGCGTGCGGGCAGCGCGGATGGAAATGGCAGCCAGAGGGCGGGTTGAGCGGGGAGGGGATTTCCCCCTTCACCACCGAGAAGGCGCGCTTGCGGCTCTCGATCCGCGGCACCGAGGCGAGCAGCGACTGCGTGTAGGGATGGTTAGGCTGCGCGAAGACGGTCTCGGAGGGCGCTTCCTCGACCACGCGCCCCAGGTACATGATCACCACGCGGTCCGAGATGTGCTCGACCACGCCGAGGTCGTGGCTGATGAACAGGTAGGTGAGGTCGAGTTCCGTCCGCAGCCGGATGAACAGGTTGAGGATCTGCGCCTGGATCGAGACGTCGAGCGCGGCCACCGCCTCGTCGCAGACGATGAAGTCGGGCTTCACCGCGAGCGCGCGCGCGATGCCGATGCGCTGGCGCTGCCCGCCCGAGAACTGGTGCGGGTAGCGCCGCTTGAAGGCGGGGTCGAGGCCGGCGCGGCGCATCTGCTCGTCCACATAGGCGTCGTAGCCCGAACGCGAGACGATGCCGTGCACCAGCGGCGCCTCGCCCACGATGTCGGCCACGCGCATGCGCGGATTGAGCGAGGCGTAGGGATCCTGGAAGATCATCTGCGTGCGCAGCTTCATCTCCCGCGCCGCGGCGCTGCTGCGCGAGAGGATGTCGGTGCCGTTACGCATTATCACGCCATCCGAGGGCGGCAGGATTCCCGCCACCATGCGCCCGAGCGTGGACTTACCGCAGCCGGATTCGCCGACCAGGCCGACCACCTCGCCCTTGCGGATGGTAAGGTCAACCTTGTCCACCGCGTGGACGACCTCCTCGCGCACCGGCGCGCCGAGGCGCTTCGCGATCTTGCCGGCGAAGTCGAGCTTCTTCTCGAAGCGCCGCGAGATCCCGCGCAGTTCCACCATGGGTGCGCCGGCATCGAGCTTCATCGCCGCACTCATGCCGCCTGCTCCTCGGCCGAGGTGAGCGGGATGAAGCAGCGCGCCTCGCGCCCGGGCAGGATCTCGCGGATGTCGGGTTCGGCCATGCAGGGGGCGGCGGCGCGCGGGCAGCGGGTGCGGAAGGCGCAGCCTGGCGGCAGGTTCAGCAGGGACGGAGTCATGCCGGGGATCTGGCGCAGCGGCTCGCCGCGCTTGTTGCGCGAGGGGACGGAGCCGATCAGCCCCGCGGTATAAGGGTGCAGCGGTCGGTCGAGCACCTCCGCCACCGTGCCTTTCTCGACGATGCGCCCGGCATACATCACCGCGATGTCGTCCGCGAGGCCGGCCACCACCGACAGGTCGTGCGTGATCCAGATGAGCGAGGTGCCGGTGGTCTCGGCCAGCTTCTGCACCTCCGCCAGGATCTGCCCCTGGATGGTGACATCGAGCGCGGTGGTCGGTTCGTCGGCGATGATCAGTTCCGGTTCGTGCAGCAGCGCGATGGCGATCGCGACGCGCTGGCGCATGCCGCCCGAGAATTGGTGCGGATAGGCCTTGAGCCGCTCGTCGGGCGAAGGGATGCCGACCATGCCGAGCGTGTCGCGCGCGCGCTGGCGGGCGGCTTCGTGGCTGACCTTCCTGTGCGCCTGCACAGTCTCGATCATCTGCGTGTCGATGCGCAGGACCGGGTTCAGCGTCATCATCGGGTCCTGGAAGATCATCGCGATGCGGTTGCCCCGCAGGTCGCGCATCTCCTCCTCGCTGAGCTTCGCGAGGTCGCGGCCCTGGAACAGGATGGACCCGCCGGCGATGCGCCCGGGCGCATCCACCAGGCCGATGATCGAGAAGCCGGTGACCGACTTGCCCGACCCCGATTCCCCGACCAGGCCCATGACCTTACCGCGGCGCACGGTGAAGGAGACATCGTCCACCGCCTTCACCACGCCCGCGCGGGTGAAGAAATGGGTCTGCAGGTTGCGGACCTCGAGCGTCGGTGCGGACATGCTCATTTCTTGAGCCGGGGATTCAGTACGTCGCGCAACTGGTCGCCCATCAGATTGATCGACACGATGGTGATGAGCAGCGCGATGCCCGGATAGAACGAGATCCAGTACTTGCCCGAGAGCATGTACTCGTAACCGTTGGCGATCAGCAGGCCGAGCGAGGGCTCGGTGATCGGCACGCCGAGACCCAGGAACGACAGCGTCGCTTCCAGCGCGATCGCGCGCGCCACCTGCATGGTGGCCACCACGATCAGCGGCGGCAGGCAGTTCGGCAGCAGGTGGCGGAACAGGATGCGGTGCGTGGGCAGGGCGAGGCACTGCGCCGCCTCGATGTATTCGCGCCGGCGTTCCACCAGCGCGGTTCCGCGCACCGTGCGCGCGTAATACGCCCATTCCACGATCACCAGCGCGATGACCACGTTCATGATGCCCTTGCCCAGGAAGGCCAGGATCATCAGCGCGACCAGGATGGACGGGAAGGACAGCTGCAGGTCGACCAGGCGCATGATCACCGTGTCGGTCTTCTTGCCGGCATAGGCCGCGAGCAGCCCGAGCGAGGCGCCGACGATGCAGGCGATCAGCGCCGAGCCCGCGCCCACCATCAGCGAGATGCGCAGCCCGTACATGATGCCCGACATCATGTCGCGCCCCTGGTCGTCGGTGCCGAGCCAGTAGGTGAAGCCCGCACCGCCTACCGTGCCGGGCTCCATGCGCCCGTCCATGATGTCGAGTTGCGCGAGGTCGTAAGGGTTCTGCGGCGCGATCCAGGGCGCGAAGATCGCGACCAGCGCGATGACGGCGAAGACGATGGCGCCGCCGACCGCGACCTTGGATTCGCAGAATTCCGAGACGAAGCGCCGGAACGGCGTCTCGACCCTGGCGGGCACCGGCGCGGAAGCCGGTGCACCCTTCAGCGCGACATCGCTCATGTGCCCTTGGTCTCCAGCCTCACGCGCGGATCCAGCATCGAGTAGGTCAGGTCCACGATCAGGTTGATGGTGATGAACAGCAGCACGATGATCATCAGGTAGGCGACGATGACCGGCCGGTCGAGCACGTTGATGCTGTCGATGATCAGCTTGCCCATGCCCGGCCAGGCAAAGACGCTCTCGGTCACCACCGAGAAGGCGATGGTAGAGCCGAGCTCGAGACCCACCACGGTCACCACCGGGATCAGGATGTTCTTGAACACGTGCACGAAGGTCACGCGCGACCGGGAAAGCCCCTTGGCGCGGGCGAACTTCACGTAGTCCATCAGCATGGTCTCGCGCACGCCCGCGCGCGTCAGTCGGATCACCAGGCTGATCTTGAACAGCGCCAGGTTCAGCGCCGGCATCGCCATGTGGCGCAGCCCGTCCCAGGTCAGGAAGGACCATTGCAGGCCCTCGCTGCAGGGCTGCAGCCCGACGAAGCCGAGCACCGAGCAGGTCTCCCCGCGCCCGGTCGAGGGCAACCATCCGAGCTGCACCGCGAACACCATGATGAGCATCAGCCCGACCCAGAAGGTCGGCAGCGAGAAGCCCAGGATCGAGCCCGCCATGATGCCCTTGCTGACCGGCGAGTCCGGCTTCAGCCCCGCATAGAGGCCGAGCGGCAGGCCGATCAGGATCGACAGGAACATGGCCCCGAAGGCCAGCTCCATCGTGGCCGGCATGCGCTGGAGGATCAGCTTCAGCGCCGGCTCGTTGAACACGAAGGACCGCCCGAGGTCGCCCTTCAGCGCATTGCCCAGGAAGACCAGGTACTGTTCCCACAGCGGCAGGTCGAGGCCGAGCGCGGCGACGGCCCGCTCGCGCTCGATCTGGTCGGCGTCCGGGCTGATCAGGATCTCGACCGGGTCGCCGATCCCGTAGATGCCGACGAAGACGATGATGGACATCGCCAGCACGACGAACAGCGCCTGGATCAGGCGCCGCACGAGGTAGACAGTCATCGCCGGCGTTCCCTACGGCTTCAGCGCGGCGCGGGGCGCAGGTTCTGCGCGAGCGTCAGTTCCTCGACGCTCGCGGTGTATTCGAAGCCGCGACGCGTCGCCCAGATGTTGGTCTGGATGTGGATCGGCACCACCGCCACGTCCTCCATCGCGATGCGCATCGCGCCCACGATCAGCTCGCCGCGCCGGGCCTCGTTCAGCTCCGACAGCGATTCCAGCAGCATCGCGTCGACCTGCGGGTTGGAATACCGCCCGCGGTTCGACGCCCCCCAGCCGCGGTCGCGGTTCACCGTCGCGAGGATGTTGCGCAGCGGGTGCGAACCGTCCGGGTTCGACCCCCAGCCGATCAGGAAGGACGAATATTCGCTGCGCCCGGCGCGCCCCACGAAGGTCGTCCAGGGCTGCGCCTCGACCGCGGTGCGAACGCCGATCCGCGTCCACATCTGCCCGATCGCCTGGATGATGCGCGCGTCGTTGATGTAGCGGTCGTTCGGCCCGTTCAGCTGGATGCGGAAGCCCTGCGGGTAGCCGGCCTCGGCCAGCAGGCGGCGCGCCCCGTCCGGATCGTACGGGATGGCCGGCAGGTCGCCGACATGCCCGAACACGCCCTGCGGCAGGAACTGGTTGGCGGGCACCGCGGCCCCTTCCATCACGCGATCGACGATGGCGCGACGGTCGATCGCCATGGACAGCGCGCGCCGCACGCGCACATCGGCCAGCGGGTTTCGCCCGAGCGGGCGGCCGTCATTATCGGTCACGTAGGGCGAATTCTCGTTCGCCGGGCGCAGGTGGTCGAGGCCGAGGAAGATCAGCCGCAGCCCGACCTGCTCGGCCAGGCGCACGCGCTGGTCCTGGCGCAGCCTCGCGACATCCGAGGTCGGCACCTGATCGATCAGGTCCACGTCCCCGGCGAGCAGGGCCGCGGTCCGCGCCGCATCATTGGTGACCATGCGGTAGTTCACGCGCTGGAAGGGCGCGCGCTCACCCCAGTAGCCGTCCCACCGCTCGAACTCGATGCGGTCGCCGTTGCGGTGCGCCACGGCGCGGTAGGGGCCCGTGCCGGCCGCCGCGCGCAGCGAGTTGAAATCCTCGGTCGTCGCGTTCTCGGCGGTCTCCTTGTCGACGATGCGCACATTCGTCATGTCGAGCGGCAGCAGCGGATAGGGCTGCGGGGTATGGAAGCGGATGGTCAGCGGATCGACGATCTCGATGCGCGACATGGTCCGCGAATAGGCCGCGAAGGAGGACGGGCTGTTCGGCACGTTGGGCAGCCGCTGCAGCGTGAACGCCACGTCGTCCGCCGTGAAGGCGTTGCCGTTGTGGAAGCGCACGTTGGGGCGCAGCTTGAATTCCCACACGGTGGGTTCGACCGCCCGCCACTCCAGCGCAAGGCCCGGGATGTTGCGCGACTGCGGGTCGGTATTGACCAGCCGGTCGAAGATGATGTCGGCGACCGCGTTGTTCGGCGAGAGCTGGTGGTAGTGCGGATCGATCGAGGTGACCGGCGCGCCGACCGCGATATTCGCGGTCTGGGCCGCGGCCTGACCGGCCGCCAGTGCCACGCCCGCCGCCACGAGCATCGTCGCGGCACCGGTCTGCCGCTGCTTCATCCGCTTCATCCCAAGCCTCCCGGGCAGCATTTCCTGGCCCGCGTTGTAGCAGCCCGTCACGGCCGCCGCTAGGCTCGCCACCTGCCACCCTGAACGCCGGAGACACCGCGATGCCACGCCTGCCCGCACACCGCGCACTGCTTGCCTGCACAATGATCGCGGCCGGCGCGGCGCATGCCTCGGCACAGAACCTCACCATCGGGATCGGCGGATCGCCCACCTCGCTCGACCCGCATTTCTACAATGCCTCGCCCAACATCAGCCTCACCCAGCACATGTTCGACCGGCTGGTCGAGACCGACGCGCAGGCGCGGCTGCGCCCCATGCTCGCGGAATCCTGGCGCGCGGTGGAACCGACGGTCTGGGAGTTCAGGCTGCGCGCCGGCGTGAAGTGGCATGACGGGCGCGACCTCAGCGCCGACGACGTGGCCTTCACGATCGAGCGCGTGCCGACAGTGCGCAATTCCCCCGGATCCTTCGCCGGGCTGATCCGCGCCATCACCCGCGTCGAGGTGGTGGACCCGCTGACCATCCGCTTCCACACCGTCGCCCCGCATCCGCTGCTGCCGGTCGAGCTCGCCTCGATCCAGGTCATCTCGCGCCATGCCGGCACGGGGGCCGAGACCGAGCAGTACAATGCCGGCACCGCCGCGATCGGCACCGGGCCCTACCGCCTGGTCTCCTACCGCTCAGGCGACCGCACGGAATTCGCACGCAACGATGCCTACTGGGGCGGCGCGCAGCCCTGGGCGCGGGTGTCCTACCGCTTCGTCGCCAACGACGCCTCGCGCACCGCCGCACTCCTGGCAGGCGATGTGGACGTGATCGACCAGGTGCCCTCGACCGACCTGGCGCGGCTGCGCCGCGAACCGCGCGTCAGCCTGTTCGAGATCCAGGGCCTGCGGCTGATCTACATGATCCCGGACTATTCCCGCACCGAGAACCCGCTCTGGGTCACCGACAACAACGGCCAGGCGCTGCCGCGCAACCCCTTCCAGGACGTGCGGGTGCGCCGTGCCATGTCGGTCGCGATCGACCGCGCCGCGCTGGCCGAGCGCGTGATGGAAGGCACCGCGCGCCCGACCGGCCAGTGGCTGCCGCCCGGATCCTTCGGCTACAACCCGGACGTGCCGGTGCCGGCCTACGACCCCGACGGTGCCCGCCGGCTGCTGGCGGAAGCAGGCTTCCCGCAGGGCTTCCGCATCACCGCCTCCTGCCCCAACGACCGCTACCCGAACGACGCACGCACCTGCCAGGCGGTGGCGCAGATGTGGACGCGTATCGGCGTGCGCACCGAGGTGCAGGCGCTGCCCTGGGCGACCTACTCTGCCCGGACCTCGCGCCAGGAATTCAACATGCGCATGGGCGGCTGGGGCTCGGTGACAGGCGAGGCCTCCTACATGCTGGTCAACATCTTCGGCACCTACGACCGCGAGCGCCGCCGCGGCGCATCGAACTCCTCGCGCTTCTCCAACGCCGCGCTCGACACCCTGACCGAACAGGCAGCCGCCACGCTCGACGACGAGCGGCGCGAGGCGATGCTGCGCGATGCGGTGCGCATGGTGACCGTGGAGCACCAGGCAATGATCCCGCTGTTCCAGCTGGTGAACTTCTGGGCGACGCGCCGCGGCCTGACCTACGAGGCCCGGATGGATGAGCGCACCACGGCCATGAGCGTGCGCCCGGCGAACTGACGCCGCCTCAGCCCTGCCGGCCGGCGACGAAGCGTTCCAGCCAGTGGATCGTGTAGTCGCCGGACTGGAACTCGGCATCCTCCATCACCGCCTGGTGCAGCGGCAGCGTGGTGCGGATGCCGGCCACCACCATCTCGCCCAGCGCGCGGCGCATGCGCCCGATCGCCTCGGCGCGCGTGGGCGCATGCACCACCAGCTTCGCGACAAGGCTGTCGTAGTGCGGCGGCACGGTGTAGCCGGAATACAGCGCGCTATCGACGCGCACGCCAAGGCCGCCCGGCGCGTGATAGGTGTTCACCCGGCCCGGGCTCGGCGCGAAGGTGTCGGGGTCCTCGGCGGTGATGCGGCATTCGATCGCATGGCCGGAGAAGGCGATGTCCTTCTGCGTGTAGCCGAGCGGCTCGCCCGCCGCGATGCGGATCTGTTCCTTCACCAGGTCGACGCCGCAGACCATCTCGGTCACCGGGTGCTCGACCTGCAGGCGCGTGTTCATCTCGATGAAGGCGAACTGCCCGTCCTGCCACAGAAACTCGAGCGTGCCGGCGTTGCGGTAGCCGAGCTTCGACAGCCCCGCCGTCACGCGCGCGCCCAATTCGTCGCGCTCGGCCGCGGTCAGGACAGGGCTGCCCGCTTCCTCGACCAGCTTCTGGTGGCGGCGCTGCAGCGAACAGTCGCGCTCGCCGAAATGCACGACGTTGCCGTGGGTGTCGGCCAGCACCTGCAATTCGATGTGGCGCGGACGGTCGAGGTACTTTTCCAGGTACACGCTGTCGTCGCCGAAGGCGGCCTTGGCCTCGCTGCGCGCGACGCGCCAGGCTTCCTCGAGTTCGTCCGCGGACCGCGCCACCTTCATGCCGCGCCCGCCGCCGCCGGCGGCAGCCTTGATCAGCACGGGGTACTTCACCTGCTCGGCGACCGCGCGGGCTTCCTCGAAGGTGTCGAGCGCACCGGCCGATCCCGGCACCAGCGGCACATCCAGGCGCCGCATCGCGTCCTTCGCCGCAATCTTGTCACCCATCATGCGGATATGGTCGGGAGAGGGGCCGATGAACTTCAGCCCATGCGCTTCCACCATTTCCGCGAAGCGCGCGTTCTCGCTCAGGAAGCCGTAGCCCGGATGCACCGCGTCCGCGCCGGTGATGGTCGCCGCCGACAGGATGGCCGCGACATTCAGGTAGGAATCGCGCGCCGCCGGCGGGCCGATGCACACGCTCTCATCGGCCAGGCGCACATGCATCGCGGTGGCATCCGCGGTGGAATGCACGGCCACGGTGCGGATGCCCATCTCCTGGCAGGCGCGATGGACGCGCAGCGCGATCTCGCCGCGGTTGGCGATCAGGACCTTGCCGAACATGGGATAGGCCAACCTATTCGACGATCATCAGGGGCTCGCCGTATTCGACGGGCGTGCCGCTCTCGACCAGGATGCGCGTCACGGTTCCCGCGCGCGTTGCCTTGATCTGGTTGTAGGTCTTCATCGCCTCGATCAGCAGCAGAGTCTGGCCCTGCGCGACCTTCGACCCCACGGTCACGAAGGGTGCGGCGTTCGGTTCGGGCGACATGTAGGCCACGCCCACCATCGGGCTGGTCACCGCGCCGGGGTGGTCGGCGTCCAGCGCCTCGGCCACGATGGCGGGGGCGGCGGCAGGCGCGGCCGCGGCCGGCGCCGTCACGGTCACCTGCGTCGCCGCCGGTGCCGCGATCACCGACTGGCGCACCACGCGAAGCCGCGCGTCCTTGTCCACCAGCTCGATCTCGGTGAGATCCGTCTCGCGCAGGATCTGCGCCAGCTCGCGGATCGCGGCGGCGTCGAATTGGATGAAGTTGCCCATCATTCCCCGTCCTGCTCGACCAGGTCCGCCATCGCGCGCATGGCCAGCGCATAGCCCTGCACGCCAAGCCCGCAGATCACGCCGGTCGCCGCCTTCGAGATGAAGCTGTGGTGCCGGAATTCCTCCCGGCGGTGGATGTTCGTGATGTGCACCTCGATCACCGGCAGGCCGACCGCCAGCAGTGCGTCCATGACCGCGATCGAGGTGGTGGTGTAGCCTGCGGGGTTGATGATGATGCCCGCGGCCCGGCCACGGCATTCCTGCACCCAGGTCACCAGCTCGCCCTCCGAATTGGTCTGGCGGAAGTCGATCGCCAGGCCGAATTCCTCCGCCGTTTCGGCGCAGAGCGCCTCCACGTCATCCAACGTCGAGGAACCGTATTTCTCCGGTTCGCGGACGCCGAGCATGTTGAGGTTCGGGCCGTTCAGCACGGCGATCAGAGGCGGGGTCACGGGCGTTTCCCGGTGCAAGGGCCGCATGGGCTAGCACGGGGGGTTTCCGGGGGGCAAGCGGGGGTCTGGCCAGCCATGCGCCCCCCCGCCTTGCGGGCCCCCCCCGGCTTCGCCACATTCCGCCCAGCCATGAGAAGCCGCATCGCCATCACCGTGAACGGGGAAGCCCGCGACATCGCCCCCGGCGACACCGTCGCCGCCCTGCTGCGGACCATCGGCCTCGACACGCGCAAGGTCGCGGTCGAGCGCAACGAGGAGATCGTGCCGCGCTCCACGTACGACAGCGTGGCACTCACCGCGGGCGACCGGCTTGAGATCGTGCACTTCATCGGCGGAGGCTGAGAGCATGGATGGCGTTCCCGCCGCGGATGACAGCTGGGAGGTCGCCGGCCGGCGCTTCCGCTCGCGCCTGATCGTGGGTACCGGGCGCTACAAGTCACTTGAGGAGACCGCGGCGGCGATCGAGGCCTCGGGCGCCGAGATCGTCACTGTCGCGGTGCGGCGGGTGAACCTGTCCGATCCGTCCGCGCCCATGCTGCAGGATTTTGTCCCACCCACGCGCTACACCTACCTGCCGAACACCGCCGGCTGCCACACCGCGAACGACGCCGTGCGCACGCTGCGCCTGGCGCGCGAGGCGGGCGGGTGGAACCTGGTGAAACTGGAAGTTCTTGGCCCGCCGCCCTTCCTGTATCCGGACATGGAAGGCACGCTGGAAGCCGCGCGCGCCCTGATCGCCGATGGGTTCGAGGTGATGGTCTATTGCGCCGACGACCCCGTCGCGGCGCGCAAGCTGGAAGACATGGGCTGTGTGGCGATCATGCCGCTCGGCGCGCCGATCGGCTCGGGGCTGGGACTGACCAATCCCTTCATGATCCGCTCCATCAAGCAGCAGGCGAAGGTGCCGGTGCTGGTCGATGCCGGGATCGGGACGGCCTCCGATGCGGCAAAGGCCATGGAGCTGGGCTGCGACGCGGTGCTGCTGAATTCCGCCATCGCGCACGCCCGGGACCCGGTGCGCATGGCGGTGGCGATGAAGGCGGCGGTGGAGGCCGGGCGCAACGCCTTCCTCGCGGGGCGCATGCCGGTGAACTACCAGGCCGATGCGTCGAGCCCGATGTCCGGGCTGATCCGGTAGCGCGCTTCAGCCGCCCTCCCGCAGGGCGCGGATCTCCTCGGCGACGACCGCCGCGGGCATGTCGGCATGCCAGCGCGCCGGCACCTCGAGCGCATCCGTAAGGCGCCGCTTGTACTCGGCCTTCGGGATCTCGACCGCGCCGAAGCGTGCCAGGTGGGTGGTGAGGAACTGCGTGTCGAGCAGCACGAAGCCGCACAGCCTGAGCCGCGCGACCAGGTGCACAAGCGCGACCTTCGAGGCATCGGTTACGCGGGAGAACATGCTCTCCCCGAAGAAGGCGCCGCCGAGCGCCACGCCATAGAGGCCGCCGACCAGGCGTCCCTCCTGCCAGGTCTCGACGGAATGCGCGGCACCGCGCGCGTGCAATGCGATGAACAGGCGTTCGATCTCGGGGTTGATCCAGGTGTCCATCCGCCCCGGCGCCGGTTCGGCGCAGCCGCGGATCACGCCGGCGAAGTCCTGGTCCGCCGTCACGGCGAAGCGGCCGGACAGCGCCGTGCGCTTCAGCCGCCGCGGCAGGTGGAACCCGGCATCGATGGGCAGCACGCCGCGCAGCGCGGGGTCGAGCCAATACAACCGCTCGGACTGCCGGCTCTCGGCCATCGGGAAGACGCCCGCGCCATAGGCGCGAAGCAGCAGGTCGGGGGTGACCTCCAGCTGGCGGCGACTCATGTCGGCAGCCTGCACCAGCCGGGGTGCCCCCGTCACTCTTCCTCGTCGTCGGCCGGGGCGACGGGGAGGATGGCGGTTTCCTTGAGCGTCGCCAGCGCCAGGATGGTCTCGGTCCGCTCGACCCCGCCGCGGCGGCGCAATTCGCTCGCGACGAAGGCCTCAAGCTCGGCGAGGCTCGCGACGCGCAGCTTGAGCAGGTAGGACCAGGCGCCCGAAACCGCGTGGCATTCCAGCACCGATTCGAGCGGCAGCAGGGCCTCGCGGAACTTCTGGTCGGTGGTGGCCGGGCGGAGTGCCACGAAGACCCAGGCGAGCAGCGGGCAGCCGACGGCGGCGGGGTCGAGGTCGGCGCGCCAGCCGCGGATCGTGCCGCGTTCCTCGAGCCGCTTGACGCGCTCGGCGGTGGCGGAGACGGATAGTCCGGCGACCTTGGCGAGTTCCGCGAGGCCGGCGGCCCCGTCATGCTGGAGCGCGACCAATATGTTCCGGTCAATGCTGTCCATGGCCGCAGCCTATCCGGTCCTTGGCGGCATGGAAAGGAAAAGCATCGGGCACCCCGGGCATGGGGAGACTGCCATGCCCGATGGCGGGGATCGGCTGTGCCGAGCGCAGCCATGCCGGCGGATCCGTGCGTGGCGCCACAGCATGCCTGCCGTCCGAGGAAGGCGCCAGAAAACGGATCGCGGCCTGGCCGCGATCCGGGCGCGCAGAGGGCGGCGGCGCCCCGACCGTCAGCGCATGGCGCGCAGGCGCGCCGCTGGGACGGCGCGCGCCCGCCGCCCGAGCGTCAGATGTAATGCTCCGCCAGCGGCCGGAAGCCGTTGAAGGCCTGCGACGCATAGGTCGTCACATAGGCCCCGGTCGAGAGCAGTTCGACCCGGTCGCCGCAGTCGAGCGCCAGAGGCAGGCGGTAGTTCGACTTCTCGTACAGCGTGTCGGTGCTGTCGCAGGTCGGGCCCGCGATGGTGACCGGGCCGTCCGCGCCGCCATCATGCGGCGTGCGGAGGGCGTATTTGATCGCCTCGCCCTCGGTCTCCGCAAGGCCGCCGAAGCGGCCGATGTCCAGGTAGACCCAGCGCACCGGATCGTCCTTGCCCTTGCGGGAGACGAGCACGACCTCGCTGCTGACCACGCCGGCGTCGCCCACCATGAAGCGGCCGGGCTCGATCAGCATCTCCGGCAGGTCGTTGCCGAAATGCTGGGTCATCGCGCCCATGATGGCGGTGCCGAAATCGTCGATGCCCGGGACCTCGGCGCGGTAGCGCACCGGGTAGCCGCCGCCCAGGTTGACCATGCGCAGCTTCACCCCGGCCTCCTTGAGGTCGGTGAACAGCATGGCGACGCGCGCGATCGCCCCTTCATAGGCCGCCGTGCTGGTCTGCTGGCTGCCGACATGGAAGGAGATGCCATAGGGGTCGAGGCCGAGCTCGCCGGCCTGCACCATCAGGTCGCGCGCCATGTCCAGCTCGCAGCCGAACTTGCGGCTGAGCGGCCATTCCGCGCCCTCGTTCTTCACCAGGATGCGGCAATAGACGCGCGCGCCGGGGGCGTTGCGGGCGATCTTGAGCAGCTCCGCCTCGCTGTCGAAGGCGAACATGGTCACGCCCGCCTCATGCGCCGCACGGATGGCCGAGACCTTCTTCACCGTATTGCCGTAGGAGATCGCGCCAGGCAGCGCACCGGCGGCGAGGCAGGCCTGGATTTCCTCCCAGGACGCGGCATCGAAGGACGATCCAAGGACGGTCAGCCGCTGCAGGATCGGCGAGGCCGGGTTCGCCTTCACGGCGTAGTAGACGCGCGCGAGCGGCAGCGCCGCCTTGAGGCGCCGGTAGTTCTGCTCCACCCGGTCCACGTCGAGGACGAGGCACGGCGTCGCGGGCGCGTGGTCGCGCAGATACTCAGCGATCTTCGGGGTCATCGCCGCACCTTTCCAGGCTCCGGTGGGCCGCCTGTCCAGGCGACGGCCCTAGGTTGACGAAACGGTCGAACGAACCAGCGACCAAGTTGGCCGCCCGGCTGACGCCGGACGGGGTTGCCAGAACGCTTGACGTCGTTGCGTAAACCCTTTGGCCGGGTTGGGGCCGGGGGCCAGAGGCACGTGCGTACTGCGTCTGTCGCGGCGTATAGGCCCCCCGCCCCGGCGCGCAAAGGGAAAAATGAGGCCGGCCCGAATTTTTTTCTCAATCCCGGCGCAATGCCAGGAAAGCGGCCAGGGGACCAAGCCGGCTCCGGGCGATTCGACCCGTGGCGGGCAGGAATCGCAGGAAGCTTACCGGTTGTTCAGGTGCAGGGCGTCCGCCGCATCATGCCGCGGCGGCCGGGGCGCCGGCATTCTCGTTCACCGCCCGTCGCAACGCCTGGCGGTAGCGCTCGCGCCGCCATTGCAGCAGGCGCCAGGCGCCCTTCGCCGCGATATCGGCCATGCGCCCGCGCGGCTCGAGCCCGATCGACTTGAAGATCATGCCCATGCCGCGCTCGATGTGGTGGAAACGGTAGAAGCCCATCGCACGCCCCATGTAGCCGCTGATGCAGCGGTCATGGTCGTAGGGCGTCCCCTCGGGCTCGTTGCCGCAGTGGAAGGCGAAGGCGAGCTCGTCGTCCTCGCTCTCGCCAATGCGGCCCAAGGCCACGCGCAGCCGGCGCGGGAAGGACAGGTTCTCGCGCGCCAGGTAGCGCTTGAGATGGTCGTAGAACAGCTTGAAGTGCCGGTATTCGTCGGCGGCGATCAGCCTGCAGACCTGCTTCAGCGCGGGCTCCTGCGTCGCCTCGCCCAGCGCGCTGTAGTAGGAGGAGGTGCCGGTCTCGACCATGCAGCGCGCGATGAGCTCGCCGCTGCGCGACCCGCGAATCGAGGCATCTGCGTCGAGCTGCACCTGGTAGCCGGCGCGATAGCGCGCGAAGGCCGCCTGGAAGTCCCAGCCCGGATCGGCCAGTTCGCCCCAACGGCCGAGTGCGTCGCCATGCTGCGTTTCCTCCACGCCCCAGTGTTCGGCCGCGGCGCGGAAATCGGGGTCGTCGCGGAACACGCGCGAGAGGTAGGTCACGTAGTCCGCCGCGTTGCGCTCGACCATCGCGGCCGCCTTCACCAGCGGCACGATCTCGGGATCGACCTTCGACCGGTCGAAGCGATCCCAGCCCACCTCGTCGATATTCCAGTGCTTCATGGGAACTCCCTCGGGCGGACTAAGGTCGGACAGCGCAACGGGCCGCGGCCAATCTTCGGTGCCGGCGTGGCGGTTTCAAGGCGCGGCGACCGATTGCCCCGGCAGCGCGCTCCGGCGGCAACGCTTCGCGGGGGACGCGCCATGGCATCCGCGCGGCGGCCGCGCCGCCCGGAGCCGCCGTCGGAGCGGATCACGCGACCGCGCCGGATGGACGGAAGGTCCTGGCCACCCGCTCCAGGCTCTCTGTCGTGGCGAGCAGGGTCGCGCCCCGCACGACGCGGCCAAGTCACCTGCGTAGATCGTCGGGGCCTGGGCCAACCGGAATTGGGCGCGGCGGCGATGGACGCACGGCGCGGACGGGCCGTGACGGCAGGTCTTCAGGCGGACTGTGCGGCCGCCAGCATGGCCCGCGCCGCCAGCACGCGCGCCATCGCAGCCTCGCGCTTTTCTGGCGTGGCGCCTTCGGCGTTCAGCTCGGCGAGCACCTTCTCGGCCGCGGTGATGCGCTGCTCGGCCTCGTTGCGCGACAGCTGGGCGACGGGCGTCGCCTCGTCCGCCAGGACGGTCACCCGCGTGGGGGTGATCTCGGCGAAGCCACCGGGGACAAAGAGGCTTTCGGTCTCGACGCCACCCTCGCGCACCGAGATCACGCCGCCGCGCAGGGCGACGATCATCGGCGCATGGCCGGGCAGCACGCCCATCTGGCCATCGGCGGCGGGCAGCAGGGCCATCTCCACCGGGCGCGAGAGCAGCAGCTTCTCCGGGGAGACGAATTCGAGCTGGAAGGTGGCCATCCGTGCAAACCCCTACGACATCAAGGCGACGCCAAACGACCGGCGCGAACCACTATCACACGCGGCGCGCCCGCACCGCGGTAACACGCCCTGACCGGATCCGGCCGCACAGCGGCCGGCGCCGCCCATAAGGCCGGCCCCCAGGCGCGCCAGCGATGCGGCGAAAGCCAAGGCGGCCGGATGGCCGTCGCCCGGCGTCTGAGGGCCAAACAAACTCTCTCGATTGAAGGCGCCGCTACGCCGCCGCCTTCAACCCTTCCGCCTTCTTCACGGCTTCTTCAATCGTGCCGACCATGTAGAAGGCCGCTTCCGGCAGGTGGTCGTACTCGCCCCTGCAGATCGCGGCGAAGGACCGGATCGTGTCCTCCAGCTTCACGAAGACGCCGGGCGAACCGGTGAAGACCTCGGCCACGTGGAAGGGCTGCGATAGGAAACGCTGGATCTTGCGCGCGCGCGCCACGATCAGCTTGTCCTCCTCCGACAGCTCGTCCATGCCCAGGATGGCGATGATGTCCTGCAGCGACTTGTAGGTCTGCAGGATCTTCTGCACTTCGCGGGCGGTATTGTAGTGGTCGTCGCCGACGATGCGCGGGTCCATGGCGCGCGACGTCGAGTCGAGCGGATCCACCGCCGGGAAGATGCCCAGCTCCGCGATCGAGCGGTTGAGCACCGTCGTCGCATCCAGGTGCGCAAAGGACGTTGCCGGGGCCGGGTCGGTCAGGTCGTCCGCCGGCACGTAGATCGCCTGCACCGAGGTGATCGACCCCTTCTTGGTGGAGGTGATGCGCTCCTGCAGCGCGCCCATGTCGGTGGCGAGCGTGGGCTGGTAGCCCACCGCGGACGGGATACGGCCCAGCAGCGCCGACACCTCGGCGCCCGCCTGGGTGAAGCGGAAGATGTTGTCGATGAAGAACAGCACGTCCTGCCCCTGCTCGTCGCGGAAGTATTCCGCGATCGACAGGCCCGACAGCGCCACGCGCGCGCGAGCGCCCGGCGGCTCGTTCATCTGGCCATAGACCAGCGCCACCTTGGAGCCCTCGGTCGTGCCCTCGCCCAGCTTGATGACGCCAGCATCGACCATCTCGTGGTACAGATCGTTGCCTTCGCGGGTGCGCTCGCCCACCCCGGCGAAGACCGACACGCCGCCATGCGCCTTGGCGACGTTATTGATCAGTTCCTGGATGGTCACGGTCTTGCCCACGCCGGCGCCGCCGAACAGGCCGATCTTGCCGCCCTTCAGGTAGGGGGCCAGCAGGTCGATCACCTTGATGCCCGTCACGAGAATCTCGGCGGAGGTCGCCTGCTCGTCGAAGGACGGCGCATCACGGTGGATGGTGTAGGACTTCTCGGCATTCACCGGACCGCGCTCGTCGATCGGCTCGCCGATCACGTTCAGGATGCGCCCCAGGGTGGCCGGACCGACCGGCACCGAGATGCCCGCGCCGGTGTCGACCACTTCCGTGCCGCGCACCAGGCCGTCGGTGGTGTCCATGGCGATGGTACGCACCGTGCGCTCGCCCAGGTGCTGCGCCACTTCGAGCACGAGGGTGCGGTCCTCGACCTTGGTGTGCAGGGCGTTCAGGATGTTGGGCAGGTCCTGCGGGAACTGCACGTCCACGACGGCGCCCAGCACCTGCGTGACCTTGCCGACATTGTTCTTCACGATGGCAATCCCCTGCTCGATCGGCGCCGCCTCGGCGGCATCGGACTTCTTCTTCGGTGCACGCGCCATCACACAGCCTCCGCGCCGGAGATGATCTCGATCAGCTCCTTGGTGATGTTGGCCTGGCGGGTGCGATTGTAGTTGAGGGTGAGCTTGTTGATCATCTCACCGGCGTTGCGCGTCGCATTGTCCATCGCCGTCATCTGGCTTCCGTAGAAGCCGGCGTTGGTCTCCAGGATCGCGCGATAGATCTGCACGGCCAGGTTCTGCGGCAGGAGCGCGGCGAGGATCTCCTCCTCGGTCGGCTCGTATTCGTATTGAGGCTGCGGCCCGCCTGCGGCGTCGTCCTCGGCCTCCGGCACAGCGGCCGGGATCAGCTGCTGCTCGGAGGGAGTCTGCGAAATGACGTTCTTGAAGCGGTTGTAGAGCAGCGCGCAGACGTCGAACTCGCCATCCTCGAGCATGCCGGTGATCTTCGCCGCGACCTCGGCCGCATCCTCGAAGCCCACGTTCTTCTTGCCGGCGAAGGAGATCTCCGCAACGAAGCGCGACCCGAATTCCCGCTTGAGGAAGGTCGCACCCTTGCGCCCGACGGCCAGGATCTTGACCGTCTTTCCCTGGCCCTCGAGCTCACGGATGCGGTTGCGCGCGAAGCGGCCGATATTGGTGTTGAAGGGGCCGGCCAGGCCGCGATCGCCCGAGATCACCACCAGCAGCTGCACGGCGTCGCCGCCGGTTCCCACCAGCAGCCGCGGCGCGTCCGGCTGGCCCGCCACCGCCGCACCGAGCGAGGCGAGCATGCGCTCCATCCGCTCGGCATAGGGGCGTGCGGCCTCGGCGCGCTGCTGGGCGCGGCGCAGCTTCGCCGCGGCCACCATCTTCATGGCCTGCGTGATCTTGCGCGTGGACTTCACGCTGTTGATCCGGTTGCGCAGGCTCTTGAGGCTGGGCATGGGTCGCTCTCCGCGCGGGCCTCAGGTCAGCCGAAGGACTTCGCGAAATCGTCGAGGAAGGCGACCAGCTTGTCCTCGGTCGGCTTCTTGATCTCGCGGTCGGTGCGGATCGCCTCCACGATGTCGGGCGAACGCGCCTTGAGGTCGGCCAGCAGCCGGCGCTCGAACTCGCCCACCTGCGCCACCGTGATGCGGTCCAGGTAGCCGCGCGTGCCCGCGAACAGGGAGATCACCTGCTCCTCGACCGGCACCGGCTTGTACTGCGGCTGCTTCAGCAGCTCGGTCAGCCGCGCGCCGCGCGCCAGCAGCGCCTGCGTCGTGGCATCGAGGTCCGAGGCGAACTGCGCGAAGGCCGCCATCTCGCGGTACTGCGCGAGCTCGAGCTTGATCTTGCCCGCGACCTGCTTCATCGCCTTGATCTGCGCCGCCGAGCCCACGCGGGACACCGACAGGCCGACGTTCACGGCCGGGCGGATGCCCTTGTAGAAGAGCTCGGTCTCCAGGAAGATCTGCCCGTCGGTGATGGAGATGACGTTGGTCGGGATATAGGCCGACACGTCGCCCGCCTGCGTCTCGATGACCGGCAGCGCGGTCAGCGAACCGGCGCCGAAGTCGTCGTTCATCTTCGCCGCGCGCTCGAGCAGACGCGAATGCAGGTAGAACACGTCGCCCGGATAGGCCTCACGCCCCGGCGGACGGCGCAGCAGCAGCGACATCTGGCGGTAGGCCACCGCCTGCTTCGACAGGTCGTCGTAGAAGATGACCGCGTGCATGCCGTTGTCGCGGAAGAACTCGCCCATGGCGCAGCCCGAGTAGGGTGCGAGGAACTGCATCGGCGCCGGGTCGGAAGCGGTGGCCGCGACGATGATCGAGTACTCGAGCGCGCCCTGCTCCTCCAGCGTCTTCACGAGCTGGGCCACGGTGGAGCGCTTCTGCCCCACCGCGACATAGATGCAGTACAGCTTCTTCGATTCGTCGCCGGAGGCGTTGATCGGCTTCTGGTTGATGATCGTATCCACGATCACCGCCGTCTTGCCGGTCTGGCGGTCGCCGATGATCAGCTCGCGCTGGCCGCGCCCGATCGGGATCAGGCTGTCGATCGCCTTGATTCCGGTCTGCATGGGCTCATGCACGGACTTGCGCGGAATGATGCCCGGCGCCTTCACCTCGACGCGGGTGCGCGTCACGTCCGTCAGCGGCCCCTTACCGTCGATCGGATTGCCCAGCGCATCGACCACGCGGCCCAGCAGCCCCTTGCCCACCGGCACGTCCACGATGGACTTCGTGCGGGAGACGGTGTCGCCCTCGCGGATGTTCTTGTCGTCGCCGAAGATCACGACGCCGACATTGTCGACCTCGAGGTTCAGCGCCATGCCGCGGATGCCGGCGGCGGGGAACTCCACCAGCTCGCCGGACATCACGTTCTGCAGGCCATAGACGCGCGCCACGCCGTCGCCCACGGTCAGCACGGTGCCGACCTCGGCCACGTTCGCCTCGGCGTCGAAGCCGGCGATCTGCGCCTTCAGGATCTCCGAGATCTCGGCAGGACGGATATCCATGGTCAGGCGGCCCCTTTCATCGCGTACTGCAGGCGCTGCAGCTTTGACTTGATGCTGTTGTCGTAAAGGCGCGAGCCGATCTTCACGATCAGCCCGCCCAGGATGGACGGATCGACGCTCTCGGACAGGCGCACGCCGGAATGTCCGGCCTCGGTCAGGCGGGCCACGATCTGCGCGCGCTGCGTGTCGTTGAGCGGATGGGCGGTGACGATGTCGGCCGTCTGCTGGCCGCGGCGCACCGCGAGCAACGCGCCGAAGGCCTGCGCCACGGCAGGCAGCGCGGCCAGGCGGCGATTCACGATCATCACGCCGACCAGGTTGCGCACCTCGGTGCCGGTCTTGATGCGGTCCAGGATCGCGAACATGCCAGCACGCTGCTTCACGCCGTCCAGCCGAGGGTCGGCGATGAAGCTGCGGAAATCCGCGTCATCGCGCCACAGCGCAAGCACTTCCTCGAGGTCATGGGCGATGCGGTCCACCGCGCCGGGCTCGCCCTGGCGCAGGTCGTCCGCCAGGCCCAGCAGCGCGAGCGCATAGCGCGAGGCGGCGCCGACCGGGCTCGGGGAGGAGGGGGAGACGGTCTGGATGGTCTCGGCAGCCACGAGCGATCCGGGTCCTGTTGTGCGGCGTGTTCCGGCGAACGCGCCAAGGGTCATGGCCGCGCGGGACGGCGTTCCCGGCGGCGGCGCGCGCTTAACATAGGGTTTGCCGCACCGCAACCGAGCGCGCGGCGGAAAACGCGCCCAAGGCGCCGATCCGTGGCAGGCTCGTCGGAATGGGGGAACGCTTCTTCGGCTGGCAGGTGGTCTGGGCGGCCTTCGCGCTGGCAGCTTTCGCTTGGGGCATCGGCTTCTACGGCCCCGGCGTGTGGCTGCAGGCGCTGAGCGCGGGGCGCGGCTGGTCGGTGGCGGCCGTCTCGGGCGCCATCACCCTGCATTTCCTCGTCAGCGCCGTGCTCGTGGCGCGGCTGCCGGCCGTCCAGGCGCGCTTCGGCCTGGTCGCCATGCTGCGCGCGGGCCTCGTGCTCTCAGCCGCCGGCGCGGCCGCCTGGGCGCTGGCCCCGTCGCCCGCCTGGCTGGTGCCCGCGGCGCTGCTGACCGGGGCGGGCTGGGCCATGACCAGCGGCACCGCCATCAACGCCATCATCAGCCGCTGGTTCGACCGGCGGCGGCCGGCGGCCCTCGCCATGGCCTACAACGGCGCCTCGATGGGCGGGATCGTCTTCGTGCCGCTCTGGGCGGCGCTGATCGCCGGCATCGGATTCGCCCCCGCGGCGATGGCGATCGGGGCGACCGGGATTGCGGTGCTCTGGCCGGTGGCGGGGCGTTGGTTCGCGCCGGACCCGGCCATGCTCGGCCAGCACTTGGATGGCGCCGAGGTGCAGCGCGCCGCATCCGGCCGGGGGGCCGGCGCCGCCGCCGGGTCGCTGTGGTCGCAACCCGCCTTCCGCAGCCTGTCGCTGGCCTTCGCCCTCGGCATGGTGGGGCAGATGGGGCTGCTGTCGCAGCTCTTCTCCGTGATGGCGCCCGCGCTGGGCGAGGCCGGGGCAGGCTGGGCGTTGAGCCTCGCCACCGTCTGCGCCGTGCTCGGGCGCAGCGCGGCCGGCTGGCTGCTGCCGCCGGGTGCCAGCCGCCGCGGCGCCGCGGCCCTGAACTTCCTGGTGCAGGCGGCCGGATCGGTCGCGCTGCTGGCAGCGGCGGGGACCAGCGCGCCGCTGCTGGTGCTCTCCTGCGTGCTGTTCGGCCTCGGCCTGGGCAACCTGCTCTCGCTGCCGCCGCTGATCGCGCAGGCGGAATGGCCGGCGGCGCAGGTGGGCGCGGTGGTGGCGATGATCACCGCGGTGAACCAGGGCTTCTACGCCTTCGCCCCGGCGATCTTCGGGCTGCTGCGGGACCTCGGCGGCGACTGGACCGTGGGGGCGGCGGCGCTCGCGCTGCAGATCGCCGCCGCGGCCGTGCTGCGCTGGCGGCGTTGAGCCGGACCGCCCCGGCTGGACTGGCACCGCCGCGCGCGCAAGCATCGACGCGCAACGCCGCCGCCCCATCCCGGCACCACGCGAGGACCGCGCCATGCTCGACAACCCGCCCATGCTCACCATCCATCGCGGCCATGCGCGCCCCGACCCGGCGCTGGTCGAGGCCTTCCGCGGCGCGCAGACCTCGCACCTGGTGGATGCGATGGATGGCCGCGGCGCGCTGGACTACCGCATCAAGCCAATGGATCCGGACAACGCCGCCTTCGTCGGCCCGGCCTTGACCGCGCTGTCCTACCCGGCCGACGTGGTCGGCGTGTACGGCGCGCTGGCGGAGGCGCAGCCCGGCGACGTCGTCGTCGTCGCGAACGATGCCTACGCCGGCACCGCCGTGGTCGGCGACATCGTCGCCGGCATGATGCGCAACAAGGGCATCGCCGCCTTCGTGACCGATGGGCTGGCGCGCGACCGCGCGGGCATCGTCGCCACCGGCCTGCCGCTGTTCGCCGCCGGCATCATGCCGGCCTCGCCGGCTGCGAACGGGCCGGGCGTGGTGGGCGCGCCGGTTACCCTCGGCGGCCAGCATGTGCGGCCCGGTGACATCATCGTGGGCGACGCCGATGGCGTGGTGGTGGTGCCGCTCGACCGCGCGCAGGCGGTGCTCGAGCGCCTCGCCGCCGTGCGCGCGGCGGAAGCGAAGGCCGTGGCGGCTGTCGAGGGAGGCGCCACCGGCAATGACCGCATCGCCGCCATCGTCGCGGCGGCGCGAATCATCGGCCCGTGAGGGCGTCCCACAGCGGCATCCCGAGCACCGCGGCAACCAGGATCAGCGCGATGCCGGCGAGGCGGAACCCCGTCTCGCTGGAGCGCGCGAACAGCAGCGCCCCGGCCCGGAGCCCGGCGCCATAGGCCGGGGCCGCGGCCAGCGCGAACCAGACGGTTTGCGTGCCCACCAGCCCGCGCCAAAGGAAGGCGGCGGTCACCGCCACGGTCAGGATGGCGAAGTACAGGTTCATGTTGGCGCGTACGACCACCGCCGGCGCGTCGCGCCCCAGCCAGAACACCGCCGGCGGAACGCCACCCAGCATCGCCGTGCCGCTCATCAGCCCGCCCGCCGCGCCCACGCCCAGGGTCAGCGGCACCGACGCGCCGCCGCGGTAGCGCAGCCCCGAGGCCAGCACCGCCACCGCAACAAAGACCAGCCCGGTCATGACCCAGCGCAGCGCGACCGGGTCGCTGGAGGCGAGGATCAGCGCGCCCAGCGGCACCGCGCAGATCGCGCCCGCTGACATCGCCGCCACCTCGCCCCGCGCCGCGTGGCGCCAGGCATTGGGCAGGAAGACCAGGCAGGCCAAGCATTCCATCAGCGCCAGCACCGGCACCGCCGTGCGCGGCCCGACCGCCGCCGAGGCCAGAGGGACGAAGACCAGCGCCGCGCCGAAGCCCGAGAAGCCGCGCGAGACGCCGCCCGCCACCGCCGCACCCGCAATGCCGAGCAGCGCGCCGGTCGGCGGCAACGCCTCGAGAAGTCCCACCATGCAGCGACACTCCGCCGGGCCCGCGCCGCCGTCCAGGGGCAGGGCCTGCAACCCCTGCTTGCAGGGGCGTGGATTCCGTTCTTCCATGCCCCGCCCGCCCGCGCAGAGCAGGCGACCAGGGAGAGAAGATACATGTCCAGAAGACGCATCCTGCTCGGCCTCGCCGCCGCGCTCGTCTCGGCACCGGTGCTCGCGCAGCAGGCGCCCGCCCCGGTGCCCGGCTGGGCCGTCGGCCGGCCGGAGGGCTCGACGCTGGCGCCGCATGCCGCGCGCCTGACCGTGACACCACCCGACCAGGTGCCGGTCGGCGCCATCCGCCTGCCGCCGGGCTTCCATGCCGAGGTCTTCGCGCACGGCATCCCGGGCGTGCGCGCCATCGCAGAAGGGCCGAACGGCACGCTGTTCGCCGGCACGCGCGCGATCGGGCGCGTCTATGCCATCACGCGCAACCCGGACGGGACGACGCGCACGCGCACGCTCCTGCAGGGCCTGGCGCAGCCGAGCGGCCTCGTGATGATCGGCAACAGTCTCTATGTCTTCGCGGTCAATCGGGTGCTGCGCTACGACAACATCGAGGCGAACCTCGACAATCCGCCCGCGCCAGTGGATCTCACCGCCGCGTATGGCCTGCCGACCGAGCAGGAGCACGGCGGCAATCACCACTGGAAGTTCGCGACCCTCGGCCCCGACGGGCGCATCTACATGAACGTGGGCGTGAACTGTAACGTCTGCGACACCGACCGCGACAAGTTCGCGCTGCTGGTCTCCTTCAACCCCGATGGCTCCGGCCGACGCATCGAGGCGCGCGGCGTGCGCAATTCCGTCGGCATGGCGCATCACCCGGTGACGCGCGAATTGTGGGCGACCAACCACGGCCGCGACTGGGCCGGCAACGACACGCCCGAGGATTCGCTGCTGCGCGTGCGCCGCAGCGGCGAGGATTTCGGCTTCCCCTACTGCCTCGGCAGCTGGGCCGACCCGCAGTACAACCAGGGCCGCAACTGCTCCGAGTTCTCGCAGCCCGCGGCGCTGCTCGGCCCGCATACCGCGGTGCTCGGCATGCGCTTCTACACCGGCACCATGTTCCCCGAGCAGTACCGCAACCAGATCTTCATCGCGCGGCGCGGCTCGTGGAACCGCGAACGCCTGTCCGGCTACGACGTGGTGGTCGCGCACCTGGACGCGCAGGGCAACGTTACGCGGGTCGAGGACTTCCTCACCGGCCTGCGCGACGACGCCAACCAGCGCTTCGCCGACCGCCCGGCCGAGGTGCATGTGCTGCGCGACGGCTCGATGCTCGTCTCCGGCGAGCAGATGGGCGCGATCTACCGCATCACCTATCGCCAGTGAGGCTGGCGGGACTTCTGGCGGCGGCGCTGTTCGGCGCCGCCGCCGCCTTTTCCGCCGCCGCGCAGGATGTCGCGCGCGGGGCGGACCTCGCGGCGCATCGCTGCGCCAATTGCCACGGCGCGGACGGGCGCAGCCAGACCGAGGGCATTCCCTCGCTCGCCGGCCAGCCGGCGCTGTTCATCACCACGCAGATGATCCTGTTCCGCGAGGGGCTGCGCCATGTGCCGGCCATGCTGGCCTTCGCCCAGGGCCTGCCGGACCGCGAGATCGAGGACCTGGCCGCCTATTTCGCCTCGCTGCCGCCCGGCCCGCCGGACGACCGCCGGGCGCGCGACCCGGCGCTGTTCGCCGCCGGCCAGGCGCTGATCGGCCCGCGCAACTGCGCGGTGTGCCACACGCCCACGCTGGCGGGGCGCGAGCAGGTGCCGCGTATCGTCGGGCAGCGCGAGGACTTCCTTGCCCGCACCATGGCGGAATACCGCGACGGGGAGCGCGTGGGCGCCGACTCGCAAATGAACGGTGCCGTGGTCGGCCTGTCTGACGCGCAGATCGCCGCGCTGGCGCATTACCTGTCGCAGCGGGACTGAGGGCTTCATGCACCGTCAAGCGCCGGGCGCCGGCATCCGCCGGCTTGGCTTGCGCGCCGCGCACTGGCGCAATCGGCGCGGCGTGCCGTCTGGGCGCGGTCGCGCATGCGCGCTCCCGGATCGAGGCTCGCCTCGATCCGTCTGGCGCCGAGCCTGCGGTGTCGGCGCATGACCCGGGCGGCGGTTGTCGCGCGGCACGGCGCGGGCTAAGCCTGCGCCGCCATGACGCCACCACCGGACGCCATGCCCGGCCACGGGCCGGGTCCGGCCACCGCCCCATTCTCCGAAGGCCCCCTGCCGGCGCTGCGCGCGCTGATCGCGGCCGGCAGCATCACCGCCGACCCGGCGCAGGAACTCGCGGCCGAGAAGCTGCAGGACCTCTGGCGGCGCACCCGCGGCTACGACCCGCGCAGCGAACCGCCCGACACGCGCGGCTTCCTTGGCCGCTTCTTCCGCCGCAAGGCGACCGAGGAAGCCCCCGCCGGCACGCCCATGGGCCTCTACCTGGTGGGCGAGGTCGGGCGCGGGAAGTCCATGCTGATGGACCTGTTCTTCGAATCGGCCCAGGTGCCGCGGAAGAAGCGCCTGCACTTCCACCAGTTCATGCAGCAGGCGCACCGGCGCATCCATGCCTGGAAGATGCGCGACGCCGATGCCCCCGCGCCGACCGACATCCACGACCACGACCCGATCCCGCCGCTGGCCGATTCGATCGTCGCGGAGGCCGCGCTGCTCTGCTTCGACGAATTCCAGGTGCACGACATCGCCGACGCCATGATCCTCGGCCGGCTGTTCGAGGCGCTGTTCGCCCGCGGCGTGGTGGTGGTGGCGACATCGAATACGCCCCCGGACGACCTGTTCCGCGGCAAGCCCGGCCGCGATGCGTTCCTGCCCTTCATCGCGCTGATCAGGAAGCGGCTCGAGGTTCTGGTGATCGATTCCGCGCGCGACTACCGGCGCGAGCGCATCCGCGGCCTGCCCACCTGGCACGTGCCCGCCGACGGCCGGGCCGAGCGCGCGCTCGATGCCGCCTTCGCCGAACTGACGGGCGATGCCCCGGCCGCCCCTACCACGCTCACGCTGCTCGGCCGCGCCGTGGCGGTGCCGCAGGCCGCGCGGGGGGTGGCGCGCTTCGCGTTCGACGAGATCTGCGGCCGCCCCCTGGGGCCGGCCGACTACCTGGCGGTGGCGACGCATTTCCATGCCATCGTGCTGGACGGCATCCCCCGCCTGGGGCCCGAGAACTTCGACCGCGCGCGCCGCTTCATCACGCTGATCGACACATTGTACGAGCACCGCGTGAAGCTGGTCGCGAGCGCCGAGGACGTGCCCGACCGGCTGTACGAGCGCGGCGAGAACGCGACGATGTTCGAGCGCACCGCCTCGCGCCTGGTCGAGATGCAGTCGCAGGCCTACCTGGCGCTGCCGCACCTCACCTGAGCAGCACACGGGCCCTTCCACCTGGGGGTCAAGTGACCCGGATCACGCTTCGCGCTTTCCCTGGGCAGGGGTGCTGAGTATGGTGCGACGCCGTTGAAACAATTGGCAACGAATGGAGAGGTGATTCGCATGCGGCTTCTGGCATCCGCCCTGATCGCCCTGGCCAGCCTGAGTTGGAGTGCCGCGCCCGCGGATGCGCGCAGCCGTGACCAAGCGCAGGCCCAGGGCCGCCAGGCGGCCGCTCCGGCGAACCGCGCCTCGGCCGCATCCGGGACGATCCGCGCCTCCGCCGCGCGGGCCGCGGCGGCGCCGCAGCGCACGGCGGCGAAC
>NZ_JACADR010000330.1 GCF_016106005.1 Roseomonas rosulenta
CGAAGCGCTCGCGGCGCTGCGTGCCGCCGAGGCGCGCGACGGCGCACCCGATCTCGCGCAGCGCCGCGACCTGCTGGCGCGCCTCGCTACCGAGCTCAAGCGCCGCGCGGAGGACATCGCCGACGCCGCCGCCGCCGATTTCGGCGCACGGTCGCGCCTCGAGACGCTGCTCGCGGATGTCCTTCTGGTGGCGGACTTCGCGCTGCATGCGCGCCGCAGGCTTCCCCGCTGGATGCGCCCGCGCCGCGCCGGCGTGCCCTATCCCTTCTGGCCGGCGCGCGCGGTGCTGGAACCGGTGCCTAAGGGCGTGGTCGGCATCATGGCGCCGTGGAACTACCCGGTGCAGTTGGCCCTGGCCCCGGCGGTGGACGCGATCGCCGCAGGCAACCGCATCGTGGTGAAGCCATCCGAGCACGCGCCGCGCTGCGCGGCGCTGATCGGCGAGGTGCTGGCGGCGGCGCTCGGCCCCGACATGGCGCGCTGCGTCACCGGCGACGCAACGGTGGCCGCCGAATTCGCCGCGCAGCCCTGGGACCACCTGGTGTTCACCGGGGGCACCCAGACCGGGCGGCGCGTGGCGCTGGCGGCAGCGGCGAACCTCACTCCGGTCACGCTGGAACTGGGCGGGAAATGCGCCGCGGTGGTGCTGCCCGGTGCCGACCTGGCACGCGCCGCGCGCGAAATCCTGGTCGGCAAGGCACTGAACGCCGGGCAGACCTGCGTCGCACCCGACACGGTGCTGCTGGTGGGGCACGGCGTCGATGCCTTCGCCGAGGCGTGCCGCGCCGCCGGCATCGCCCTGCCCGAGACCGCCGTGCTGAACGAGGCGCAGGCCGCACGGCTCGACAGGCTAGCGGAGGGCGCGACCCTGATCCCGCTGGCGGCGGATGCCGGCGGGCGGCGGCGCGCCATCACGCTCGCGACCGCGCCGGACGACGCGCCGCTGATGTCCGAGGAAGTCTTCGGGCCGATCCTGCCGCTGCGCGCCTGCGCCGGCCTCGAGGACGCGATTGCCTGGATCGCGTCTCGCCCGCCCGCCCTCGCCATCTACCTGTTCGGCGCGACGGCGGCCGAGGAGGCGGCGGTGGCGGCCGGCACGCGCTCCGGCGCCATCGTGCAGGGGCGCTGCGTCGAGCATGTCGGCTTCTCCGACCTAGCGTTCGGAGGCATCGGCGCCTCGGGCCAGGGGCGCACCCATGGCGAGGAGGGCTTCCGCGCGCTGTCGAACCTGCGCGCGCGGGTGCGGCACGGTCGCTTCTCGCTCGCGAGAATGTTTGATCCGCCACGCGGATCGATGGCGGAGCGCATCACGAAGCGGCTGTTGCGTTAACCGTTCCGGGTTATGCTAACGCCATGGTTGTGGACGCGCCCACCCTTCCCGCCGTGGAGACGCCACGCCTGCGCCTGCGCTGCGCC
This sequence comes from Roseomonas rosulenta, assembly GCF_016106005.1. Lineage (GTDB taxonomy): Bacteria > Pseudomonadota > Alphaproteobacteria > Acetobacterales > Acetobacteraceae > Neoroseomonas > Neoroseomonas rosulenta. The sequence goes on from NZ_JACADR010000330.1 coordinate 1,417, forward strand.
GAACCGCGCGACGCCGAGGCGCTCGCCGGCCTGATGAACGAAGCCATCAGCCGCCGCCTCGCCTCCTGGCCGGTACCCTATACCCCGCCCATGGCGGCGGACCGCATCGCCGGCGTGCGCATGGCGGCGGCCGAGCGGCGGTCCCTGCCGCTCGTGATCGAACGCCGGTCCGATGGCGCGGTGGTGGGCTGGATCAGCATCTCCCGTGCGCCGGGCGATGTCTCCACCGCACTGATCACCTATTGGCTGGGCGATGCCTTCCAGGGCCAGGGGCTGATGCGCGAGGCCGCGCCCGCAGCGCTACAGGAGGCCTTCCGCAGCATGGACGTTGCCCGGGTGCGCGCGGCGGTGCAGGCGGACAATGCAGCCTCGCTCGCGGTGGTGCGGTTGCTCGGCATGGCGCCGCTCGGGGATGGGCGCATCTGGTGCCCGGCACGCGGACGCGACGAAGCCTGCCTGTGGTTCGAGATCGGGCGCCAGAGCAGATCCCGATCAGGTGGAATCACCTGATCGAGATCCGCTCCAGGCGGCGGCCACACGGATGACGCGGCGCTGCTGACGCACGGTCGGCGCCGGATCTCGATGGCGCGGAACTGCGCCGCGCCCACCGCCCTGGAGCGGGGCGGGATCGGCCTCCGCCGCAAGCAGATCGGCGACAATGCTTCGTGAATGCCACTGTCGATGGGCTTCAGGTTCACGCCGTGGCGGCGAGCGAGGACCCTCAGTCTCTCGTGACGATGCTGGATCGCGCGACGAACCGCGTCAGTCGTGCGGGCACAACCGTGGTGCTTCCGCGAGAAGGCGCCGCACGCAGCGGCCGGGAAACGCTCCCCCTCCGTCTATCTGATCGGAGGAGATCGATTGGCGGACCCGAAAGGATTCGAACCTTCGACCTCTGCCTTCGGAGGGCAGCGCTCTATCCAGCTGAGCTACGGGTCCTTGTTCTCCAGCCATAGCCCAGCCGCCCGGGTGAAGGAAGCCCCGCGACCCGCCCCCCGGTCATCCATCTTTTCCGCCCCACTTCCGCAGGCCACCCTCCGGCGATGCCAGCCCCCCTCCTGCGTCCCAGCCGGGACGACGACCTTCCCGCCATCGCCGCCATCTACGGCCACTGGGTCACGCACGGCCTCGCAAGTTTCGAACTCGACCCGCCGGATGTCGCCGAGATGGCGCGCCGGCGCGCCGCGGTGCTGGCCGCGGGCTATCCCTACCTGGTCGCCGAACGCAATGGCCGCGTCACGGGCTACGCCTATGCCTCGGCTTATCGCACCCGCCCAGCCTATCGCTTCGCGGTCGAGAACTCGGTCTACGTCGCGCCCGGCGAGATGCGCGGTGGTACCGGTGCAGCGCTGCTCGACGCGCTGGTGGCGGACTGCACCGCGCGGGGCTTCCGCCTGATGGTCGCGGTTATCGGCGACTCCGCCAATACGCCCTCGATCGGGCTGCATGCCCGGGCCGGCTTCACGCGCGCGGGGCTGCTGCCAGCGGTGGGCTGGAAGCACGGACGATGGGTGGACAGCGTGCTGATGACACGTCCACTCGGCGAGGGCGCGGCCACGCCACCGGACGGCTGACGCGGCTGCACAACCGTCTATCCTGCCGGCGATGACCCATGCCGGACCGCTGGTCGCCACGCTCGTCGTGGCGCTCGCCCTCGCTTTCGCGCTCGGCTTCGCCGCGCGGCTGCTGCGCCTGCCGCCACTGCTCGGCTACATCGCCGCAGGCATCGCGGTCGGCCCCCATACGCCGGGCTTCGTCGCCGACCCCGCCATCACCGCCGCGCTGGCCGAGATCGGCGTGGCGCTGCTGCTCTTCGCCGTCGGGCTGCATTTCCGCGCGCGCGACCTGCTGGCGGTCTGGCGCGTGGCCCTGCCGGGGGCGCTGGCGCAGATCGCGGCCGGCACGCTGGTCGGCGCGGCCGCGGGCGCGCTGGCGCTGGACCTCGGCTTCGGCGCGGCGCTGGTCTTCGGCCTGGCGCTGGCCATTTCCTCGACCGCCGTCTCGACCCGCGCACTCGAGGAGAAGGGGCGCCTGTCCGGCGAGGCAGGGCGCATCGCGCTGGGCTGGCTGGTGGTGCAGGACCTGGTGGTGGTGCTGGCACTCGTGCTGCTGCCGGTGCTGGCGGGGGCGTCGGAGAATCTCGGCGCGCGGCTGGGGCGCACGGCGCTGGAACTCTCGGGCTTCCTGGTCGCCATGGCCGTCGGCGGGCGCGTGCTGCTGCCGCGGCTGCTCGGCCTGGTGGCGGGAACCGGGTCGCGCGAGTTGTTCACGCTGGCGGTGATCGTGATCGCGCTCGGCACCGCCTTCGGTTCGTCGGCGACGTTCGGGGTCTCGCCGGCGCTCGGTGCCTTCTTCGCGGGCGTGCTGCTGGGCGAGAGTCCGCTCGGCCACCAGGCGGCGGCCGAGACGGTGCCGCTGCAGCGGGTGTTCGTCGCACTGTTCTTCGTCTCGGTCGGCGCGCTGGTCGATCCGGCGGCAATGGTGGCGATGCCCGGCGCCTCGCTCGCGACGCTGCTGGCCGTGCTGCTGGGCACCGGCGGCACCATCCTGGGGCTGCTGCTGCTGATGCGCGTGCCGGTCCCCGCCGCGACCACCGTTGCAGGCGCGATGACGCAGATCGGCGAGTTCTCCTTCCTGCTCGGCGCGCTCGCCATCGCCTCGGGCGTGCTGCCGGACACGGTGCGCGGGCCGATCCTGGTGGCGGCGACGCTGACCATCCTTTTCACGCCCCTGACGCAGCTGCTGGCCGACCGGCTGGCCGCGCGCATCGAAGGCACGCGGCGCATGCGCGCCTGGCTGCTGCGGCGCGGCCGCGCCCGGCTGTCGCAGGCGCCGCCGCAGGGGCTGTCGGGCCACGCGATCCTGGTCGGGCATGGGCGCGTGGGGCGCGTGGTGGCGGCC
>NZ_JACADR010000331.1 GCF_016106005.1 Roseomonas rosulenta
CCCGCCCGCGTGCTGCCGCCGCCCCGTGCCGAGGCGGACCGGCTGGTGGTGCGCGCGCTGCAGACCCCCGCCGCCACGCCGACCGAGACGACGGTGCTCGCCCGCACCAGCGACGGCCGCGCCATCGCCTCCGCCGTGCTCGCCTTCCCGGCCGGGGCGACGAGCGCGGAGGCGTCGCTCGACCTGCCGATCGAGATCCGCAACCAGGTGGTGCGCCTGGACCTCGAGCCGGAGGCCGGCGCGGCCGGGACGGTGCTGCTGGACGAACGCTTCCGCCGCCGCCCGGTCGGGCTTTCGGCCGCGCTCGAGACCACCGCCGATGCGCCGCTGACCGGCGACCTGTTCTACCTGGAGCGCGCCCTGGCCCCCTATGCCGAGATCCGGCGCGGCACGCCCGAGGCGCTGCTGGGCCGCCGCCTCGCGGTGATGGTGCTGGCCGACCGCGAGGTGTCCGAGGGGCGCGAGCGCGAGGCGCTGACCCGCTGGGTCGAGGAAGGCGGGCTGCTGGTGCGCTTCGCCGGCCCGCGGCTGGCGGAACGGCCCGATCCGCTGCTGCCCGTCGCGCTGCGCGCCGGCGAGCGGCAATTGGGCGGCGCGCTGTCGTGGGACCGGCCGCAATCGCTGGCCCCCTTCCCGGAGGGCTCGCCCTTCGCGGGCCTGACGCCGCCGGCCGAGGTCGCGGTGGAGCGCCAGGTGCTGGCGGAACCCTCGCCGCGCCTGACCGAGCGTTCCTGGGCGCGGCTCGCGGACGGCACGCCGTTGGTCACCGCGGTCTCGCGCGGGCGCGGGCGGATCGTGCTGTTCCATGTGACCGCCAATGCGGAGTGGTCGAACCTGCCGCTGTCGGGCCTGTTCGTGGACATGCTGCGGCGGCTGGTAGCGCTCTCGGCCGGCGTGCAGGGGGCGGAGGGCGAGGCGCCGCTCGCCCCGCTGGAAATGCTCGACGGCTTCGGCCGGCTTGGGCCCGCGCCGCCGGCGGCCGCCCCCATCCCGGCCAACAGGGTCGAGGAGACCGTGGCATCGCCCCGGCATCCGCCGGGCTGGTACGGCACGCCGGGCCAGGCGGAGGACGCCGCCTGGCGCCGCGCGCTGAACCTCTCAGCGCATCTGCCGGTGCTGCGCGCTGCCGCCGCGCCGCCGCCCGGCGCGCGGGCCGAGACGATCGGCGGCGTGCCGGCGGAACGCGACCTGGGGCCGTGGCTGCTCGCGCTCGCGCTCCTGCTGCTCGCGGCGGATCTCGTGATCTCGCTGGTGCAGCGCGGGCTGGTCGGGCCGCAATGGTCGCGCCGCACTGGCATGACGGCGCTGCTGCTGGCGGCGCTGGTGCTGCCCGCCGGCGCGCAGTCGCCCGAAGCGGATGGTGCGGCGGCCAATGCCACGCGCCTCGCCTACATCGTGACGGGCGACACGCAGGTCGACGAGGTCTCGCGCCTCGGCCTCGCGGGGCTGTCGGATTTCGTGAACCGCCGCAGCGCGGCGGCGCTGGCGGAACCTCATCCGGTGGTGCCGGGGCGCGACGATCTTTCGCTCTATCCGCTGCTTTATTGGCCTATCCTGGCGGAGGCTTCGCAGCCTGACGCCGCCGCCGCCGCCGCGCTCAACACCTTCATGCGCAACGGCGGCATCATCCTGATGGACACGCGCGACGAAGGCTCGGGCGAGGGCTTCGCGCCGGGTGCGCGCGTCGCGCTGCGGCGCGTCACGCGCGACCTCGCCGTGCCGCCGCTGGCGCCGGTGGCGGATGACCACGTGCTCAAGCGGGCCTTCTACCTGCTGCAGGACCTGCCCGGACGCTTCGCCGGCGGCCAGGTCTGGGTGGCGCGCGACCAGGACCGCGCCAATGACAGCGTGAGCCCCGTCATCATCGGCGGCCATGACTGGGCGGCGGCCTGGGCGATGGATGCGCGCGGGCAGAACCCATACGCGACCATTCCCGGCGGGGCGCGGCAACGCATCCTGGCCTATCGCTTCGGCGTCAACCTCGTGATGTACGCGCTGACCGGCAACTACAAGGGCGACCAGGTGCACGTGCCCGCCATCCTCGAACGGCTGGGGAATTGAGCCGTTGACCCAGACCATCGCCGGCATCGACTTCGCGCCCGTCCTGCCGCTCTGGCTGCTGGGCCTCGCGGCGGCGCTGGCGGCCCTCGCGCTGGTGCCGGCGGTGCTGCGGCGCGCGCGCGGCATCGTCTGGCGCGGCGTGTCCTTCGCGCTGATCCTGCTCGCCCTGGCCAATCCGCGCCTGGTCGAGGAAACGCGGGAGACCCGGCCCGACATCGCCCTGCTGGTGGTGGACCAGACGGATTCGACCACCGTCGCCACCCGCTCCGCGCAGATCGAGGCGGCGCGGCGCGAGGTCGAAGCCCGCGCCGCCCGCCTGCCCGAGTTGGAACTGCGCACGGTGGAAGTGCCCGAGGGCGGCAACCAGGGCACCCGCCTGTTCGCCGCGATCGAGCGCGCGCTTGCCGAGATCCCCCGCGCGCGCCTCGCCGGCATCATCGCGCTGACCGACGGCCAGGCGCACGACATCCCCGGCGCCGCGCCCTTCGACGCGCCCTTCCATGCCCTGCTGCCCGGCCGCGCGGGGCAGACCGACCGGCGCCTGCGCATCATCGAGGCCCCAGGCTTCGGCATCGTCAGCCGGCAGGTCGACATCCGCGTCGCGGTGGATGACCTCGGCGTGCCCAATGCGCAGGGTGCGGCGCGCCTGACCATCCGCCGCGACGGCGAGGCGGCGCGCAGCGAAAGCGTCCCGGTCGGGCGCGACCACCGCATCACCGTGCCGATCCAGCGCGGCGGCCCGACCGTGGTCGAAATCGAGGCCGAGACCCGCCCCGGCGAGGTCGCCATCCGCAACAACCGCCAGGTGGTGACCATCAACGGCGTGCGCGACCGGCTGCGCGTGCTGCTGGTCTCCGGCGAACCGCATGCCGGGGAACGTACATGGCGGCGCCTGCTCAAGGCCGACCCGAATGTCGACCTGGTGCACTTCACCATCCTTCGGCCGCCGGAGAAGGACGACCTGACGCCGCTGAACGAACTGGCGCTGATCGCCTTCCCGGTGCGCGAGCTGTTCCAGGTGAAGCTGCGCGACTTCGACCTGATCGTCTTCGACCGCTTCTCCAACCGCGGCATCCTGCCGGTCGCCTACCTGCGCAACATCGCCGACTACGTGCGCGGCGGCGGGGCGCTGCTGATGTCGACCGGGCCGGAGTTCAGCGGGCCGGTGTCGCTCGCGCTGACGCCGTTGGGCCAGGTGCTGCCGGCGCGGCCGGCGGGGCGGCAGAACGCGGTGGCGGAACAGGCCTTTCGCCCGCGCGTCTCCGCCCTGGGCTTCCGCCACCCGGTCACCGAGGGGCTGATCGGCGCCAATACCGAGCAGACCGAGGCGCAATGGGGTCGCTGGTACCGCTGGCTACGCACCGAGGCGCGCTCCGGCAGCACCGTGATGGAAGGCCCGGACGGCGCGCCGCTGCTGGTGCTGGATCGCGTGGGCGAGGGCCGCGTCGCGCTGCTGCTGTCCGACCATATCTGGCTGTGGTCCCGCGGGCATGACGGCGGCGGCCCGCAGCAGGAGGTGCTGCGCCGCATCGCGCATTGGCTGATGCGCGAGACCGAGCTTGAGGAGGAGGACCTGACCGCGCGCATCGAGGCCGGGCGGCTGACGGTGACGCGGCGCAGCCTCGATGCCGGCCCGCCGCCCGAGTTCACCGTGACCGCACCGGACGGCACCGTGACGCGCGCGCGCCCCGAGGAAGCCGGCGGTGGGCGCGCGACGCTGAGCCTGCCGGCGACCCAGCCCGGCGTGTGGCAGGCGGCGGACGGGCGGCGCACCGCCTTCGCCGCCTCGGCCGCGGCCAATCCACTCGAGATCGCCGATCTGCGCGCCGATGCCGAACGGCTGCGGCCGCTCCTGGCCGGCACGGGGGGCGCGGCGCGCTTCATGGGCGATGGCGCGGCGCCGGCCATCCCGGAACTGCGCCGCGTGGCGCCGGGGCGCGACGTGGCGGGGGCCGGCTGGATCGGGCTGCGCCGCAACGGCGACCACACGGTCACCGGCATCAGCGCGCTGCCGCTGCTGCCGGCCTGGCTCGCGCTGCTGCTGGTGCTGGGTGCCGCGGTGATGGCCTGGCGGCGCGAAGGGCGCTGAGAGACCGTTCGAGAATGCGCCGAAGGGCGCATTCTGCAGTTCGGCACCGGCCCGCTCCCCCACCCGGCCACCCAACGACAGTGGCCGGGTGGGGGAGCGGGCCGGTGGCGGCATTCTCAAGCGGTCTCTGACCGCCCGCCTGCCCCCACCCCTCGG
>NZ_JACADR010000332.1 GCF_016106005.1 Roseomonas rosulenta
GCCAATACCCGGATCTCCAACGCCAGCTCTCCCCCAACCATCCAGGCCCCCGCCACAACGACGAGGCACCCTAAGCCTGGGTCAGCTTTCAACCGGCGACTGGGTCAGTTTCACTCCGGCGGCTACAATGGACCGCGAGGACCGGGACCGCTTCATCGCCATGTATCCCGATGGTCTCCCCGCGCTGTTCGTTGCGGGCAACGGCAAGGGCCGTGAATACGTTCGCTGCGCCCCGCCGCCCGCCTCCGGGATGGCGCGAGGCAACACCGTCTCGGTGGCTCCGCTGATCCTTGGCGAGGAAGCCAAGGGCGGGCGCGTGGGCTATCGCGACGGGGACCGGTTCAACCTCTGCCGGGACAACCTCAGGGTGACCGGCAAGGACACCGCCAGCACCAACGCCCATCCGCCCCGAGGGTCGCCTTCGGCTCCCACCGCCGAAGCCGGGGAGGGCTGATCCCCATGGCGTTCATCATCGGCGCGGCGACCCTCGCGGTCACCGCAGCGTCGGCCTACGCGGGCTACGCTGGGCAGCAGCAGCAGGCGAAGAAGGCCAACGCATACAGCGCGGCGACCAACGCTGCGAACGCGGACTATCGACGCGACGTGCAGGAATACCAACTCGACGTGTGGCAGCAGGACTTGGACTACGCCAACGAGGTGCTGGCCTACTCCCGCGCCGAGTTCGACAAGCAATCGCTGTGGGCGACCACGGCCATGGCTGCCGTCGAGCGCAACCGCGACAGCGACGCCTTCACGCTGGCCGTGCGGGGCATCGAGGAGAACATCGCCGCCACCTTCCAGGGCACCGCGCTGCGCTCGCAAGGGCAAGCCGCTCGGGGCCAATACGCTGCCCGTGACAGGGGCGTGGAGGGCAACAGCGTCGATGCCGTCTTGGGCGACGTGCGGCGGCAGGAGGGCGAGGCCCTCACCATGGTCGAGGTGAACCGCGCAGCGGGCGCCCGGCAGCTTGCCCGCGAGGGCCGGGCCATCGACGCGCAGCACGACCAGCAGCTTTCGCAGATCGCGGGGAACATTCGGACGTTCTCCCCGCAGTCCCCCATCCGGGCACCGTCGCCGGTCAGCCTCACGCAACCGCAGGCGCCCGTGGCGGGCCCCTCGGTGGCGAACCTCGCCATGGGCATCGGCAACGCCTTCGTCAGCGGCGTGAGCGCCTACAACCAGGCGAGCGGGCAGAACATGCAACAGACCGTCAGCCAAGTGACCGGCTGGGTCGGTCGGCAGTTCGCCATCGGAGGAGGCGGGAGCCCGTGACGGGGCCCGCAGCGGCACCCTCCGCGCCCGTGCGGGTCGCCATCGCGGACCTTCATCGGGATAGCCGGTTCCAAATCAGGCACCGGATGGAGCCCGCGACGGTGGACCGCTACGCGAAGGCCCTGGCCGCCGGGCGCAACTTCCCCCCGATCCGGGCTGCCCTGGTCGGCGGTGTGCTGGTGCTGGTGGATGGCTGGCATCGCCTCGCCGCCCATCAGGCCATCGGGGCAACCCATGTCGAGGCCACCATCACGGAGGCATCGGCGGAAGAAGCCCGGTGGCTGGCGGCCGAGGCGAACCTTGCCCACGGCTTGCCGCTCAAGACCCGCGAGCTACCGGACGCCTTCCGGGCGTTCGTGAAGGCTGGGCGTTACCGGGCCACCGACAGGCCCGGCGGGAGGCCCCGGCTGTTGTCCTATCGTGCGATCGCCAAGGCCCTCGGGCCGGTCGCCCACACCACCGTCCGCAACTGGATGCAGAAGGACTTTCCGAAGATCGCCAAGGAATACGGCGGGGAGGCGGGGCCCCTGGAGGGACCGCCACCGCGAGAGGACCCTGAGGACCACTTTGCACAAGCCGCCCGGGACCTCATCCGGCAAGCCGTCACGGCGGCCCGTGGGGTCCGCGATCCGGATAGGCGAGGGGCCATCATCGGGGCAGCAGAGGAGGCCCTGAGGGAGCTACGGGAGGGAGGCGCCTGGAAGCCGCCCCTTCCGGAGGAGTTCTAGGGAAATCAGAGGGTTACCGTTCAGGTGTTCAAAATGAACATCTCTAGATAACAGAACGGGGTTTTGACCAAGGGCAAACCCAGGGTTTTCCTGGGTTTCGCCTGTCCCCGTCGGGCCCGGATGTTTTGGGTCACGGGCCTGAGCGGTCCACCGCCCACCGGGCCGCGCGGGTTTCCCCCCGTGGGGGTGGTCGGCTGCCCGGGAGCGTGGCGCTATGACCCGTTGAACCCGCCGCTACCAGCGGAGCGCCACGCGCGCCCGGCTATGCCCGGGCCGTACCCGTTGAAGCCGCCGCTTCCATCCGAGCGCCACATCCGACCTGCAATCCCATTGCCATACCCATTGAAGCCGCCGTTTCCGTCCGAACGCCACATCTGACCAGCAATGCCGTTGCCATACCCATTGAAGCCGCCGTTGCCGTCCGAACGCCACATCTGACCGGCAATACCCGGCCCGTACCCGTTGAAGCCGCCGTTGCCGTCCGAACGCCACATCTGACCGGCGGCGCCCGGTCCGTACCCGTCAAAGCCGCCAGCCCCATCCGAACGCCACATCACACCGGACCCGCATTGGAACAAGATAACGGCCATTGCCAACACCCCCTGATCGTAAGCCCCCGCAAGCGGCATAGCGGCTTCGGGGCGGGATTTCCATTGGAGTGTCCCGCACGGGCCTGCCCTAATGAGGCGTCTCGGATCGGCCTGAGTGTGTCCCACACGAATGGTATTGATCATTGAGACGGCTCCCGCCATCGTCGTTAGAGACCCGTGTGAGACAATCTCGCCGGGACGGGGACCGACGACAGATGGCGATGACCGTGGGCTATGCCCGGACCTCCACCGTGGAACAGGAAGCCGGGCTAGATGCGCAGGACCGGGACCTCCGGGCCGCCGGGTGCGGCAAGGTGTTCGCGGAGCGGGTCTCCTCGGTCGCCAAGCGGGCGCAACTTGAGGCGGCCCTTGAGTATGTCCGGGAGGGCGACACGCTCGCCGTCACCAAGCCCGACCGGCTGGCCCGTTCGGTGGCCGACCTCCTCGCCATCATCGCCCGCCTGGAGGCCAAGGGCGTGGCCCTCCGGGTGCTGTCGATGGGCGGCGCCGAGGTGGACACCCGGACCCCGACCGGGCGCCTGATGCTGACCATGCTGGGGGCCGTAGCGGAGTTTGAGCGGGCCCTGATGCTGGAACGCCAGCGGGAGGGCATCGCCAAGGCCAAGGCTGAGGGGAAGTATCAAGGGCGGGTGCCAACCGCACGGCGGCAGGCAGCCGAGGTGTTGAAGCTCAAGGCCGCGGGGGTCCGCCCGGCGGACATTGCCCGGAAGCTCGGCATCGGCCGGGCCAGCGTTTATCGCATCCTCGGTGGCGATGTGGCGGCATGAGATCCCTGCTGCGCACCTAACCGCGCATCCTACGCTTATTGATCTAGGGTGAAAATCCTACGTCAGGGGCATGGGATGCATTGGGGTCCGGGACCTTTCCGGAACCTAGGAGGCTAGTCTCCTGGCTTCACCAAACACCCCTCGCGGTGCCTATCTACCGACCCCGAGGGCCCCCATAGCGGGACCATACCGGAGCGCCCCCCGGTCCGCCGACCGCTACCGCGAGTAACCCTTGAGGGTGCCGAAAGGGCGCAAACGCGCGTCCCGCTCATATAGGCAAGCGACGCGACGTGTAAGCAAGTCGGGTCCAGCCCGCTGCGTCACTTGGCATCCTTGCCCCGAGGCGCTCGATCATTAATCGTGCACAAGAAGCGCCTTCGGGCGTGATTCGCATCGGGCAGAAGCAGAGCGATTGGTCGCAGGATATGGAGGAACTGAAGTAGTGCCACTGAACGACGCTCAAATAAACTGGTACCAAACAGCAATTCAAGAACTCGACCCTGATGCTGAGGTCGTTCGGATCGAGCGTGCACAAAACCTAGTGCACTATTCGCCGAAAATTAGGTCTGACGAAAGCCACTCCAAGCCGCTTACGCCGGAAGAATGGGTGCATGCCCTTACGTGCGTGACCCTCGTAAAGCGCCTTGGTTATCCCGTAGATAGACTTGTTCATGAGCGGCACATCGCGCATGGGTCGTCCGGCTCAAATGCAGATGAGATGGACGTCATTATTCTCGATGAAGATGGCCGCCCTTACGCTGCCTGGGAATTGAAGGCAGCCGAGGCCTATAACACTGAGTTGGACGCCTCCAGAAACCCCTCGCCCTGAAGCCGTTCGGCTGATTCACTGACGCGGATTGGCGCGGGGGATGGCGATGGTTCGGCAGCCGGGGTTCTTCGACGTGGAGGAACGGCTGCGGGAGTTGT
>NZ_JACADR010000333.1 GCF_016106005.1 Roseomonas rosulenta
GCCCCCGGCGCATCACGCACGCATCCAGGCGCGGCGGCGCGCGGCGGAGGACGCTGCGGCGCCGGCTGGTGACGGGGCTACGCCGCCCGGCTCGCTCGCCGCGCTGCGCGAGGCCGCGCGTGGCTGCACGCGCTGCCCGCTGCATTGCGATGCGACCCAGGCGGTGTTCGGCGAAGGCCCGGACCGCGCCGCGCTGATGATCGTGGGCGAGCAGCCCGGCGATCGCGAGGACCTGGCCGGGCGTCCCTTCGTCGGGCCTGCCGGTGCGGTGCTGGACCGTGCGCTGTCTACGGCCGGGATCGATCGCGCCGGCGTCTACCTCACCAATGCGGTGAAGCACTTCAAGCACGAGCCACGCGGCAAGCGTCGGCTGCATGTCACGCCCAGGGCCGAGGAGGTCGAACACTGCCGCTGGTGGCTGCGGCAGGAGATCGCGCTGGTGCGGCCGCGGTTGGTCGTCGCGATGGGCGTGACCGCCGCCTTCGCGCTGACCGGCGGGACGCGGCGCATCGGCGACCTGCGCGGCCGCGTCCTGCCATTCGGGCCGGGGCGCGAACTGCTGGTCACGACCCACCCGGCCCATCTGCTGCGCCTGCCCGATGCGCGGCGCGCAGCGGAGGAGACGGCGCGCTTCCATGCCGACCTGGCCGCGGCACGAGGTCACCTGGCAGCGCGGGCGCCGCGCGTGCCCGTGGAAGCCTGCGGCCGGGCGCAAGAACCTCCGACCCATGGCCGGCAGGGCCGAAGCCGGGGATGCGACCCGCCGGAGGTGCGGTGACGCCAAGGGCCGCGCCTGCGCGCCGACGGTCGTCCGGCGATGCCCGCGCGGCGAAGCCGCCGCGCCCGGCGTTCGGAAGGCAGGACGGCGAAACGCTGGCGGGCGGCGCGGAGCGCGACGGGCCCGCGCCGCGCGGCGATGCCGGTCAGACCTTGCCGGCGTAGGACTTCGCCATGCCCTCGCCGGGATCGGCCTGCGGGCCATAGGGCATGATGGGGTAGCGCAGGCCCGCCTTGGACAGGCCGAGCAACCCCTCCACGGCCACCGCCATGTCGGCCGGCGGCAGGGCCATCAGCATCTCGTCGTCCGCAACGCCGCCGTAGCGGCGCTCCGCGTAGCAGGGGATGGACAGGCAGGGCGCGCGGTCGCGCAGGGCGCGGCCCCAGGAATCGGCGCAGGCGCTCTCCCCGGTGATGGAGAAGTCGAAGCGCCTGTACGTCTTCCACTGCAGCCCGTTGATGAAGAGGATCATCTGCGCCGGGTTGGCGTAGAACAGGCAGATGTCGGGGGGGTCGAGCCGCGCGCTGCGCAGCGGCGAGACGACGAGGCCGGCGTAGCGCGCGGGCACGCGCGGCATCTGCGCCTGGTGAAGGGCGGCGGCCTCGCGGTTCTCGAACCAGACGCCTTCGAACTTGCGGCCGGAGAGATAGAGCTCGGAGGGCTCGTTCAGCCCGATCACGCCGCCGCAATTGGAGAAGCCGGGGACGTTGTCGTGCGTGATGCCCATGGTGAAGCCGGCGATGCGCGCCTGGGTCACCAGCTGGCAGGTGGAGAATTTCCGCCCCTCGGGCGGGCGGCGCAGGCCCGGGACCTTGGCCATCTCCTCCGCGCTCTCGAACAGCTTCATGCCGAACGGCAGGGTGCGCAGGCGCAGCAGCTCGGTCAGTTGGCGGGCGAGTTCGGCGACCTGCTTCGCGTCGGGCGGCGCGGCGTCCGCGGCCGGTGGCGCATCGTTCATGGGGTTTCCTCCTGCATCGCGCGGCGGTGCGCCACGCGCGTCTTCCGCGCGATGAGTCGCCACGCGCGTCCTCTGCGCGATGATGCGCCATCGCGACCGGGAGGCAAGAAAGCAGTGAGCCGCCGACCCCGTAGTAAGGGGGTCGGCGGCTTCAGCGGCGCCGGCTGGGGTCAGGCTGCCGGCGCGGCTTCTCGGGCTGCGGCCATGGCCGCGAAGGGGCATCCCTGGCCGCGGCGAGCGCGGCGGATCTCGGCGGCGTAGTGGCCGGGCTGGTGTTCCTCGACGCTCGCGGGCGCGACCACGCTGGTGCGATACGCATCCCATTCCGCATCGCCCCACTGGGTGAAGGCGTCGGTCACGGAGTGCGCGTTCATCACCGCATCGGCGTAGGCGAATTGCGGGATCGGCTGCACCTGCAGGATGGGACGGAGCTGGTTGATCTGCACCGGCGTGTCAGTGCGCGTCAGGCGGATGTTCGTGAACAGCGGGCCGAACCACTTGTCGAATTCCACGACACCCTCGAACTGCTCGTAATGCGGGGAGCGCGGCAGGTTGGCGGGGCTGCGCGACAGCAGAGACCAGCCGGGCGCGGTGCGCACGAACAGGCCGGTCCACATCTGCACCACGCCTGGTTCGGGCAGGCCGGTCAGGAAGGGCGGCGAAAAGCCGCGGATGTCCTCCGGCACCTCCTCGTCGAAGCGGGCGCGGAAATGCGGGTACTGCACAGCACCGAGGCCGAGCGGCATCCATTCATGCTCGAGCTCCTCGCAGGTCCAGAGCACTTCGTGCCCGTCCCACATGAGGGCGAGGTCGAGCGGCGCGGTGATGTGCCAGCCGAAGCCGGCGGCCGTCGTGACCGCGTCGCAGTACCGGAAGGCGCGCGTCGGCAGGCCGCCGAGGCCCGAGCGATCGGCGCGCTCGGGCGCCGGGATGCCGGGGATCAGGCGGTGGAAGGCGACGATGGGCGTCCGGTCCGGGGCCATGGTGCGTGTCCTTGGCGGTGCGGTCAGGGAAACGGGGGCGGGGGCTCCCGCGCGGGGAGCCCCCAGCTCCGGGGATCAGCCGCGGCGCATGCCGGCGCCGATGCGGACGGTGCCCTTGTCGGCGACGGAGGCCGGGGTGCGCATGCCAGCGCCGGTGCGGACGGTGCCCTTGTCGGCGACGGAGGCGGGCGTGCGCATGCCGGCGCCGATGCGGACGGTGCCCTTGTCGGCGACGGAGGCGGGCGTGCGCATGCCGGCGCCGGTGCGGACGGTGCCCTTGTCGGAGACGGAGGCGGGAATGGTGGCCATGGGACGATGCTCCGGTGTTCGAAATCTCGATCTGGCGGCGCCAGACACCCGGAAGTTGAAGATCATCGACGACAACCGCAAGTAATCTTTCCTACTTGTATGTAATTTTTTTCCTTATAGACTAGAGTGATAGGAAAACGATCACGTCAACCCTCTAATCGGTGGTTCAAAGGCCCTCACCATGACTCAAGCGAACGCTGGATTCATGCAGGGATGACGTCGCTCACGCGAAAATAACGGGTGGGGATACAACCTATTAGTTATTCACTCCCTGAGATCATCGCGGGTGGCGCTGGTTTGCCGGCATGCACCCGAAGATGCGCACTAAGGTTATTGCTGAAACCGAAGGTTGCGCTGGTCGACCGCCGGACAACATCACCCAGGGTTGCGCGGCCGGGGTTTGGTAAACGCCATGGCACACGTTATGACAGCGTGAGCATGTCAGATTCCGTTAGCCGTCTCGGGCAGGACGACAAACCTCCCCGCGACCTTGTCCTGCCCCAGGGTGCGCTCGGCGCCGTGCCCTCCATTCGGCTGCGCATCACCATGCTCGGCCGCCTGGATGTACGGTCCTTCATGGGCGATCCCCTGCTGCCGCGCTCGCGAAAAACCCGTGGCGTCCTGGCCGTGCTCGCCATCGAGTCGCCCGAACCCGTGTCCCGCCAGCGCCTGGCCGACCTGCTCTGGAGCCGCCGCGGGGAGGAACAGGCCCGTGGTTCGCTCCGCCAGGCCCTCCATGAGCTCCAGGACTCGCTCGGCGACTGGGGGAAGGGGCTGATCGTCGCGACGCGCGAGACGGTTGCGCTGAACACCACCGGCGTATGGATCGACGCGCGCGAATTGCCGCGCATGGCCCGCGACAGGCCCGAGGCGCTGAACCTGCTGCAGGCCGAACTGCTTTCGGACCTCGACAGCCTCGACGCCGCCTTCGACGCCTGGCTGACCGACCAGCGGCGCCGCCTGCGCGACTCGGCCCTCGATGCCGCCACTGCCCGCCTCGCGGCCGCCGCCGGCCCCGAGGCGCGGGCGCAGGAAGCGCGGCGCGTGCTCGCCATCGATGCCGCCCAGGAACCGGTCTGGCGCACCCTGATCCGCGCCGAGGCCGAGCGCGGCGACCGCGGCGCAGCCTTCGCCGCCTGGGAGGAATGCCGGCGCGTCTTCGCCGATCGATTCCGGGGCGCGCCCTCGCCCGAGACCGCCGCGCTCGCCGAATCGCTGCGCGGCGAGGTCGCCACGCCGCCGCCCCGCCCGGTGCGCCGTTCCGCCGCCCGCGG
>NZ_JACADR010000334.1 GCF_016106005.1 Roseomonas rosulenta
GCGTGCGCTCCTCCGACCCCGGGCCGGGCGGGGGTGTCGCGGGCGCTGGGCTCCGGCCGGGCGGGCGGCGCGGGGGCGGTGCCCGGCCGCCGCGCTCTCCTGCACGCGCCGTGGGCGGGTGCCGTCCGTCAGGTTAGGGGTCACGCGGGCAGTCCTGGGCAGGGTGGCGGAACGGGCCGCCGGTCGCGCCGGGGTTTCGGCCGGGCGAGGCTTGGCGGCGGGGGGCGGTGCGCCGGGGCCGGCGCGGGGTCGCGCCATGTGCCTCCTTCGCGGGGCCTTCATGGCACCGCCCGGCCTTGCGTGCTAGACGCCCCGCGCGATGCGCGCTGCTGCCTTCCTCGACCGGCTGCCCGAGACGCGATGGCCGGCCCTGTGGCTCGCCGCGCTGTGCCTGCTGCTGTGGCTGCCGGGCTTCTTCACCATCCCGCCGGGCGACCGCGACGAATCCCGCTTCGCCCAGGCCAGCCGCCAGATGGTGGAGAGCGGCGACTATGTCCGCATCCGCCTGGGCGAGGTGGAACGCAACAAGAAGCCGGCCGGCATCCATTGGGCGCAGGCGGGCGTGGTGCATGCGCTGGAAGCCGTGGGCATCCCGGCGCGCGGCAGCATCTGGGCGTATCGGCTGCCATCCCTGCTCGGCGCCCTGGCGGCGGTGCTCGCCACATGTTTCCTAGGGCGCAGGCTGGTCGGGCGGCGGGCGGCCCTCGTGGCGGCGGCGATGCTCGCCCCCTGCATGGTCCTGCTGGTCGAGACGCATATCGCCAAGACCGACGCCGCGCTGCTGGCCAGCATCACCATCGCGATGGGGCTGATGGGGCGCGCCTACCTGGCGCCCGAGACCTTCACCGCGCGTGCCGCGGCGGCCTTCTGGGCGGTGCTGGGGCTCGGCGTGCTGCTGAAGGGGCCGATCGCGCCCATGGTGCCGCTGCTGGCGGGAATCACGCTGGCGGTGATGGACCGCACCTCCCGCGCGCGCTGGTGGCGGCTGCATGCGCCCTGGCTGCCGGCGCTGCGCCCGGGCTGGGGCATCCCGCTGATGGTGCTGTTCGCCGCCCCCTGGTTCGTCGCCATCGGCATCGCGACCGAAGGCCGCTTCTTCGCCGAGGCCATCGGCGGCGACATGCTTGACAAGGTGAGCTCGGGCGAGGAGGCGCATTGGGGCCCGCCGGGGATGTACGCCTTCATCTTCGGCATCACCGCCTTTCCGTCCGCCTGGATCGTGATCCGCGCCCTGCCCGGCGCCTGGACCGACCGCATGCAGCCGGCGGTGCGCTTCCTGCTGGCCTGGGCGGTGCCGACCTGGCTGCTGTTCGAGGCGGTGCAGACCAAGCTGCCGCACTACACCCTGCCGGCCTTCCCGGCGCTGATGCTGCTGGGCGCGCGCTGGGCGATGGACCCGCTGCGCCAGGCGCCGCCGCGCTGGATCGACTGGCTGGGGGGGATCGCACTGGGCGGGGTGGCGACGGGCCTGCCGCTGCTGGCGGGCTACGCCGTGTTCCGGGTGGAGGGGCGGATCGAGCCCTTCGCGCTGCTCGGCCTTGCCGCGGGCATCCTGATGACCTGGGTGCTGGTGGGGATGGCGAAGCGCGCCGAATGGGGCCGCGCCGCGCTGGCCGGCGCCATCCTGGCGGTGCCGGTCTATGCCAGCGTGCTGGAGGGCGTGATCCCGCGCCTCCAGGCGGTGTGGCTCTCCCCGCGCCTGGCCGCGGCGGTGGCCGACGCGGCGCCGGGCCTGGCGCCCGATCGCTTCGGCGTGGTCGGCCACCACGAGCCCTCGCTGCAATTCGCCATGGGGGGCGGCATCCGGCTGCTGCGGGATGGCGCCGACGCCGCCGCCTTCCTGGCCTCCGGCGAAGGCCGCATTGCCGCCGTGAACGATCGGCAGGAAGCCGCCTTCCGCCGCGCCGCGGCGGAGCGGGGGCTGGCCGTGCGGGAGCTCGGCTCGGTCACCGGGCTCAACTACGTCCGCGGGCGCTGGGTCACGCTCTCGCTGTTCAGGGTGGAATAGATGTTCGAGTGGATCGCGAACCTGGTCGCGTCCTGGGGCTACCCCGGCGTCTTCCTGCTGATGGTGCTGGAGAACCTGTTCCCGCCCATCCCGTCGGAACTCATCATGGCGGCGGCGGGCTTCTCGGCGGCGCGCGGGGAGATGTCGCTGGTCCCGCTGCTGGTGGCGGCGGTGGCTGGCACGCTGGCGGGCAACCTGGCCTGGTACGAGCTGGGCCGCTGGCTCGGCGTGGAGCGCTTCCGCCCGCTCGTCGCACGCTTCGGCAAGTGGTTCGCGGTGGAGGAGGAGGACCTCGACCGCGCGACCGGCATGCTGCGGCGCTACGGGCCGGTGGCGCTGTGCTTCGGGCGGATGCTGCCGGGGGTGCGGACGCTGATCTCGGTGCCCGCGGGGATGGTCGAGATCCCGCGCACGGTGTTCTACCTCTGGACAGCGCTTGGGTCGTGCATCTGGCTGACCTTCCTGGCGCTGGCGGGGTATTTCCTCGAGGACCACTACGACAAGGTCGAGAAGTGGGTCGAGCCGCTGGCCTGGGTGGTGGTGGGCATCGCGGTGGGCGGCTATGCGGCGCACCTGGTGTTCGCGTTCCGGCGGGCGCGGCGGCGGCGGCAGCAGGGATAGCCGTCGTCAGTCCCGCGGGCCGGGTGCGAGCACCTCCCGCTTGCCGACATGGTTCGCCGGCCCGACCACGCCTTCCTTCTCCATCTGCTCGATCAGCTTCGCCGCACGGTTGTAGCCGATGTTGAGGTGCCGCTGGACGAAGGACGTGCTGGCCTTGCCCTCCCGCGTCACCAGCGCCACCGCCTGGTCGTACAGCGACGCCTCGCCATCGGTGTTGCCGCCGAGCATCCCCGGCAGCGCGCCGCCATCCTCGTCCGGTTCCTCGGTGACTTCCTCGACATATTGCGGCTCGCCCTGCTCGCGCAGGAACGCCACCACGCGCTCGACCTCGGTGTCGCTCACGAAGGGGCCATGCACGCGCGCCACGCGCTGGCCGCCGGGCATGTGCAGCATGTCGCCCTGACCCAGCAGCTGCTCCGCCCCCTGCTCGCCCAGGATGGTGCGGCTGTCGATCTTCGACGTGACCTGGAAGGAGATGCGCGTCGGGAAATTCGCCTTGATGGTGCCGGTGATGACATCCACCGACGGGCGCTGCGTCGCCATGATGACGTGGATGCCCGCCGCGCGCGCCATCTGCGCCAGGCGCTGCACCGCGGCCTCGATCTCCTTGCCCGCCACGATCATCAAATCGGCCATCTCGTCGATGACCACCACGATCATCGGCAGCGGCTCCAGCGCGAGGGGCTGTTCCTCGAACACGGGCTTGCCGGTGTCGGGGTCGAAGCCGGTCTGCACCTTGCGGGTCAGCACCTCGCTGCGCGCGCGCGCGGCCACCACCTTCTCGTTGTAGCCGCCGATGTTGCGCACGCCGAGCTGGCTCATGGCGCGGTAGCGGCGCTCCATCTCGCGCACCGTCCACTTCAGCGCGCCGATCGCCTTCGGCGGCTCGGTCACCACGGGTGCGAGCAGATGCGGGATGCGGTCATAGACCGACAGTTCCAGCATCTTGGGGTCGATCATGATGAAGCGGCATTCCTCCGGCCCGAAGCGATAGAGCAGCGACAGGATCATCGTGTTGATCCCGACCGACTTGCCCGAGCCCGTGGTGCCCGCGATCAGCAGGTGCGGCATGCGCGCGAGGTCGGCGATGACCGGGCTGCCGCCGATGTCCTTGCCCAGCGCCAGCGGCAGCTTCGCCGGGTGCCGCGCCCAGGAGTCGTCGGCGAACATCTCGCTCAGGTAGACCGTCTCGCGCTTGGCGTTCGGCATCTCGATGCCGATCACGTTGCGCCCCGGCACCGTCGCGATGCGCACCGCGATCAGCGACATCGACCGCGCGATGTCGTCGGCCAGGCCGATCACGCGCGAGGACTTGGTGCCCGGCGCCGGTTCCAGCTCATACAGCGTGACCACGGGGCCGGGGCGGATCTCGGCGATGCGCCCGCGCACGCCGTAGTCCTCCAGCACGGATTCCAGCAGCCGCGCATTCGCCTGCAGCGACTCCTCCGACGGCCCGCCGGAGCGCCGCGCCGGCGCCTCGGTCAGCAGGTCGAGCGGCGGCAGCTTCCACGACCCATCGCGCAGGTCGAGTGCGCGCTGCTCGGGCGGGCGGCGCGCCGGCTCGGCGGACTGGTTGACGCGCCGCGTCAGCCGGGGCG
>NZ_JACADR010000335.1 GCF_016106005.1 Roseomonas rosulenta
CCGACAAGGCGCTGGCCGCCGAATACCGCCGGGTCCTGCTCGATCGCTTCTTCGCCGCCTCGCGCCCCGCCCGGGGCGGTCGCCCGGTGCCGCGCCGGGCCGCCCGCCCGGCCATCTCGCCCGCCCCGGTGCAGGCCGAGCGCGCCCGGATGCTGCTCGCCATCGTGCTCCGCCATCCCTGGCTGCTGCCGCAGGTTGAGGAGGGTCTCGGCCTGCTCGACCTGCCCGATGGCCCCGCGATGCAGCTTCGGGCCGCGATTCTCGCATGGCATACTGGGGCCGAACGGGTTGACTCCGAGGGGTTGATCGCCCACCTCGCTCAGACCGGTGAAGAGAATGCTGCGGCCTGGGCTCTCGCGCCCGCCGGGCTCCCCGCCGCGGCACGGCCTGAGGCCCTGCCCGGGGAGGTCGAGGAAGGCTTCTGGCATTTCTTTGCCCGGCTTGGCGGAGAGGCGGGGTTGCGGGAACAGCAGCAGGAAGCGCTGACGGCCTTGATCGAAACCAATGATCCGGTCGCCGAATTGCGCCTCAAGCGGCTGTCCGAACAGCTCGAGGCGGTCCGCCGCGGGGACGAGGCGGCGGGCACGGCGGGCGACGCCGCATAGGGTAGAGGCTTTTTTCCTCGGGCATCCGGTCTCCATCGGGTGCCCGAAGGCGTTGGACGGAGCGGAAAGCGCATGGCGAGCAAGGCGGCGGCAGGGACCGAGACGACCGAGACGCGGGACGAGCAGGTCGAGGGGCTGCTGCTCGACACCCAGTCGGCGGCCGTGAAGAAGCTGATCGCCCGTGGCAAGGAGCGCGGCTACGTTACCTATGACGAGATGAACGCCGCCCTGCCGCCCGAGCAGGTCTCCTCCGAAACGATCGAGGACACGCTCGCTACGCTAAGCGAGGCCGGCGTGAACGTCGTCGAGTCCGAGGAGACCGAGGACGGCGAGGCCGCCCCCGCCAAGCCCGCCGCCAAGGCCGATGGCGAGGAGGAGGAGGAATCCGGCGGCAACGTCGACGAGGAATCCCTCGGCCGCACCGACGACCCGGTGCGCATGTACCTGCGCGAGATGGGCTCGGTCGAACTGCTGAGCCGCGAGGGCGAGATCGCCATCGCCAAGCGCATCGAGGCCGGGCGCGACATGATGATCGGCGGGCTCTGCGAGAGCCCGCTGACCTTCCAGGCCATCCTGCGCTGGCACGAGGCGGTGAAGGCCTCCCCGCCGCGCATGCTGCTGCGCGACGTGATCGACCTCGAGGCCACGCAATCCGCCGGCACCCCTGACGGCGCCCCCGCCCCGGCGGCAGAGGAGGAATTCGAGGAAGGCGAGGAAGGCGAGGGCATGGGCCTGTCGCTCTCGGCCCTCGAGGAAAAGCTGAAGCCCGAGGTGCTGGCGAATTTCGAGCAGATCGAAAGCCTGTACGGCAAGCTGGCCAAGCTCTCGAACAAGCGCATGGAGGCCTATACCTCCGGCGAGGAACTGGCCGGGCGCGGCGAGAAGACATACGAGAAGCAGCGCCGCGAGCTCATCGCGCTGGTCGAGAAGGTCCATCTCCACAACAACCGCATCGAGGAGCTGGTTGACCAGCTCAAGGGCCTCAACCGCAAGCTGACCGTCCTCGAAGGACAGGTGCTGCGCCTGGCCGAGGCGCAGAAGGTCAAGCGCGAGGACTTCCTGCAGCATTGGCGCGGCAGCGAGCTGGACCCGGCCTGGCTGGAGCGCGTGGGCGCCCTGCCGGGCAAGGGCTGGAAGGCCTTCGTCGCGAAGTCCACCACCGAGGTCGAGGCGATCCGCACCCGCATCGCGGAAGTGGCCAATACCACCGGCATGCCGGTGGCCGAGTTCAAGCGCGTCTATGCCACGGTCAGCCGTGGCGAGCGCGACATGACCCAGGCCAAGAAGGAGATGATCGAGGCCAACCTCCGCCTCGTGATCTCCATCGCCAAGAAATACACCAATCGCGGCCTGCAGTTCCTGGACCTAATCCAGGAGGGCAATATCGGCCTGATGAAGGCCGTCGATAAGTTCGAATACCGCCGCGGCTACAAGTTCAGCACCTACGCGACGTGGTGGATCCGCCAGGCGATCACGCGCTCCATCGCCGACCAGGCGCGCACCATCCGCATCCCGGTCCACATGATCGAGACGATCAACAAGCTGGTGCGCACCAGCCGGCAGATGCTGCACGAGATCGGCCGCGAGCCGCAGCCCGAGGAACTGGCCGAGAAGCTCGGCATGCCACTCGAGAAGGTCCGCAAGGTGCTCAAGATCGCCAAGGAGCCGATCAGCCTCGAGACGCCGATTGGCGACGAGGAGGACAGCCACCTCGGCGACTTCATCGAGGACAAGAACGCGATCATCCCCCTCGACGCCGCGATCCAGTCCAACCTGCGCGAGGCGACCACCCGCGTTCTGGCGAGCCTGACCCCGCGCGAGGAACGCGTGCTGCGCATGCGCTTCGGCATCGGCATGAACACCGACCACACGCTCGAGGAAGTGGGCCAGCAGTTCAACGTCACGCGCGAACGCATCCGCCAGATCGAGGCCAAGGCGCTGCGCAAGCTGAAGCACCCGAGCCGCTCGCGGAAGCTGCGGTCCTTCCTCGACAACTGATCCGCGCGCGCGGCTTGACCCGGGCCGCGCCTGCCCGCGAGACTCGCGCGGCGGGAGGGAAGGGGACGGTCATGGCGGCAACCCACGCAGATGGCATCCAGGAGGTGACGGTCGACGTCACCTTCCTGCGCATGGACGCCCCGCCCGCCGATCCGCCGCGCCCCCTCCCGCCGGGCATGCGCATCGACCACGCGACCCGCTGTTCGGTGCCCTTCTACCGCTACCTCTACGACACGGTGGGGGAGCCCTGGCTGTGGTGGATGCGGCGCACCGCCTCGGATGCCGACCTGGCGGCGCTGCTCTCGATGCCCGCGATCTCGGTGCATGTGCTGGTGAGGGACGGCGAGCCGGCGGGGTTCTACGAGCTGGACCGCCGGTCCCCGCATGTCGTGAACCTGGCCTACTTCGGCCTGATGCCCTGGGCGATCGGCAGCGGCCTCGGGCGCGCCTTCCTGCGCCATGCGATCGACACCGCCTGGGCGGCGGGCAAGCCGGCGGTCACGGTGAACACCTGCACGGCGGACCATCCGCGCGCCCTACCGGCCTATGTCGCGGCCGGGTTCCAGCGGCTGCGCACCGTGCGGGAGGTCTGGCCGGTGCCGCGGCGGCTTGGGCTGAAGGTGCCGGCGCATCTCGGCCAGGGCTGAGGGCGGCTGCGGGCGGCGCCGCCATCCTGACCGTTGCCCGCGCTACGCCGGGTCGCCGCTCGCGCGGTACCAGTCAGCGATCGCGGTGCCCTGCAGGAAGGCGACGCGCGGATCGGCCGCGAGCTCGGCATAGAGCGCCTCGAGCGCGGCGATGCGGTGCGGCACGCCCGTAATGTAGGGGTGGATCGCGATGCACATGATCTTCACGCCGGAGGATGCCTCGGCCTCCGCCAGCAGGCGCGCGGCCGAGAGGCGCGCGCGGCGCGGCAGTTCCGTCTCGTCATGGTGCTGGATCATCACCACCGGGATGTCGTTCAGCTCGACGGAATAGGGCAGGGCCAGTATCTCGCCATGGGTCGTGGCGATGCGCGCGGGCAGGTCATCCACCACGAAATCGCCGGTCCAGGTGATGCCGTGCTCGGCCAGCAGGTCCGGGGTTTCCGGCGTCTCGGTCAGCCCCGGGCCGAGCCATCCGGTGCAGGGCTTTCCGGTGAACTCCGCGATGGCCTGGGTGGTCTGCGCGATCATGCCGCGTTGGTTCTCGATGCGGTGGGTTGGCACCTGGAACCAGCCATGGCCCATGAAGTCCCAGCCGGCATCGCGTGCGGCGGCGGCGACGCGCGGGTAATGCGTGATGACGCTGCCGTTCACCGACAGCGTGGGGCGGATACCGAGGCGTTCGAACAGCGCATGAAAGCGCCAGAAGCCCACGCGCATGCCGTATTCGTGCCAGGCCCAGTTCGGCACGTCGGGCTGCAGGGCGGCGCCGGTGGGCGGGCTCAGCACCTGGCGCGGCATGGGGTTCTCGATCAACCAGGTCTCGACATTCACCACGGGCCAGACGATCAGGCGCGCACCGTTCGGGCCCGCGTGGCGCGGGCGGTCGGCGGGCGCGGCGTAGCGCAGGCGGTCGCGCGGCTGCATGGTCACGACGCCCGGCGCGCGATGACGGCGACCGGGCCGCCGCCGTCGGGGCCCTGGTGC
>NZ_JACADR010000336.1 GCF_016106005.1 Roseomonas rosulenta
CCCGCCGAAGCGCACGCCGGAGATGGGCGCGATCACCTCGTTGTAGATCTCCCCGCAGCGCGCGCCGCAGCGGCGCACCCAGCCGGGCAGCACCACCTCGCGGAAGATGCGCTGCGTCTCGGCGCGATCGGCATCTGTGGCCGGCACCTCGGTCATCGGCCGGGCGGCAACGTTGTGGATGCGGCACTCGGCGGCGCGGCCGATATTGCAGTCGATGCCGTCGCGCGTGGCCGCCGCGCCCAGCGCCCATTGCGCGTCCGACACCTCCTTCATGGTCGCCTCCATGAAGGCGCGCACCTGCGGGTCGAGCCGGTTCCACCAGGCGAGGTTGACGAGATACCCCGCCACCGCCCAGGAGACCGGCAGGTTCGAGATATGCGTCGTCACCTCCGGCCAGCGCGCCGCGGCACCCGAGCCCGACCCGGTGATGGCGCAATCCACCACGCCGCGTTCCAGCGCCGAATAGACTTCCGGGAAGCCGATGCTGACCGGCTGCGCGCCGAGCGCGGTGAAGTAGTCCACCAGCGAGTTGCCGAAGGTGCGCACGCGGCGCCCGCGCAGGTCCGCGAGGCTGGTGAAGGGCGCGCGGCAGAACACCACCTGCGCCGGGAAGGGATAGAGAGCGACCAGCCGCGTGCCGAAACGCTCGAGGTCGCGGTTGGCGGCGGGAATGATCGCCTCCGCCATGCGCTTCGCATCGGCGATGTCGGGCGCAAGGCCCGCGAGGTCCACGCCATCGAGGATCGGCACGTCGCCCGACAGCGTGGTCAGCGTGCCGGCACCGATCTCGACCTGCCCCGACCGCACCAGCCGCACGATCTCGTTGCCCGCGAGGTTGCGCTCGGCGTGGGTGGCGAGCGTCACCTGGATGCGCCCGTTGCTGCGCTGCGCCGTGGCGTCGCGCAGGATGGGCTGGTCCACGCGCGTGTACTGGGGCTGCGTCGGCAGCGGCTGCGTCACCGCGACGATGCGCACCGGCGGACCGGCCGGCAGGGCGGCCGGCTGCGCGAGCGCGGCAGGTGCGACGAGGCCGAGTGCGACGGCGAGCGCGGCGCGGAAGGAACCGGGACGATGCATCGGAAGTCTCCTTGTTGCGGGCCGGCCGGGGTCTGCGCCCCGGTTGCGATGATGCTGCATGACGATGTCGTCGGCGTGCGCGTGACGCCGAAGTTCAGCAAGACATGTGCCGCCGCCCGGATGTCGCGGCGCGATCCATCGAAGGAAGGCTGAAACCGCGCCCACGCCCTGTCAATGCGCCGCGGGGGCTTTCGCCGCCGCACGGGCGGGGTCATCCTGCGCCGTCAGCCGGAGGACCCGGGATGCGCATCCGCCGCCGCGGCCTCGTTGCCGCCATCCTCGCCACGCCCTGCATCGCGGGCGCGCAGTCCGCCCCGCCCGCGCGCCCGATCCGCCTGATCGCGCCCTTCCCGCCCGGCGGCGGCGTGGACCTTACGGCGCGCCTGCTGGCCGATCCGCTGTCGCGCGAACTGGGCCAGACCGTGGTGGTGGAGAACCGCGGCGGCGCCGGTGGCGTGATCGGCGTCGAGGCGATGAGCCGCGCCGCGCCCGACGGCACCACGCTGTCGCTGACCGGCGCGGGCACCATCACCGCCGGGCCGCATCTGCGCGCGCTGCCCTATGATGCGCTCGGCCTCGCGCATATCACACGACTGGTGCGCATGCCCTTCATCGTCGCGGTGCGCACCGACCTGCCGGCGCGCACGCTGCCGGAGTTCCTCGATCTCGCAAGGCGGCATGAGCTGCGCTACGCCTCGGGCGGCGCGGGCACCAGCCAGCACCTGACGGGTGAGCTTTTCAACCAGATGGCCGGGCTGCGCATGCTGCACGTGCCCTATCGCGGCACCGGGCCGGCGCTGAACGACCTCGCGGCGCGGGTGGTGGATGTCTATTTCGGCGACCCGGCGACGCTCGCGCTGATCAACTCCGGCGGCGCGCGCGCCATCGCCGTGACATCCCCGCAGCGCTGGCCGCTGCTGCCCGACGCACCCGCGGTGGCCGAGGGCGTGCCCGGCTACGAGAGCGAGAACTGGTACGGCCTGGCCGCGCCCCCCGGCACGCCGCCCGACATCCTGCGTTCGCTGCACGCCGCGGTCGTGAAGGTGATGCGCGACCCGGCGAATGTCCGGCGCTTCGACGAGGCCGGCCTGCATCCGGCGGTGATGGAACTGGACGACTACGCCGCCTTCCTGCGCGCCGATTCCGCGCGCTGGGAAGGCGTGGTGCGCAGGGGGAACATTCGCATCGATGGGTGACTCACGCCTGGCCGTCGATATCGGCGGCACCTTCACGGACCTGGTGCTGGAGACGCCGCGCGGCACGCGGGAGATGAAGCTGCTCACCACGCCCGAGGCGCCGGAGCGCGCCGTGCTGGAGGGCGCGCGCACCATCCTGGCGGCCGCCGGCTGCGCGCCCGGCGATGTGGGGCTGGTGGTGCACGGCACCACGCTCGCGACCAATGCGCTGATCGAGCGCAAGGGCGCGCCCACCGCGCTGCTGACCACCGAGGGCTTCCGCGATTCCGTCGAGATGGCCTACGAGCACCGCTTCGAGCAGTACGACCTGTCGATGCAGCGCCCCGAACCCCTGGTGCCGCGCGACCTGCGCCTCGGCGTGCCGGAACGCATGGCCGCCGATGGATCGGTGCTGCTGCCGCTGAATGAGGCCGCGCTGCGCGCCACCGCCGGCACGCTGCGCGCACGCGGCATCGCGGCCTTCGCCGTGTGCTTCCTGCATTCCTTCACCAACCCGGCGCATGAACGCCGCGCCGCCGCCATCCTGGCGGAGGAGATGCCGGATGCCGCCATCACGATCTCCTCCGAGGTCGCGCCCGAGATCCGCGAATACGAACGCGCCAGCACCACCATCGCCAATGCCTATGTGCTGCCGCTGATGGGCCGCTACCTGGCGGCGCTGGAGCAGGGCCTGCGCGACGCCGGCATCGCCTGCCCGCTGCTGCTGATGATGTCCTCGGGCGGCGTCACCACGGTCGAGACGGCGCGGCGCTTCCCCGTGCGCCTGGTGGAGAGCGGGCCGGCCGGGGGCGCGATCCTGGCGCAGGCGGTGGCGGCGGAGAACGGGCTGCGCGAAGTGCTCGCCTTCGACATGGGCGGCACCACGGCGAAGCTCACGCTGATCGACGACCTGGATTTCCAGCGCAGCCGGTCCTTCGAGGTGGCGCGCGCCTATCGCTTCATCCAGGGCAGCGGCCTGCCGGTGCGCATTCCGGTGATCGAGCTGGTCGAGATCGGCGCCGGCGGGGGCTCCATCGCGCGGGTCGATGCGCTGGGGCGCATCCTGGTCGGGCCGGACAGCGCAGGCTCCGTGCCCGGCCCGGCCTGCTACGGGCGCGGCGGGGCGCAGCCCACGGTGACGGATGCCGATGCCGCACTGGGACGGCTCGACCCGTCGCGCTTCGCGGGCGGGTCGATCGCGCTCGATGTCGCGCGCGCGGCGGCGGCAGTGGGCGGCGCCATCGCCGCGCCGCTCGGCATGGCGGCGACGCAGGGCGCGGTCGGCATCGCCGAGATCGTGGACGAGACCATGGCCAATGCCGCCCGCGTCCATGCAGTGGAGAACGGCAAGGACACCGCCGGGCGCGCGATGATCGCCTTCGGCGGCGCCGCGCCGCTGCACGCCGCGCGCCTCGCGCAGAAGCTCGGCATCGCGCGCGTGGTGGTGCCGGTCGGCGCCGGGGTCGGGTCCGCCCATGGCTTCCTGCGCGCGCCCATCGCCTATGAGGTGGTGCGCAGCCGGCACATGCGCCTCGACGCCTTCGACGCCGCGATGCTGAACACGCTGTTTGCGGAGATGCGCGCCGAGGCCGAGGCGGTGGTGCGCATGGGCGTGCCCGATGCACCGCTGACCGAAAGCCGCACCGGCTTCATGCGCTATCGCGGCCAGGGCCACGAGATCGCGGTCGCACTGCCCGCCCGCGCGCTTCGCAGCGACGACGCCGCCACGCTGCGAGCGGGGTTCGAGGCCGCCTACACCGCGCTGTTCGGCCGCGTCATCCCGCGCCTCGAGGTCGAGGCGATGACCTTCGCGCTCGCGCTCTCAGCCGCGCGCGCCCTGCCCGCGCCGGTGCCCGACCCGCCGCCGCGGCCCGCCCCCGCGCCCGCCGGCCACCGCGACGTGACAGACCCCGCAAGCGGTGCCACCGAGCCCGCCGCGGTGTTCGAACGCAGCGCGCTGGCTCCCG
>NZ_JACADR010000337.1 GCF_016106005.1 Roseomonas rosulenta
AAGGACCAGAACGAACCCACCCCCCCGATCCTCACCAGAACCCCGCCGCGCAGCCGCACCGGCCGGCATCCCCGCGCCCCCGACGGCCTTCAGCACCGCCCCGCAACGCGGTTATTCGAGGCGTCCAACAGCGCGTCGGCGTCGATGCTACGGAAAAACGCGTCGAGATACTGGCTTCGAAAGGCGCCTCCAAAGCCGATGAGCGCAAACTGAGCCAGCAGCTTGGGATGGACTGGAAGTAAACTCATGCGCGACGCTTCGAATGACAGACAATGGCCGTTAGGTTAAGCTGGGCCAACCGTGCCTTCCATCTGTAGCCGGGAGACGCGATCGTCGCTCACGTAGAAGGTGTTCTGGAAACCGTCCTTCGGCCGAGGCAGGAGGCGTCGCTCCGATGGATGGAAACCCCAAGGGCTGTAGCCAGCGTCGCGCATAAGAACGTCGATCTCATCCTGGAAGCTGTTTTCAATCAGTATGATCGGCCGGCTGGCACCGATACTCCTCCACATGCCGGAGAGAACCCGGCTCTCGGCCCCCTCCACATCAATCTTCACATAGTCAGGCAATATGCCGAGATCGTCAAAGCGCTTGACGAAAACCTTCACCTTGCCCACCGCGACATAACCGTCAGTCGTATAGGAGCGCAGCCGGGCCAGCGATTCCGGCTTTAAGGAATGCTCGAGCCGTATCGTCGCCTCGCCGAGGATGAAGATGCCCGAGCAATAAGGGATAAAGAGCCAGAAAGACCCCTCCTCCGACGCAAGCCCGAATCTGTGAAGCATACTCGGGCCTGGATAAAGCTCCATCGCCTCGTTGATACTGCGATAAAGCACCGGATTGATCTCGAAGCTGTGGATCGCAGCCCGGCTGCCGACGCTGGTAAGGGAGTTAATCGAGTTCCCTATGTTAGCGCCCACGTCGCAAAAAACCTTGTCAGCGCCGAGATTGCGAAAGAATTCGAAGTCGACATCGTGCACCCCCGTAGTGGTGAAATGCGTTCTTCGGATAATTTCGACACTTTCTAAAAGAGCTTCCATGGGGATTTCAGGAACCAGCTCCTCGGTCGCCCCAACCAAGGGAACCAGCGAATGAATGCTTTGGGGATAACTCATGTCCGTCAACTCCTTTGTTAATTGCAGGAACCTTACTGAGGAAGGCCGACTGAAGCAAGAACTTCGTCCCATGCCCGACAGTAGAATTCGCGATCAAAATTAAGCGAGAACAGATATTTCGCCAATTCCGCTCGCTTCTTCCGGCTCGCTGACAACCTCAAAAGCTGGAGGATGTCCTGCTGAAACTCAGCCACCGACCCGGCCGGGACGTAGTTCGTGTCGCCAAGATTTATCCCCCGCATGGCTACGGCGGTGGCGACGAAGGGCATGCCAATCGCCAGCGTTTCGAGCGTCTTTATCGACATGCCGGTTCCGATCTGATCCGGAAGTACCAGCAGGCGCGCCTTTGCGAAGCAGTCGTCCATCGTGTCGAGGAAGTCGCCATAGTACCAACGGGGACGGGGTCCCAGATTGGCGTAAACGGCCGGGCCAAGCCTGCCTACAACGACTACTGACTTGTCAGCAAGCCGAGGATGGGCGAGAACCACTTTCTCAAGGAACCAGATCGCGGACTGGACGTTGAGCGGGTGGGCATCGCCCCAGAGCATCAAGTCGAAAGATTTTCGGTCAAGGAAGGCCGGATCCAACCGATTCGTAGCAACGAATTCTGCCCAGGGGCGCTTGGGCGAAATCCTGCGCGCCGCCATGTAGGGCCGGATGCATGTGCTGCGTGGAGAGTATGAGCGGATCGTGGCGTTTTCGGTCTCCGAGAGGTTTACAGTCGCATCCACCGAACGCCAGACCGCAATCTCGTCCCTCAGGTGATCGGCCTCCCTCTCAATGCGTTGCGTGACGAGATTGCGCCGTCTCTGGCTCGCGAGCTGGCGGGCTTGGATATCCTGCGTCTCCAGGATGATCCGGGCTTTCCTGAAGCGCCTTGCATAGTCGGTGTTGAATGCGTGGTTCACGATGACAACGACTGCATTCTCGAACACGTAGCGGGCGAGGGTCCGGTCGTGGTCCACCGCCCCTCCGTTCAGAGCGTTTAACTGGCCAAAAAGACTCTTGCGCCAGAACGAAGGCGAGAGAAACACCTTCAGCGTTGATGCGCGCGTACTACTGGCCAAAAGGAAGGCATGCGGGCGAACGCGCTCTGAATTTTCCCTGTGCCGCTGAAATATCGAATCAATATTCCAATAGCCAGCCGGATTTTCGGAAACCATCATACGAAATACGAAGAAACCACGGCTGAGGAGATACTCGGTATTTGAGTCAAACACGGTTGTGCTACCACATTTGCCCCAGAATGGAGACACAACGGCTGCAACGGCGCCGAACCTCCCGCAAGTTACTGCGGGTTCCGCGGCCGCCGGCAGGAAGTCCTGGGTGACACAGTTGCGCAGGAAAATCTCCCGTGCCTCCTTCATTTTTTTCAGGCGCTCCCTGGCGAAGTCCTGCGTCCTGTGCGCATCGACAAAGTCCGTCGCCGCTGCGGCGAGGTCGTCAATCTCCGAATACGTAAAGACGTGCCCAAGATGGGCTGATCGGCTCATCGTCGTATTATCGGGCGCCACGACTGCCACCCCGAGCAGCGCGCATTCGGCAAAGACCGCGCTGATCCGATTCGTATAATCGGCTTGGCGGTAAGGCTGCAGAAGCAGATCCAGGCCTGCGATCTGGTCGAGATAGTCGCTGTCGGATGCAATGTCGGCGACCTCAATCCCGTGAACGCTCAGGAGAAGGCGCTGCACGTCATTTGATGAAGAGGATTGAAGTCCCAGAAGAACAAAGCGAGAATCCGGATCTTTTGCGCGCACCGCTTTAAATGCCAGCGCAACCGCCGCGTGGTTCTCCGCCGTGATGTCTTTGGCCCGAACGCCGACCCGTAGCGCAACTGTCCTGTTCGGCGACCGGGCCTCAGCGTCGGCCAGCCGCCCGCTGAATTTCGCAGGCTCCTCGACGTGATTGAAAATCTTGAACGGCAAGCCCGAAAGCGCCGTCATCTCGCTGCAGAGACCATCGTTTGTACCGAAGAGGTGCAGAGCTCTGAACGGAAGCCCGCTCCGGCAACGCTGCCCAAGCCACCGCGGTTCGGCGCGCTGATAATAGTCGAGGTTGAAGGACTCGCCATAGTTCTCCGTCATTGAGTGATGGAAAACAACATGAAGGGGCGCCGGGAGCGGATCGATAAGGTCCATGTGCGGCCGAAGGAAAAACAACGCCTCTATCATGGCGTAGTTTCCGGAGTGCATGATGACGAGATCGCCCTCCGATACCTTCAGTTTCCGGAGCTCCGCGGCGAGCTCCCGAGCAAATAAATCATCATAATACGGCGCTCTTTTGTATATAATGAAGTTATACAATTTCATTAAAATGTAAATGAATGGAAATAATATCACCATTATCGTGCGGAGAAAAATATTAAAAACAGATACAACATCAGGAAACCGCGCAGCTGCGCCGGGCCGCAATAGCCCGGCAACAGATCTTCCGAAATTAAAAATACCGTCACACAGATTAACGATCTCAATATTCCGATACTTGGAATGAATTTCTGCGTAATCATAAGAAGAGTGCGAAAAACACTTGCGTATATCGGCAGTAACATCAGAAAAATCTGAATTATCTGTTTTATTGATAAGAAGTACCGTATCAAAACCCGCCTCTATAGCGTTATTACAGATAATTTTATTGTACCGATAGTTATGTGAATGTTGGAACCTCTGATTCGGATCAATAACAATGCATCGTGGCCGTCTAATCACTCGCTGTTCTCCTATGTTGGACGAAATCCGGCCGCGATAGCGACGCTGCGCGCGGAAAAGCGTGATAAAGCTAAGATAGGTGCCCTGACTAGGGGGGCGTCCGCGGGAGACCTCTGCGATTGGAGTTGCCCCCATCAAACCGGACAGGCGGCGTGGGTTGCTGACTGCGTGGCGATGACCTCACGGGAGAGCTCTGCGAAACCTGCGTGATCGGCTGATGAAGATGTGGCGGTGTCCTGGAAGCGGCCTTGGGGGTCGTCTTCGAGCCCGCCGGTCGTGCGGTGGGCGCACCTCTCCCGTCAGGCGAGTAGC
>NZ_JACADR010000338.1 GCF_016106005.1 Roseomonas rosulenta
CCCGCCCCCGCCCCGCCGCCCGAGCCGCAGCCCTCGGTCGGGTCGGTCACCAACCTGCCGCTGCCGCGCTTCGCCGCCCTGCGGTCGGACGAGGTGAACCTGCGTGCCGGCCCGGGCACGCGCTTCCCGATCGAATGGACCTACCAGCGGCGCGAATTGCCGGTGGAGATCACCCGGGAATTCGAGCTCTGGCGCCGCATCCGCGACCCCGAGGGCACCGAGGGTTGGGTCCACCAATCCACCCTGATGGGCCGCCGCAGCGCCATCGTGCGCGGCGCGCCGAACAGCGAGACGGCCCTGCGCCGCCGGCCCGAAGCCGACAGCCCCCCCGTCGCACGGCTGCGCCCCGGCGTGGTTGTGCGCCTGCGCCAGTGCGAGCCCCGCAGCCCGTGGTGCGAGGCGCAGTCCGGCGAGTATCGCGGCTACATCCTGCGCTCCGAGGTCTGGGGCGTGACCGCCGATGAGGAAGTGAAGTAGCCCCCGCTGGACCGCATGGCGCCCGCCGGCCTAACCTTCCCGCCATGCCAGACGATCGCCCGATCCCCGCCATCCATGACATGGGCGGCATCGCCCGCTTCCACTGCACGCCGGTCGAGCACGACGAGGCGCCGCCCGACGCCTTCGGCAAGCAGGTCGACGCTCTGCGCCAGGTGCTGGCGCAGAAGAAGCTCATGACGGTCGACGAGCTCCGCCGGGGGATCGAGAGCATCCCGGAGGGCGAGTATTTCGTGCTCGGCTACTACGAGCGCTGGCTGCGCTCGATCGCCGGGCTGATGGTCGAGAAGGGCCTGGTGGACAAGGACATCCTGCCATGAGCGAGCCCGCCCGCTTCGCCCCAGGCGCGCAGGTGCGCGTGAAGGACGACTGGCCGGAGCGCCGCGGCCCCTGCCACATCCGCACGCCGCACTACATCCGCGGCCGCACCGGCACGGTGGTGCGCCCGCTTGGCGCCTTCCCCAACCCCGAGGACCTGGCCTTCGCCCGCCCGGCGCCGAAGCGCAACCTCTACCATGTGCTGTTTGCGCAGGAGCCGATCTGGCACGAGGGCAAGCCCAGCGACACGGTGATGGTCGAGGTCTTCGAACACTGGCTCGAGGAAGCATAGCCATGGCCGCGCCCCCACGCCCCGAGAGCCTCGCCCTGCTCGACCGCCTGATGGCGGCGCTCGAGGCGAAGGGCGTCGTCACCCAGGCCGAGATCGCCGAGCGCCAGGCCAATACCGACAAGGCCAGCCCCGAGACGGGCGCGCGCATGGTCGCCAAGGCCTGGACCGATCCGGCCTATCGCGCGCTGCTGCTGTCGGACGGCAAGGCGGCGGCCGAGCAGATGGGTGTTTCCATGGCCGGCGCGCCGCCGCTCGGCGTGCTCGAGAACACCGCCACGCGGCACCACCTGGTGGTCTGCACCCTTTGCTCCTGCTACCCGCGCGCGGTGCTGGGCTATCCGCCCAACTGGTACAAGTCCTTCGCCTATCGCTCGCGTGCCGTGCGCGAACCGCGCGCGGTGCTGGCCGAATGGGGGCTGGCCCTGCCCGACAGCGTCGAGGTCCGCGTGGTGGACAGCACCGCGGACTACCGCTGGATGGTGCTGCCGATGCGTCCCGCCGGCACGGAAGGCTGGGACGAGGCGCGACTGGCGTCGATCGTCACGCGGGATTGCCTGGTGGGGGTGGCGGTTCCGGCCGCGTAGCAGGCGCCGGGTCATCGCCCACCCGCACTGTCACGTCCACATGCAGGCCGGCGAAATCCTCGGCCTTGCCGATATAGCCGCCGCCGACCGGCACCGCCTGTTCGGGCGTGCGCGTTGATCCCACGCGGATCAGGTTCTCCCCGGCGACCAGGCCATTGGTCGGGTCGTATTCCACCCAGCCGGCGCCGGGCACATAGACCGAGCACCAGGCATGGGTGGCGCCGCCGCCGACCATGCCCGGGCCGCTCCCGGCATCGTACAGGTAGCCGGTGACGAAGCGTGCCGCGAGGCCGAGCGAGCGCGCCGCCTCCATCATCAGCAACGTAAAGTCCCGGCAGGCGCCACGGCCGGTCTCGATCGTCGCCACCGGGCTGTTGGTGCCCTCGGCATCGCGCCCTTCATAGGCGAATTCGTCGCGGATCGCGCGCGTCATGGCCTCGAGCATCGGCAGGGTGCGCGTCTGGCCGCCCTGCGCGAGGAACCGCCGCGCCCAGGCATCGACGCGCCGCGCCGGGTCGGACAGCAGGCGGACGCGGAAATGCTCGAGGTCCGGCGCTTCCTCCGCAGCGTAGGAGAAGGGGAAGATCTCGACCGAGGGGTCGAGCGTCGCGCGCGGTAGCGCCGGCCCGGCCGGGTAGTGCGTCAGGTCGAGCGTCGAGACGATCTCGAGATGATCGGTCCGCTCCCCCTCCGCCCAGTCCAGCAGGCAGACCGAATTGCCGAAGACGTCATGCGCCCAGCGCGTGGCCGCCGGCGCCGGGCTGATCGACAGGGTCGCATCGTGCAGGCGCAGGTCGTGGCTGTCGCGCGGGCGCACCATGAGCCGGTGCTGCGCGAGCCCGACCGGGGCGTTGTAGTCGTAGCGCGTGGTGTGGCGGATGCGGACGCGGGCCATGCGGCAAGTCCCCGGGGGCGGTTCGGGCGGGGAGAGGCCCGCCCGGCGGCATCCTAGCGCGCAATCGCCCTGGGGTTGCTGCGCCGCGCCTACACCCCGCCGTAGATGAACACCGGCATGGGCTGGGTGTCGTCCACCACCGCCTTCACGCCCGGCACGTTCTCGGCCAGCACGCGCAGCGCCTTCTGCACCGCGTCGGACCGGCGGAAGCCGTGGAAGGTGACGGTGCCGTCCTTGACCTCGACCATGGTGTAGAAGGTGTCGGTCCAGGGCTCCTTCTTCATCGACGCCATCACCGCGCGGCGCACGCGCTCGTCCGAGAGTTCCGCTTCCTCGTGCGGCGGCGAGACCAGCGCGCGCAAAAGGTCGGCACGGCTGACGATGCCGCGCAGGCGGTCGGCCTCGGTCACCACGACGCGGCGGATGTTCTGCTTCTCCATCATCTGCGCGACATGCGCGGCGGTGGTCTCCGGCGTTACGCTCACGACCTTCTCGGTCATCAGGTCCTTGGCGGTCACGCCATGGGTGCGGGCGAAGCGCTCCGCCTGGCTGGCCGGGTCGGCGAACAGGGAGGCGAACCAGGAGGCCGGCTTGTCCTCCTCGCCCGCCAGGCGGCGGATCAGGTCGGCTTCCGTCACGATGCCGAGCACCTTGCCTTCCTTGTCCACCACGGGCACGGCCGAGATGCCGCGGTCGGCGAGCAGCCTGGCCATGGCCATGACCGGCGTCTCGGGCGGCACGGTCACGACGTCGGGGGTCATCAGGTCGCGGGCGAGAAGGCCGGTCATCGGGGAGGTCCTCCGGGGTCAACAAGTGCAGAATACCGCCGCTGCGGCACCCTCGCCTTGCGTCAGATCAACAACGCCGAGGCTGCGGCCGTGGGTCAGGCGGCGCGATAGGTCAGCGCCAGCACGCCGTTCGGATACGGGCGCGCCGCGTCGAGCTGCCAGCCGCGCCCCGGCCCGTCGCCGGCGAAGAGCCTGAGCCCGGCCCCCAGCGTGACCGGCATGACAAAGAGCTCGAGGCTGTCCACCAGCCCCTGCGCGAGGCAGTGCTGCGCCAGCACCGCGCCGCCCAGCAGCCAGATATCGCCCGGCGTCCCGGCACGCAGCCGTGCGAGCACCGCCGCCGGATTGCCCGATGCGGCCTCGACGCCCGCCGGCGGATCGCGGTCGAGCGGGCGGTTCGTCATCACCACCACGCGCTTGCCGGCATAGGGCCAGTCGCCGAAACCGCGCGCCTGGTCGTAGGTGGTGCGCCCGGTCAGCACGCTGCCGACCTGCGCGAGGAAGGCGTCCATGCCGTAGTCCTCGGCCTCGAAGGGCGCGAGCCAGCCGACCCCGCCCGCGGCATCCGCCAGGCAGCCATCGAGCGAGATGGCGGCATAGAGCCTGACCCGCCCGCTCATGCGCCGCGCCGCCATTGCGCGCGCACCGCGCGCACCCGGCCCAGCAGCGTTGTCCCCGTGCCGGCCAGCATGGCGCGCAGCGCCGCCGCGGCGCCACGGAGCGCGCCCTTCGCCTCGGCCATGCCCCGCC
>NZ_JACADR010000339.1 GCF_016106005.1 Roseomonas rosulenta
GGCCGCCGCAGCGTGCGCGCGCGCAGCAGCGCCGGCCGGCGCGCGCCGGCAGCCTCAGGCATTTCTGTCGCCCTGGTCGCGCTGATCATGGTGGTGTCCCGCGAAGAAACGCCGCCCGGTCCTTCGCAGGGCCGGGCGGCGGTGAGCATGGCGCAGGCCAGTCCCGGTGTCAGGACGGCTTGCGCTTGTTCGGGTCCACTTCCTCGAACTCGGCGTCGACCACCTTGTCGCCACCGGGCGCCGAACCGCCGCCCGCGGCGGGGCCGGATTCGGGCTTCTGCTCGGCCTGCGCCTTGTAGAGCGCCTCGCCCATCTTCATCGCGGCCTGGCCCAGACGTTCGCTGGCGCTGGTGATGGCCGCGACGTCCTGCTTCTCGATCGCGGCGCGGGCATCGCCCAGCGCGGCCTCGACGTCCGACTTCTCGGCCGGCGGGATCTTGTCGCCGTTCTCCTTCAGCGTGCGCTCGGTCTGGTGCACCAGGGCTTCCAGCTGGTTGCGCGCCTCGACGCTTTCGCGCCGCTTGCGGTCGGTCTCGGCATTCGCCTCGGCGTCCTTGACCATCCGCTCGATGTCGGCGTCCGACAGGCCGGACTTGGCCTGGATGCGGATCTGCTGCTCCTTGCCGGTGGCCTTGTCCTTCGCGCTGACGCTCACGATGCCGTTCGCGTCGATGTCGAAGGTCACCTCCACCTGCGGCACGCCGCGCGGCGCGGGCGGGATGCCCGTGAGGTCGAAGGTGCCGAGCATCTTGTTGTCGGCCGCCATCTCGCGCTCGCCCTGGAACACCTTGATGGTCACCGCCGTCTGGTTGTCGTCGGCCGTGGAGAAGACCTGCGACTTCTTGGTCGGGATGGTGGTGTTGCGGTCGATCAGGCGCGTGAACACCCCGCCCAGCGTCTCGATGCCGAGCGACAGCGGCGTGACGTCGAGCAGCAGCACGTCCTTGACGTCGCCCTTGAGCACGCCGCCCTGGATGGCCGCGCCGATGGCCACGACCTCGTCCGGGTTGACGTTGCGGGCGGGCTCCTTGCCGAAGAAGGCCTTCACCGTCTCGATGACCTTGGGCATGCGGGTCATGCCGCCGACCAGGATCACCTCGCCGATCTCGCCGGCCGTGAGCCCGGCATCCTTGAGCGCCTGCTTGCAGGGATCCAGCGTGCGGGCGATCAGGTCGTCCACCAGCGCTTCCAGCTTCGCGCGGGTCAGCTTCATCACCAGGTGCTTCGGCCCGGAGGCGTCGGCGGTGATGAAGGGCAGGTTGACCTCGGTCTCCTTGGCCGACGACAGCTCGATCTTGGCCTTCTCGGCGGCTTCCTTCAGGCGCTGCAGCGCGAGCTTGTCGCCGCGCAGGTCGATGCCCTGCTCCTTGCGGAATTCATCCGCCAGGTAGTCGATGATGCGCTGGTCGAAATCCTCGCCGCCCAGGAAGGTGTCGCCGTTGGTCGACTTCACCTCGAACACGCCGTCGCCGATCTCGAGGATCGACACGTCGAAGGTGCCGCCGCCGAGGTCATAGACCGCGATGGTGCCGCCCTTCTTCTGGTCCATGCCGTAGGCGAGCGCGGCCGCCGTCGGCTCGTTGATGATGCGCAGCACCTCGAGGCCCGCGATCGCGCCGGCTTCCTTGGTCGCCTGGCGCTGGGCGTCGTTGAAGTAGGCGGGAACGGTGATCACGGCCTGGGAGACGGTCTCGCCGAGGAAGGCCTCCGCGGTCTCCTTCATTTTCGTCAGCACCATGGCGCTGACCTGCTGCGGCGCATAGGACTGGCCGTCCACTTCCACCCACGCGTCGCCATTGGCGGCCTTGGTGATCTTGAAGGGCGCGAGGCCGATGTCCTTCTGCACCATCGGGTCGTCGAAGCGGCGGCCGATCAGGCGCTTCACCGCATAGAGCGTGCCCATGGGGTTCGTGACCGCCTGGCGCTTGGCGGACTGGCCGACGAGGCGCTCGCCGTTCTTGGCGAAGGCGACCATGGACGGGGTGGTGCGGGCACCCTCCGCATTCTCGATGACCCTGACGTCCTTGCCTTCCATGATGGCGACGCAGGAATTGGTGGTGCCGAGGTCGATGCCGATGACCTTGCTCATCCGAGTACTCTCCTTCTTCGGCAGGCGGGGATGGCCCGGAGTTGGCGCCATGCCCGCCCCCTGTGCTGACCGGCGGCGAGGGCCGCCGCGGATGGGTGGCTGGGGGTCCCCGCATGGGGCGGGGGATGTGACAGCAGGGATGTATTGTTCCGCCGCGTCGCGGACAAGGGCCGGGGCGGCCCCGGACGCGCAAATCAGGCCCCCGCGGGTGCCGCATGGGCCGCTTGCGGAACCGCAGCGTCGCGGCGCGCCGCCCATGCCGCGGAGCGATCGCATTGGGTTGCAGGGTGCGGCGCATCCTCCGTAGGGTTTCCGGAACGAACCGCCGGGAGCATGCGTCGCATGGCCGCACCGCCTGGACTGAGCCGCCGCGCCCTGTGGCGCCTTCTTGGCGCTGCCGCGAGCGCGCCGGTGCTGCCCGGGGCGGCGCAGGGCCAGCCGGCGCGGCCGCTGAACGTGGTGGTGATCGGCGCCGGCCTGTCGGGCCTCGGCTGCGCCCGCGCCCTGGCCGATGCGGGGCACCGCGTCGCCGTCCTGGAAGCCCGCGCACGCACCGGCGGGCGGCTGCACACGATCGACTTCCGCGGCCAGCGCCTGGACATGGGCGGCGCCTGGATCCATGGGCCGGAGGGCAACCCCCTCACGCCGCTGGCCGATGCCGCCGGGGTGCGGCGGATGCCGACCTATGATGCCCGGTCCATCATGTTCGACGCCGATGGCCGCCGCCTGACCGAGGCGGAGACCACCGCCATCTTCGACACGGTCGGCCGGCTGATCGCCCATGACAGCCCCTATGCGTATCGCGGCGCGCGGGACGTCTCCCTGGCCGAGGCGGTGCCGCTGCTCGACCCGACCACGCGGACCACGCCCTATGACCAGCGCGTCGCCGCCTGGCTGTCTGCCTACGTGGCCGGCTATGCTGGCGGGGATGCGCCCGAGGTCTCGGCGCAAGGCTGGTTCGGCGGCGAGGGCGAGATCCCCGAGGAGAACCACCTGCTCGCCCAGGGCTACAACGCCATCACCGACCTGCTGGCGCGCGGCCTCGACATCCGCCTGCGCCAGGTGGTGCGCCAGGTGCGACTGGCCGGCGACGGCGTGGTGGTGGCCACCGCCGAGCAGGCCTGGTTCGCCGACCGCGTGGTGGTGACGCTGCCGCTGGGCGTGCTCAAGCGCGGCGATGTCGCCTTCGACCCGCCACTGCCCGCGGCGCACCAGGGGGCCATCGCGCGCATCGGCAACGGCCTGCTGAACAAGATCGTTCTGGCCTTCCCGCGCGCCTTCTGGCCGGCCGAGGCGCATTACCTTCGCTCGCTTTCCGCCACGCCCGACAACGTGGCGCCCGAGATCGTCTCGCTGCAGCCGCACCTGAACGTGCCGGTGCTGGTGGCGCTGGTGGGCGGATCGGCGGCGCAGCGGATCGAGATGCTGCCCGACGCCGCCCAGGTGGACCTGCTGATGGGCGCGCTGCGACGGATGTTCGGCAACGCCATCCCGCGCCCGGTGGAGACCCGCGTCACCCGCTGGTCGCGCGACATCTACGCCCGCGGCGCCTATTCCTTCCTGCCGGTTGGGGCCTCGATCGAGGACCACCGTGCGCTGTCGCGGCCGGTGGCGGGGCGGATCTTCTTCGCCGGCGAGGCGGCGACGGAGGGGGCGCCGTCCTATGCCCATGGCGCGCTGCTGGGCGGGCGGCGGGCGGCGCGGGAGATCATGGCGGGCTGAACCGCGCGCGGGGCGCCTGCCCGCCGCCGGACGGTTGCACGGTCCGGCCGCGATCCCGCTCGAATCCGCGCAGGCTGGAGCAGCGCGCGCAACTCGGTGACCGCTCGAGAAGGCCGGTGCCGCCAGCCCTGGCACTCATCCGGCAGGCCGACGCTGCCGGCACCGACGCGGGCCGGCGCCGGGCTCAGGGATGCGCTGAACGGCGCATGCCCGAGCGGCCGTCAGCGGCCGCCGCGCGCCGCCGTCTCGGCCTCGCGCAGCGCCGGCAGGGCGCGCTGGCATTCCGGCGCGCCCGGGC
>NZ_JACADR010000034.1 GCF_016106005.1 Roseomonas rosulenta
CATCAGAGGAACCAGCCGCAGACCTGGCCGGC
The DNA here is from genome assembly GCF_016106005.1 of Roseomonas rosulenta. Taxonomy (GTDB): domain Bacteria; phylum Pseudomonadota; class Alphaproteobacteria; order Acetobacterales; family Acetobacteraceae; genus Neoroseomonas; species Neoroseomonas rosulenta. The sequence goes on from NZ_JACADR010000034.1 coordinate 33, forward strand.
CCCCGATCGGGGGCCGGCCAGGTCTGATGCCGCCATGTCGCCAGTGGCCTTGTTTTCCGCCGCCGCGCTGGCCTGGTTTTGCTCCGCCGTTGACAGGCTGGCGCGCTTTTGCCTTCTGCTACCCGTGCCGCGGCGAAGGCCAACCCGAAAACTCGTACTGCCAAAAGCGGCAGGAGAGACACGGGTCGGTTTGGCGCCGCGAATCCGGCACCAAATGTGTCTCTCGGGCGTCGTGCGGAAATCGCATCGGCGAAAGTGCGCGGAATTCCGGGCGTGTCGACGAGGGGCCGGCCAGAAGTAAAAACCGAGCAATATCAATGAATTAACGTGGTTGGGGCGCCAGGATTCGAACCTGGGAATGGCGGTACCAAAAACCGCTGCCTTACCGCTTGGCGACGCCCCATCCGCAGCGCCTCTTACCCCTCACCCACCCGCCTCGTGAAGCCCCCCACCCCAGCGCCACCACCCACCCGGCAGCGCCGCGGCGCCTTGCTGCGCCGCGCCGGGCGTCGCAAAGATCGCGAAGCAGGTCGCGCCCGACCCGCTCATGCGGGCCAGCAGGCAGCCAGGCAGCCCGCGCAGCGCAGCGAGCACCTCCGTCACCGGCGGGCACAGTCGCATGGCGGGCGCCTCCAGGTCGTTGCCCAGCGCGGCCAGGTCGCGCGCGAGCGCCGCGGCATCGGCCCATCCGCCCGGCAGCGACGCCGGGCGCGAGAACCCTCCGCCACGCGCCCGGAACACCGCCGGCGTCGCCAGCGCGACGCGCGGATTGGCCAGCAGGATGCCAAAGGGGGGAAGCATCGGCGCCGGCGCCAGCACCTCCCCCACACCGCCCATGCGGCATGGGCGCGATGCGATGCAGGCCGGGATATCGGCGCCGAGCGGCAGGGCGAGCTCCGCCAGGCGCGCCTCGGACCAGCCCACCCCCCACAGCGCGTTCAGCGCGCGCAGCGCGGCGGCCGCATCCGCGCTGCCGCCGCCGATGCCCGAGGCGACAGGCAGCGCCTTGTCCAGCACCAGGGCCGCATGCGCCTCGATGCCCGCCGCCGCCGCCAGGGCGCGCGCCGCGCGCAGCACCAGGTTGTCCGGCTCCGCCGCCAGCGCGCCGGCCTCGGGGCCCTGCACCGTCAGCGCAAGACCGGCTCCCGCGGACGCGCCGACCGCATCCGCCGCCCCGGCGAAGACCACTAGGCTGTCGAGCAGATGATACCCATCCGCCCGCCGCCCGGTCACATGCAGGAAAAGATTGACCTTGGCCGGCGCCGCCTGGCGCGCCTCGGCCTCAGCGAGGACGCTCAGCGGCGGTTCTCCGCCACCGGGTTGGCGGGCAGGCCGTTGCGGATCTTGGCCTCGATCTTCGGCCCCTCGTCGCCCTCGGGGCCGAGGGCGAGGGCGCGGCGCCACTGGAACTGCGCCTCGCGCTGGCGGCCCGCCATCCAATAGGCGTCGCCCAGGTGGTCGTTGACCACGCTGTTGCGGGGCTCGAGCTCGACCGCGCGCTCCAGCCAGCGGATCGCGCCGGGCATGTCGCCCAGCTTGAACAGCGCCCAGCCCAGGCTGTCGGCGATGTTGCCGTCCTGCGGGCGAAGGGCGACGGCGCGTTCCAGCATGCGGCGCGCCTCGGCCAGGTTCTCGCCGCGCTCGACCCAGGTGTAGCCCAGGTAGTTCAGCACATAGGGCTGTTCGGGGCTGAGCTCGAGCGCGCGGCGGAAATCCGCCTCGGCCTGCGGCCAGTTGCCCTCGCGCTCGCGCGCGATGCCGCGCGCATAGAACAGCGGCCAATGCCCGGCCACCGGCGCCGGCACGCGCCGGATCGCGTCGTCATAGGCAGCGGCGGCCTCGGCCCAGCGCTGGCGGCTGCGCAGCATGTCGCCGAGCCGCGCCGGCGGCTGCGACGCGGTGGGATAGGCAGCGGCGACCCGGCGGAACTCGGCGATCGCCTCCTCTGGCCGGTCCAGCCGGTCGAGCAGCGTGGCACGGCGCAGCCCCGCAAGCCCGGCCAGCGGATCATCCGCCGAGATCTGGTCGAGCTGCGCCAGCGCGGCGTCGAATTGGCGTTCGTCGGCCAGGGCGTCGGCCGCCAGCAGCATGGCGGGCGTGAAACCAGGCCGCAGCCGCTGCGCCAGGCGCGTCAGCGCCAGCGAGAACTCCGCCGCCCCCTGCCCGCGCAGCGCCCCGGCGAGCGCGAGATGCGCCTCCGCCATGCCTTCGACCGCCGAGGTGACGGGGCGCGTCGCGGTGAGCTGGCGCATCGCCTGTTCCCCAGTGGCGAGGGCGAGGTCGTCCTGTCCGCGCGCCAGGGCCTCCATCAGCCGCTCGGCCTCGGATTCCCGGCCGCCGCGCGCCAGGATGCCGGCCGCGATCTGCACCAGGCGCAGCGTCGGGGGGCTGTTGTCACCGATCGCGATGCGCACGAAGCGCTCCGCCTCGCGCCCGCGCCCGGCGAGGTCGCAGATCATCGCGGCGTGCAGCGCATAGAGCGTCCGCAGCCGCCCCGATTCCGACAACGGGCGGAGCAACGCGACGGCGGCGTCGGTCTGGCCCTTGCCATGCAGCGTCCAGGCCAGCAGCAGGGGTTGCAGGAGTTGCGCGGCCCCCTGGCGCGGCAGGGAGCGGATGCGCGCCTCGGCCCGGTCCCAGCGCCCGGCCTGCGCCTCGGTGCCGGCGATCAGCATGGCGGCGAGCGGATTGTCCGGCAGGCGCCGCGCCAGGCGCACCGCCTCGGGCCGGCCATCGAGCAGCGTCGCGATGAAGGCGCGCTGGATCACCTCGGGCTGGTCGGGATCGGCGCGCAGCGCGGCGAGCAGCGCATCCGCCGCAACGCGCGTATCGGATTCCGCGGTCGCGAAGCGCCCGGCAAGATAGGCGCCGAAGGGGTTGCTCGGCGTCGGCGTGAAGCTCGCCTCGCCGGCGCGGCCGCCCTCGGCGGCGGCACAGGCGGAGAGCAGGGCAGCGGCGAGCAGCAGGGTGCGCGGCGAAGGCAGGGAGACGATCATGCCCCCCATCCTAGCGGCCCCCGCTGCGCCGCACCACGGCGGATGCGGCGCTACTCGATGGTGATGCCCGCGGCGCGGATCACGCCGCCGAGTTCGTCGACCTCCCGCCGGGCGAGGGCATCGAGCTCGGCCAGCGTCATGGCCTCGGTGGCCGCGCCCGCCTGTTCCGCGCGCTGGCGGATGGCCGGCGTCCCGGCCAGGGCGCGCAGCGCCGCGTTCAGCCGGTCCTGCACCGGCGCCGGCGTGGCGGCTGGGGCGGCGAAGGCGAACCAGGCGTCGAGCGTGAAGCCGGGCAGGCCGGCCTCGGCAGTGGTGGGCACCTCGGGCAGGCCCGGCGCCCGGCGCGCGCTCGCCATGGCCAGCGGCTTCACCCGCCCCGCCTGGATCAGCGCAACGGCCGAGGAGGGCGTGGTTATGAACATCTCGACCCGCCCGCCGGCGACGTCCTGCAACGCCGGGGCGGCGCCGCGATAGGGTACGTGCACCATCTCGGTGCCGATGGCGCGGGCGAACAGCACGCCACCGATATGCTGGATCGATCCATTGCCGGACGACGCGTAGTTCAACTTCCCGGGATTGGCGCGCGCATGGGCGATGAACTCCGCCAGCGTATTCGCCGGCACGTTCGGTGCGGCCAGGATCACGTGCGGCGCCGTTGTCGCCATGCCCACCAGCGCCAGGTCGCGGATGGGGTCCCAGGTGAGGTTCTGCATCATCGCCGGGTTGCCGGCATGGTAGCCGTTGTATTGCAGCAGCAGCGTGTGGCCGTCGGGGGCGGCGCGCGCCACCGCGGTGATGGCGATGTTGCCGTTCGCCCCCGGTCGGTTCTCGATCACCACCGGCTGGCCGAGCGCGGCCGAGAGGCCCTCCTGGTACAGCCGCGCGGCGAAGTCGGTGCCGCCGCCGGGCGGATTGGGCACGATCACGGTAATCGCCCGCAACGGGAAGGCAGCCTGTGCCCGGAGCGAGACCGGCGCGGCGAGCAAGCCACCGGCGCCGAGCAGGGCGCGGCGAGGAAAACGGGTCATGGCGGTTCCTCCGGTCGGCGTCTCTGCGGGCGCCATGTCCGCGGAGGATCGGTCAGCCATGCGCGAGGGGCAAGCCGTCGCGGCTGGCCGTGCGGCGGCCGCGAGGCTAGGGTGCCGCCCAATCCAAGCCGCGGAGGAATGCGCCGATGTCCTATCCCAATGTCATGCTGCACGTGAACGGAGAATGGCGCGCGGCGCGCTCCGGCAAGACGCTGAACGTGCTGAACCCGGCCACCGAGGAGGTGATCGGCACCGTTGCCCATGCCGAGAAGCCCGACCTCGACGAGGCGCTGGCGGCGGCCGACAAGGGCTTCGCCACCTGGCGCAAGGTCTCGGCCTTCGACCGCTACAAGCTGATGCGCAAGGCGGCCGACATCTTCCGCGCCCGCGCCGACGAGACGGCGCGGCTGCTCACCCTCGAACAGGGCAAGCCGCTGGCCGAGGCGAAGGTGGAGGTGATGGCCGCTGCCGACATCGTCGACTGGTTCGCCGAGGAAGGCCGCCGCGCCTATGGCCGCGTGATCCCGGCCCGCGCCGAGGGCGTGTACCAGCTGGTGATCAAGGAGCCGGTCGGCCCCGTCGCCGCCTTCACGCCGTGGAACTTCCCGATCAACCAGGTGGTGCGCAAGCTCTGCGGCGCGGTGGCCACCGGCTGTTCGATCATCGTCAAGGCGCCGGAGGAAACCCCGGCCTCCCCCGCCGAGCTGATCCGCGCCTTCGTCGATGCCGGGCTGCCGCCGGGCGTGGCCAACCTCGTCTACGGCGTGCCGGCCGAGATCAGCGAATACCTCATCGCGCATCCGGTCATCCGCAAGGTGACCTTCACCGGCTCCACCCCGGTGGGCAAGCTGCTCGCGGGCCTGGCGGGCCAGCACATGAAGCGCGTGACGATGGAATTGGGCGGCCATGCGCCGGCGATCGTCTTCGACGATGCCGACCTCGACCTCGCGGCCAGGACGCTGGCGGGGGCGAAGTTCCGCAATGCCGGCCAGGTCTGCGTGAGCCCCACGCGCTTCCTGGTGCAGGAGAAGCTCTATGACGGCTTCGTCGAGAAGTTCGTCGAGCACACCAAGGCGCTCAAGGTCGGCGACGGCATGGCGGAGGGCACCACCATGGGCCCCCTCGCCCATGACCGCCGCGTGCCTTGGGTCGAGATGCTGGTGCAGGACGCGCAGGCGAAGGGCGGCAAGGTCCATACCGGCGGCAAGCGCATCGGCAACAAGGGCTATTTCTACGAGCCGACGGTGATGACCGACGTGCCGCACACCGCCCGCGCGATGAACGAGGAGCCCTTCGGCCCGATGGCCATGATCTCCCGCTTCAAGGACCTCGACGAGGTGGTGACCGAGGCGAACCGCCTGCCCTACGGCCTCGCCGCCTATGCCTTCACGCGGTCGGCCAAGACCGCGAATGCGGTGGCGAACCGGGTCGAGAGCGGGATGATGACGATCAACCACCTCGGCCTCGCGCTGCCGGAAGTGCCCTTCGGCGGCGTGAAGGACAGCGGCTACGGCAGCGAGGGCGGCTCCGAGGCGATCGAGGCCTACCTGAACACGAAGTTCGTCTCGCAGGCGGGGCTCTAACGCGACGGCCGGGGGAGGTGCTCCCTCCCCCGGCCCGCTATCGCCATGCGCACACTGTTCCACGAACGCGACTTCCTGCGCCTCTGGGTCGCGGGGCTGTGCGTGTTCGTGGTGCGCTGGCTGGAGACACTGGCGGTCGGCGTGTTTGCCTATGCCGCCACGGGCTCGGCCTTCGTGGTGGCGATGCTCACAATGCTGCGCCTGCTGCCGATGGGGCTGTTCGGCGCCTTCCTGGGCGCCGCGGCCGACCGCATGGACCGCCGCCGCGCGCTGCTGCTGGTGGTGCTGTCGCAGGCGGCGACATCGGCGGTGATCGCGGCCCTCGCCTTCGCCGATGCGGTGGCGGTGTGGCACCTGGCGGTCGCCTCCTTCATGAACGGCATCGCCTGGGCGTCGGACAACCCGGTGCGGCGCGCCATGATCGGGCAGGTGGTCGGGCCGGCGCGGATGGGTGTCGCGATGTCGGTGGATGTCGCGACCAGCAATGGCAGCCGCGTGCTGGGCCCAACCCTGGGCGGCGTGCTGCTCGCGGCCGTCGGCCTGGACGGCGCCTTCCTGCTCAGTGTCGCGCTCTACATCCCCGCGGTGGTGGCGGTACTGCGCCTGCCGCGCGCGACGCCGGCGCCGGGCGCGTCGGTCGCGCCCGTACTTGCCAGCATCGCCGAGGGGCTGGCGCTGGTGCGGCGCGAACCGCGCCTGGTCGGCGCGCTGGTCGTGACGCTGCTGTTCAACCTGTTCGGCTGGCCCTGCACCAGCATGATCCCGGTGATCGGCAAGGACCGGCTGGAGCTCGGCCCGCAGGGGGTGGGGCTGCTGGCAGGCATGGACGGCGTGGGCGCGTTCCTGGGGGCGGTCACCATCGCGCTGCTGGCGCGGCCGGAGCACTACAAGGCGATCTACCTCGGCGGCATCACGCTGTATCTCGCGATGACGGTGGCCTTCGCGCTGGCCACCGCGCCGCTTCTGGCGGGTGGGGCGCTGCTGCTCTCGGGCGTCGGCGGCGCGGGCTTCGCCATCATGCAGCCGACGCTGGTCTTCCTGGCCACGCCGGTCGAGATGCGCAGCCGCGTGCTCGGCTTGCTGTCTGTCTGCATCGGGCTCGGGCCGATCGGTTTCCTGGCGCTGGGCGGGCTGGCGGAGATTGCTGGCGCACCGGCCGCGACGGCCATGATGGGGCTCGCGGGGCTGGCGGCGATGGCCGCCGCGCGGCGCTGGTGGAAGCACATCTGAACGGAGGAGGCTGCGATGGACATGCTGCTGCCCGCGGCGCGGGCGATCGGTGAACGCCTGAAGGCGCGAGGCGAGACGGTGGCGGTGGCGGAGAGCTCGGCGGGGGGGCTGATCTCGGCCGCGCTGCTCGCGCAGCCGGGGGCCTCGGCCTATTTCCTGGGCGGCGCCGTGGTCTACACGAAGGCGGCGCGGGCCGGGCTGCTCGGCATCACGGATGACGACATGGCGGGGATGCGGTCGTCCTCGGAGCCCTATGCGCTGCTGCTGGCGCGGACGGTGCGCGCAAGGATGGGCGCCGACTGGGGCTTCGCCGAGACCGGCGCGGCCGGCCCTTCGGGCAACCGCTATGGGGATGCGGCGGGACATGCCTGCCTCGCGGTGTCCGGAGCGGTGGAGCGGGTGATCACCCTCGAGACCGGGGCGGCGGGGCGGGAGGCCAACATGCGCACCTTCGCCGCCGCGCTGTTCCGTCTGGCGGCCGAGGCGCTGGAGTGATCCGGGCTTGCGCGAAGCCGGAAGCGGCCCGACCTTGGCGCCGGACGGGCAGAAGGTAGGGCACGTGGCGCAGTTCAAGGGCACCGAACGCTATGTCGCGGGTCGCGACCTGGAGGTCGCGGTCAATGCCGCCGTGGCACTCCAGCGCCCGCTGCTGGTGAAGGGCGAGCCCGGCACCGGCAAGACGGTGCTGGCGCAGGAGATCGCCAAGGCGCTCGGCTATCCGCTGATCGAATGGCACATCAAGTCCACCACCAAGGCGCAGCAGGGGCTGTACGAATACGACGCCGTGAGCCGCCTGCGCGACGGGCAGCTGGGCGATCCGCGCGTTCACGACATCGCCAACTACATCGTGCGCGGCAAGCTGTGGGACGCCTTCGAGGCCGAGCAGCCGGTCGTGCTGCTGATCGACGAGATCGACAAGGCCGACATCGAGTTCCCGAACGACCTGCTGCTCGAGCTCGATCGCATGCAGTTCTTCGTCTACGAGACACGCAAGACGGTGGCGGCGCGGCACCGCCCGGTGGTGATCATCACCTCGAACAACGAGAAGGAGCTGCCGGACGCCTTCCTGCGCCGCTGCTTCTTCCACTACATCCGCTTCCCGGACCGCGAGACGATGGAGATGATCGTCCGCGCGCACTACCCCGACATCCGCCAGGGGTTGCTGCGCGAGGCGCTGAACGTCTTCTTCGAGATCCGCGAGGTGAACGAACTCAAGAAGAAGCCGGCCACGTCCGAATTGCTGGACTGGCTGAAGCTGCTGACCATCGAGGACATGCCGCCCGAGGCGCTGCGGTCGAGTGACGCCAAGACCGCCCTGCCCCCGCTCTATGGCGCGATGCTGAAGAACGAGCAGGACGTGCATTTGTTCGAACGGCTCGCCTTCCTCGCGCGCAGGCGCGGCCAATGAGCGCGCGGCGCCGCGGCCAGTAGCGATGTTCGCGCCCTTCATCCTCGCGCTGCGCGCGGCGGGCGTGCCGGCCTCCATCATGGAGTACCTGGCGCTGCTGCGCGCGATGAAGGAGGGCGTGGCGCAATTCAGCGTGGACGATTTCTACCACCTGTGCCGTACGGCCCTGGTGAAGGACGAACGGCACCTCGACCGCTTCGACCGCGTCTTCGGCGAGATCTTCAAGGGTCTGGAGACGCCCCAGGGCGAAGCACCACGCACCTTGCCCGAGGAATGGCTTCGCAAGATCGCCGAGAACACCCTTACACCCGAGGAGATGGCCGCGATCGAGGCCATGGGCGGCTTCGACGCGCTGATGGAGACGCTGAAAAAGCGGCTCGAGGAACAGAAGGGCCGGCACCAGGGCGGGTCTAAGTGGATCGGCACCGCGGGCACCTCGCCCTTCGGCGCTTATGGCTACAACCCGGAGGGCGTGCGGATCAGCCAGGCCGAATCACGCCACCGCCGCGCGGTGAAGGTCTGGGACCAGCGGACCTTCAAGGACCTCGACGAGGACGAGGCGCTGTCCTCGCGCAACATGAAGGTCGCGCTGCGCCGGTTGCGCCGTTTCGCCCGCACGGGTGCCGCGACGGAGCTGGACCTTCCCGGCACCATCGGCGCAACCGCGCGCAATGGCGGATCGCTCGACCTGCACATGGTCCCGGAGCGGCACAACGCCGTGAAGGTGCTGCTGCTGATGGATATCGGCGGGTCGATGGACGACCACATCCGCATCTGCCAGGAGCTGTTCACCGCCGCGCGGTCCGAGTTCAAGCACCTCGAATTCTGGTACTTCCACAACTGCCCGTATGAACGTGTGTGGCGCACCAATCGCCGCCGGCGCGAGACCGAGCGGCCTATGATGGAAGTGCTGCGCACCTACGGCCCCGACTGGCGGCTTGTGTTCGTCGGCGACGCCACCATGAGCCCGTATGAGATCATCCAGCCCGGCGGGTCGGTGGAACATTGGAACGAGGAGGCCGGCCAGGTCTGGATGGCGCGCCTGACCCGACATTTCCGCAAGGCCGCCTGGCTGAACCCGGTGGACCAGTCCCACTGGCGCTACACGCAATCCATCGGGATCATGGAGCGCCTGATGGAAAACCGCATGTACCCGCTCACGCTCGCGGGTCTCGAGACCATGGCGCGCCAGCTCGCGCGCTGAAGAAGGAACACGCCATGTCCGCAGCCACTCGCCTTCCCCGCGGCCGCCAGTTCTTCGCCAATCCCGGGCCGACCAACATCCCGGATTCGATCCTGAAGGCCGTCGCGCATGTCAGCGTGGATTTCAACGATCCGGCCTTCCTGAAGGTCTATGACGCGGCGGTGGCCGGCGTGAAGCGCATCCTGCGCACGCAGCACGACGTGTTCCTCTACACGGGTTCCGGCCATGCGGCCTGGGAAGCGGCGCTGGTCAACCTGTTCTCGCCCGGCGACGAACTGCTGGTGATCGAGACCGGCTACTTTTCCGAATCCTGGGGAAAGATGGCGCAGGATTTCGGGCTGAACATCCGCACGCTGGCGGCCGACTGGCGCGTGGGCGCCGATTTCGCCGCGCTGCGCGCCATGCTCGCCGCCGACACGAGCCACGCCATCAAGGCGATCTGCGCCGTGCAGAACGAGACCGCCACCGGCATGGAACTGCCGCTGACCGAAGTGCGCGCGGCGCTGGACGCCACCCGCCATCCGGCGCTGCTGCTGGTCGACACCATCTCCTCGCTCGGCTCCATGGAATTCCGCATGGACGACTGGGGCGTCGATGTCGCGGTGGGCGGCAGCCAGAAGGGGCTGATGCTGCCCACCGGCATGTCCTTCACCGGTGCCTCGCCGCGCGCCATGGCGGCGCACGCTGCGTCGAAGCTGCCAAAATCCTACCTCAACTGGACGAACATGCTGACGCGCCGGCACAAGTCCTTCATTGGGACGGTGCCGACCTCCCTGTTCTACGGGCTCGAGGAATCGGTGCGCCTGCTGGAGGAGGAAGGCCTCGACCAGGTCTTCGCCCGCCATGCGCGCCTGGCGGAGGCGGTGCGCCGCTGCGTGCGCCACTGGTCGGGCAATAACGGGCCGCAGCTCTTCTGCACCTCGCCCGACCGGTACTCCAATTCCGTCACCGCGGTGATGATGCCGGAAGGCCATGATGCGGACGCCGTGCGCCGCATCGCACTGCAGGCCTTCAACGTCTCGCTCGGCGGCGGGCTCGGGCGGCTGGGCGGCAAGGTCTTCCGCATCGGCCACCTGGGCGACCTGAACGAGCCGATGATCCTCGGCACCCTCGCGACGGTCCAGGCCGCGCTGCGCGTCGCCGGCGTGCCGCATGCGCCCGGCGGGGTGAACGCGGCCATCGCTTACCTCGCGGAGGCAGCACAGGCGCCATGATCGTTCCGTCCCCGCCCATGTGATCGTCGCGGTCTTGCGCCGCCGCAAGATTCGCCGCCGCGAATGGGCGATACTGGCTCCATGAAGACGTCTCGCCCCCGGCGCGCCCGCCGGGCTGCACCGCCCACCGCCGCGCCGACCGCTGCCGTGCCGCCGACCATGCGCGCCGCCGCGCCAGCGGCCCTCGAACCCGTCGAGGCGCGGCTCGGACCGACCTTCCACACCTTCGACCGCATCCTGCGCGCGGCGGAATCGCGCATCACCCAGGGCATGTCGCCGACCGCCGTCACCGGCGCCTGGCTCGACTGGGGCGTGCACCTGGCGCGCGCGCCGGGCAAGCGGATGGAACTCGCCGCGCGCGCCTGGATCCAAGGGCTGCGCTGGCTATTCTGGCTGCGCCATGCGGCTGCGGAGCACAACGCCGCGCCGCTCATCGCACCCACCAACGGCGATTCGCGCTTCACCAACGAGGCCTGGGCCGCCTTCCCCTTCAACGCCATCGCCCAGGCGCATCTGCTCGCCGAGGCCTGGTGGATGGAGGCAACGCGCGGCATCCCCGGCCTGTCGGTGCGCCACTCGCGCCAGGTGGCGTTCATGATGCGGCAGATGACCGACATCCTGGCGCCGACCAACATCCCCTGGCTCAATCCCGCCATCGCGCAGCGCACGCTGGCCGATGGCGGCGCCAACCTGCTGCATGGCGCCGAGAACTGGCTGGACGACATGGAGCGCGCGCTGTCGGGTGCGCCGCCGGCAGGCGCCGACGCCTTCCGCCCGGGGCAGGAGGTGGCAGTCACCCCCGGCCGCGTGGTGTTCCGCAACGAGCTGATTGAGCTGATCCAGTACGAGCCCACCACGCCCAAGGTCCATGCCGAGCCGGTGCTGATCGTCCCGGCCTGGATCATGAAGTACTACATCCTCGACCTCAGCCCGGAGAACTCGCTGGTGCGCTGGCTGGTGGCGCAGGGCTTCACGGTCTTCATGGTGTCCTGGAAGAATCCCGATGCGCGCGACCGCGAGACCGGCCTGGACGACTATCGCCGCCGCGGCGCGATGGCGGCCATGGACGCGGTCTCGGCCATCCTGCCCGAGCGGCGCATCCATGGCTGCGGCTACTGCCTGGGCGGGACCATCCTGTCGATCGCGGCAGCGACCATGGCGCGCGACGGCGACGACCGCCTCGCCTCGCTCACGCTGTTTGCCGCGCAGACCGACTTCGCCGAGGCCGGCGAACTGATGCTGTTCATGGACGAGAGCCAGCTGTCGTTCCTCGAGGACATGATGTGGGACCGCGGCTATCTCGACACCCACCAGATGTCCGGCGCCTTCCAGGCCTTGCGCTCGAACGACCTGGTGTGGTCGCGCCTGATCCGCGACTACGTGATGGGCGAGCGGCAGGGCATGAACGACCTGCTCGCCTGGAACACCGACCAGACGCGCATGCCCGCGCGCATGCACGGCGAATACCTGCGCGGGCTGTTCCTCGAGAACCGGCTGACGGCGGGGCGCTTCGCGGTCGAAGGCCGGGTCATCGCGCTGTCGGACATCAGCGTGCCGATCTTTGCCGTGGGCACGCTGAAGGACCACATCGCGCCCTGGCGCTCGGTCTACAAGATCAGCCTGTTCAGCGACACCGACGTGACCTTCGTGCTGACCTCGGGCGGGCACAATGCCGGCATCGTCAGCCCGCCTGAGAAGGACGGCCGGCATTTCCAGATGCTGACGCGCGTCCATGACGAGCGCTACCTCGACCCCGATTCCTGGGCGGCGATCGCCCCGCGCCACGAAGGGTCCTGGTGGCCGGCCTGGGCGGGATGGCTGGCGCAGGCCGGCGGCGCCGCCATGGTCGATCCGCCGCCGATGGGCGCACCGGAGCGCGGCCTGCCGCCGCTCGACGCCGCCCCGGGCGGCTACGTGCTGATGAAGTGACCGGCACATGGGACTCGAGATCGAACGCCGCTTCCTGGTGCAGGGCGATGCTTGGCGCGCCGGCGTCACCGGTACGAAGCACCTGCGCCAGGGCTACCTGGCGCGCGAGCACGGCGTCTCGGTCCGGGTGCGTGTGGCCGGCGCCATGGCGCGGCTGACCATCAAGGGCCAGGGCGGGCTGGTGCGCCCGGAATTCGAATACGAGATCCCGGCTGCAGAGGCGGAGGAGATGCTCGCCCTGCTCTGCGCCGGGCGCAGCCTCGCCAAGACACGCCACGAGGTCCCGCTCGACGGGCTGGTCTGGGAGGTGGATGTCTTCCACGGCCCCCTCGCCGGCCTGGTGCTCGCCGAGGTCGAACTGCCCCACGCGGCGCACGCGCTGCGCATCCCGGCCTGGGCGGTGCGCGAGGTCACCGACGACCGTACCTATGCCAATGCCGCCCTCGCCTCCGCCGCCGCGCCGCCGCGGGGGTGACGCGCCGCGCGGCCCACCTTAGGCTTGCCGCAGTGAAAGCAAGACCAGGGGAAGCGTCCGCATGAGTGCCACGACCCGCGCCGTCTATCGCCACGGCGAGATGGGCCGCCTGTTCAACCCCGCCTCCATCGCCGTGATCGGCGCGAGCCCGCGCGCAGGGTCCTTCGCCGATCGCACCATACAGGCGCTGAAGGACTACACGGGCCGGCTCCACCTGGTGAATTCCCGCTACGAGAAGATCGGCGAGCGCGCCTGCTTCCCCTCGATCGGCGCGGTGCCGGAGAAGGTCGATTGCTGCATCGTCGTCGCCGCCAAGGACGCGGTGGAGGAGATCGCGACCGACTGCGCCAGGGCCGGGGTCGGCGGCATCATGGTCTATGCCTCGGGCTTCGCCGAGACGGGGCGCGAGGCCGACATCGCCGCGCAGCAACGCGTGGCCGCCATCGGGCGCGAGGCCGGCATGCGCATCGTCGGGCCGAACTGCATCGGCATGCTGAACTTCGGCTCCAAGGCGGGCGTCACCTTCATGATCCCGCCGCCGATGGAAGCCCCGCTCGGCCATGCGGTGGGGCTGGTGAGCCAGTCGGGCGCGCTCGGCTTCTCGCTGGCGCAGTCGGTGATGCGCGGCGTCTCGGTCAGCCACCTGCTGACCACCGGCAATTCCTCGGATGTCGATGTCGCGGATTGCGTGTCCTTCCTGGCGGATGATCCAGGCTGCCGCGCCATCGCCTGCGTCTTCGAGGGCATGCCGGAACCGCTGCGCTTCATCCAGGCGGCCGAGGTGGCGGACCGCGCCAACAAGCCGCTGGTGGTCTTCAAGCTCGGCACCGGCGAGGCCGGCGCGGCGGCGGCGATGTCGCATACCGGCTCGCTCGCCGGCGAGACCGCGGCCTATCTCGCGGCCTTCGAGCGCGCCGGCGCGGTGGTGGTGAAGGATTTCGAGGCGCTGGTGGAGACCGCCGCCTTCCTGGCCAAGGCGCCCGCGCCGCGCGCGCGTGGCGTGGCGGTGGTGGCAGTCTCGGGCGGCGCCGCGATCATGTCGGCCGACAAGGCGGAGGCGCATGGCGTGCCGCTGCCGCAGCCCACGCCGCCGGTCCAGGCCATCCTAGAATCGCGCATCCCCGATTTCGGCTCGGCGCGGAACCCCTGCGACGTGACCGCACAGGTGGCGAACGACCCCGAGAGCCTGACCGCCTGCGCCTCCGCCATGCTCGGCGAGGACCACTACGGCGCGCTGATCTACGCGCAGATCTATTCGACCGAATTGTCGGCGAAGCGCCCCGGCGAGCTCGCCGCCATCGCCGCGCAGCACGACAAGCCGATCTGCGTCGTCTGGACCACCGAATGGCTGGAAGGCTTCGGATCGCGCGAGGCGGAGCAGAACCCGCGCATCGGCCTGTTCCGCTCCATGGACCGCTGCTTCGCCGCGCTGTCGCATTGGCACGATCGCGAGGCGCGCCGCGCCGCCGGCCCGCGCACGGTGCAGCGCCTCTCGCGCCCGGAAGCGGCATCCGAAGCGGCCGCGCTGATCGCCGCCGCGCAGGACCGCACGCTGACAGAGCGCGAGGCAAAGGCCGTGCTCGCCGCCTATGGCGTGCCGGTGGTGCCCGAGCGCCTCACAGGCAGCGAGGATGCTGCTGTCGCCGCCGCCGAGGCACTGGGCTTCCCCGTCGCGATGAAGGTCGAAAGCCCCGACCTGCCGCACAAGACCGAGGCCGGCGTGATCCGCCTGAGGCTCAAGGACGCTGCCGAAGTGCGCGAGGCCTATCGCGCCGTCATGGCAAATGCCGTGCGCCACGCGCCCGGCGCGCGGATCAACGGCGTGCTGGTGCAGCCCATGGCGAAGCCCGGCGTGGAAGTGATGGTCGGCGGGCGCGTCGATCCGCTGATGGGCCCGCTGATCGTGGCCGGGCTCGGCGGCGTGCTGGTGGAGCTGCTGCGCGATTCCGCCCTAGCACTTGCGCCGGTCACGCTGGCGGAGGCGCGCGCCATGTTCGAGGGCCTGCGCGGCCGCGCCGCGCTGGAGGGCTTCCGTGGCGCACCGGCGGCCGACCTCGACCGCCTGGCGGAGATCGTGGTGCGGCTGTCGGAATTCGTGGCCGACCAGCGCGGCCGCGTGGCCGAGCTGGACGTCAACCCGATCATCGTCGCCGGCAGCGATGCCGTTGCCGTCGACGCGCTGATCGTGAAGGCCTGACGCCCGTCAGGCCCACTCGGCCCGGGCGCGCGCAAGCGCCCCGGTGCCCGGTGCCGCGACCAGCGGGCAGGCGAGCAGCAGCGGCAGGATCTGTACCGCGAGCCGCAGCCCGGCCTCGCTGTCGGAGGGGTAGTGCACGCCCAGCACCTCGCGGTTACGCGCGATGCGCTCGGCGATGCGCCACACCGGCGTCAGGCGCATGCGCCCGGCCACGCCAGGCACGGTCGCGACCTTGGTCTTGATCGTGCCCACGACGGTTGGGTGCGTCAGGTCGGCGGCCGTCACCGGCATCTTCGCGCCGCCCTGGCCCTCGCCCCAGGCGATGCCTGGCAGCACCTCGGCCAGCACCATCGCGGTCAGGTAGGCCTCGGTCGCGTGGCCGCTCGGATAGGCGGGGTGGCCGGGCGGATCGATGGGCGGCATCAGCACGGGCGCGAGCACCGAGGGCCGCGCGCGCATGTTGGCCTTCTTGTGGTGCATCACCACCAGCTGGCCGACGCGGATCGCGGCGTGGCACAGGCGCGTGGTCCAGGGATGCGTGCCGCCCTTGAAGGTCAGCAGGCCGCGGAAATAGCCGAGGACGTTGTCGCGCTGCTCCATGGCCTCGGCGAGCACGCCGGCGCGGAACTCGGCGATCTCGCGCAGTTCTTCGATCTCGGCGGCGATGAAGGCGGCATCGGCCGGGGCCGTGGGCGGCGGCGGGATGGCAATGCCGGCCCAGGCGCCGCCGCCGAGCGTCGCGAATTCGCCCGTCACCGCCACCGCGAAATGCGGGATGGACCAGTCCGCCATGCGGAAGGCGGGCGGCGCGGCGGCGCGCGACCACCCCTCCAGCTCTGGGAAGTCCTGCGGCGGCCAGCGGTTGCCGCGGAACCAGTCCTCGTTCGGCTCGCGCCTGATGGCCGGGCTGATGCCGAACGGGCGCGCGGACGAACCTCCGCCGCCACGCGAGGCACCGGAGCTGTCGGAGCTGTCCGACGAATCGCTGCTGTCCGACGAGTCGGAGCTGTCGGACGAATCGGCAGGGCCTATGCCACCCATTGGGTCACTCCTCCCAAGATTTCACGCCGATCAGCGCAACCCGGCCGCGCGAAGGTCGGCGATGATTCGTGCGCGGATCCTGATGTCTCGGTAAGGCAACCGCGACCGTTCGTATTCGGCAAGCGTGAAGTCGGGCTCGAGCTGCATCAGCCGGTCCACCGCGTGACCTGCCTCACTCTCCTGCCCGGCTGCCATCAACGCCGCTATCAGGACACGCAGGTTGGACGTAAATCGCGGTGTCTCGGCGTCCGCGAGGCGACACCAGCGCACCGCCTCGGGGATGTTGCCGTGGCAGTAATGCGCGATGCCGAGGATGTTGTAGTACGAGAAGAGATTCTGGTCGAAGGGCGACAGACGCAGCCCGTGCTCTCCGTGCCGGATGGCCTCCTCTGTCCGTCCCACGTAGGACAGCGTCGCCGACGACAGCAGCCAGGCGAGCGCGCTGTTCGGGCAGGTGGACAGCGCGCGCTCGAAGAACACCAGCGCGGTGTCGTAGTCGTGGAACAGGAAGGATCGCAGATGCGCATGCGTCGCCAGCGCGACGGCGTTCTGACGGTCCAGTTCGATCGCGCGCGCCGACAGCCCCGCCGCGGTTTCCATGTCAGCCCGCGGGTCCTGCGACCAACCCTGGCCGACATTGACACTGTACCACCGCGCCGCCCAGGCGGCCGGCAGGGCGAAGCCGGGATCATGCGCCATCGCCCTGGCAAAGAGGTCGCGCGCCTCGGCGAAGCTCTCGCGCTGCAGGTCGTGGATCAGCCCGAGGCCGCGCAGCGTCAGGTCGTAGGCGGTGAAGCTCTCGGGCCGCTTGCGCAGGGCGCGCTGGAGTTCCGCCACCCGCACATGCGGCGCCACGCCGGCGACGATGCGTCCGACGATGTGATCCTGCAGCGCAAACAGCTCCCCGCCCGAGGTCTCCGCCCGGTCGCCCCAGAGCCGCGTGCCGGTCTGCGCGTCCGACAGCTCGAACTGCAGGCGCAGGTCGCGCCCGGCGCGCCGCACGCTGCCGGTCACGACATAGCGGACGCCGAGCGCGCGGCTGACCTCGCGCGGATCGACATCGCGGCCGCGCCAGCCCAGCGTCGAACTGCGCGAGACGACCATCAGCTCGCGCAGGTTGCCCAGCGAGACAACGATGTCCTCGACCACGCCGTCGCCGAAATAGTCGTCCTGCGGGTCGCCGCCGAGGTTGCGCAGCGGCAGCACGGCCAGCGAGGGCAGCGGCGAGACATCGGGCGGGCTCGGCAGCCGGGCCGGCGGCGTCTCGGGGTCGATGGCGAAGGCGCGCTCGGGCTCGGGAAGGTGCTTCAGCGTCAGCCAGCCGAGATCGCGCGCCGTGGCCTGGAGCGCGCCATCCACCGCCTCGCGCACCGCCGCCGAGAGCAGCACGCCGCCGGCCGGCGCATGTTCCTGCAACCGGGCGGCGACATTGACGCCCTGGCCGTAGATGTCGTGCGGGGTGGCGGTGATCTCCCCGGCATGGACCGCGATGCGGAGCGCGAGGGTGGGGGCCTCGGGCTCGGCCCCGTCCTCCCGCGCCAGGCGGCGCTGGACCGCCAGCGCCCAGGCGACCGCGCCGCCCGGCGCCGCGAACTCCGCCAGCACGCCATCGCCGGTGGACTTCACGATGCGTCCGCCATGCTCGGCCGCCAGTGGGCGCAGCACGCCATCCAGCACCGCCATCCAGCGGCGATGGGTGCGCGCCTCCTCGGTCGCCATCAGGATCGTGTAGCCGACCACGTCCGCGAAGGCGAAGGCGGCAAAGCGCCGCGCGCCGGGCGCGACCTCCGTCTCCAGCACTCGCGTCAGAGGTTGGGCCGACATGGACCGTCAGGTTCCAAATTTGGGCGATGGCGCGATGACGGAGATTTCACGAAACGGGCCGGAAGTGCAAGGATGCCGGCATTCGGTAAGCGGAGGCCCGGTTGATGGTGGTCAAGGAGGAGAAGGAAGGACCGCAGCAGCCGGTGCGCCGGTGCTTCGTGTTCCGCGACACGGCCCAGCTGCGCGATGCGGATGGCGAGCTGCAGAAGGCCTATCTCGATCCCGACCCGCTGACGCTCTCGCGCCTGCTGCTGCGCCGGCTCGACCTCGGGAGCGCCGAGCTGGCGCCGGAGGCGCTGCCACTGCGCGTGACGCACCGCCCGCTGAACGACTGGCAGCTCACGCTGCTCGAGGACCGCGAGGCCGAGGCGGAGCTCGAGGCCGGCCGCAAGCCGCCGCAGGAGACTGCCCTGGCGATCCGCTTCGCCTCGACCGAGGTGGCGGATGCCTTCCGCGACCGCGCCGCGACGCTTCTTGGCGGCTTCGATGAGCCGCTCGGCGACCTGCGCCTCAATGCGGCGCTACACTGGGGGCCCGGGCGCGGCGAAGGCAGTTCCTTCGGCACCCTGGCCGATGCGCACCGGCTGATCCGTGCCGATGCGCTGGGTGCGGCGGGGCTCGACGGCGATGGCGTGAAAGTCGTCGTCATCGACCAGGGCGTGGACCGCACGCGCCTGCCGCCGGGCAGCCGCTTCGGCGGTGGCTGGTGGAAGCCCGGCCAGCCTGGGGCGGTGCCACCCGGCCAGGCCGCGAAGGACAACCGCCACGGCACCATGATCGCGCGCAACGTGCTGGCACTCGCGCCGCGCGCGACGATCTTCGATTGCCCGCTGATCCCGCCGCGCATCCTGGGCAACCTGCCGGCTTTCCTCTCCGACGCCTTCGGCGCCATCACGCGCATCGCCACCGACATCGTGCTGCTCGGCACAATCCGGCCCAAGCAGTTCCGCGGCCGCTGGGTCATCGTCAACGCCTGGTCGGTCTATGACCCACGCGGCGAGGCGACGCCCGGCGAGTATACGCGCAACCGCTACCATTGGGTCGCCTGCGCGGTGGATGCGGCGGCGACGGTGGCCGATGTCGTCTTCGCCGCAGGCAATTGCGGCGCCTTCTGCCCCGACGGGCGCTGCGCGGAGGAGGTGATCGGCCCCGGCCGCAGCATCCTCGGCGCCAATTCGCTCGACAGCGTGCTGACAGTCGGCGCGGCGCGCGCGGATGGCATCTGGGCCGGGTATTCCTCGCAGGGGCCGGGACAGTTCCCGGCCTATGGCGACGGCCCGCAGCTCAAGCCCGACCTTGCGGCCCCCAGCCATTTCCGCGTGCTGGATACCGCGCACCGCATCGCCGGCGGATCCTCCGCGGCGAGCGCGGTGGCCGCCGGCGCGGTGGCCGCGCTGCGCACGCGCTGGAGCGACGCGACCCTGCCCTCCGACGTCCTGTTCAAGCACCTGCGCGCCACCGCGTGGCAGCCGGATGGCAGCCCGGGCTGGAACAACCGCTTCGGCCATGGCGTGCTGGATTGCGCGGGCGTGCTGCAGGGCCTGGCCGGGGTTCCCGCGTCGTGATCCGCATCACTCCCGCAGGCGCGCGCCCTGTCGCAGTCTCGGCCCGGTGGCGCCGGTCCGGCGCCGTGCCGGAGGCCGACCATGCACGCGATCCAGGATCCCGACCTTCCGCACCTGGTGTGGCTGCGCCCCGCCATGAGTGACGCCGCGCGCCCCGCAGCCCTCGCCGACATCGCCTTCTTCCGGGGCGGCGACCCGGTGGCGCTGGCGAAGCTCGCCACCGCCGTGCGCTGGCGCATGGTGGAGCCCGGCCAGGTGGTGGTGGACGAGGACGAGCCCTCGACCGACATCTTCTTCGTGGCCTCCGGCGCGGTGCGGGTGCAGCTGCGCGCTGCCTCGGGGCGCGAGGTGCTGCTCAACGAATTCGGCGCCGGCGAGTTCTTCGGCGAGCTCTCGGCCATCGACGGCGCGCCGCGCGCGGCGAACGTCACCGCAGTCGCGCGGTCGCGCCTGTGCATCGTGCCGGCGCAGGCCTTCCTCGACTTCGTCTTCGCTAACCCCGTGGCCTGCCACGCGCTGCTGAAGACGCTCACGGCCAAGCTGCGCCTGCAGACCGAGCGCACGCTGGAGCGCGAGGCGCTGCCGGTGCGCCTGCGCCTGTTCTCGGAGCTGCTGCGCCTGTCCCGCCCGCGCGCCAATGCTCCCGGCGAGCGCGTGGTCTCGCCCCCGCCGCCGCATCACGAGCTGGCGGCGCGGATCGGCGCGCGGCGCGAGGTGATCTCGCGCGAATTGTCCGAAATGACGCGCGAGGGCTGGCTGGCGCGCGACCGCCGCGCCATCCGCATCCTGCGCGTGGTCGAGATGCAGCAGATGGTCTCGGCCGAGCTTCGCGCCCCGGCCGCCTGACCTGGACGCGCCCCGCCGCCTGCCGCAGCATCGCCGGCAGGACGGAGGGACGAGATGACCAAGCCGCTGCTGCTGCTGTGGACCGACGGGGCCGAGCCCTATGCGCGCGCGATCGCCGAGGCGGGCCTGGCCGACCGGCTGCGCATCGAGACGCTGCCGCGCGCCGCGACGCCCGACCACGCGCTGCTGGCCGAGGCGGAGGCCCTGCTGTCCTGGGGCCCGCCGCCGGGGATGCTGGCGCGCATGCCGAAGCTGCGCTTCGTGCAGGCGCTGACGGCGGGGGTGGAGCACTGGTTGGCGCGCGCCGATCTTCCTGCCGACCTCGCGCTATCCTGCGCGCGCGGGACGCACCGGGTGCAGATGCCGGAGAACATCCTCGGCGCGCTGTTCCACATCACCAAGCCCTATGCGGCGATCGTGGCGGATAACGCGGCGGCGCGCTGGACGCGGCGCGTCTCGACCACGCTGGCGGGGCAGACGCTGGGCATCCTCGGCCTGGGCGCCATCGGGGCGGAGCTGGCGCGCAAGGCCGCGGCGCTCGAGATGCGGGTGGTCGGCACCAAGCGCGACGTGGCGGATGTGCCGCATGTGGCGAAGGTGGTCGGCCCGGACCGCACGGACGAGATCCTGGCCGAGAGCGACTTCGTGGTGCTGCTGCTGCCCGCCACGCCGGCCACCGAGAATTTCATCGACACCGCGCGGCTGGCACGCATGAAGACCACCGCCTGGCTGCTGAACTTCGGTCGCGGCGCCCTGATCAAGGATGACGACCTGGTGGCCGCGGTGCGTGCCGGCACCATCGCCGGCGCCGTGCTCGACGTGTTCCGCACCGAGCCGCTGCCGGCCGAGCACCCCTTCTGGGCGGAGGAGCGGATCATGGTGCTGCCGCATATCGGCGGGCTGCATCCGCAGCGCGATTCCATGGTGGCGGCGCTGCTGGTGGAGAACCTGCGCCGCTTCGTGGACGGCGCGCCACTGACGCAGCTGGTCGACCGCAAGGCGGGCTACTGATGGCGTTCCGCGCCTTCGACCTGGCCGGCAAGGTCGCACTGGTCACCGGCGGCAATTCCGGCATCGGCCTCGGCATGGCGCAGGCCCTGGCGGAAGCCGGCGCGGATGTCGCGATCTGGGGGACCAATGCGGCCAAGAACGAACAGGCGGCGGCATCGCTGGCGGCGCATGGGGTGCGCGTGCATGCGCAGACCTGCGACGTCGGCGACGAAGCGGCGGTGGATCGCGCCTTCGCCGCGACGCTGGGCGCGCTCGGGCGCGTCGATGCCTGCTTCGCCAATGCCGGCACCTATGGGCGCAAGATGAAGTTCACCGAGCTCGACAGCGCGGAATGGCACCGCGTCACGCGGGTGAACCTGGACGGCGCCTTCTGGACGCTGCGCGCGGCGGCGCGGCACATGGTCGAGCGCGGCGGCGGCGGGTCGCTGGTGGGCACGGCCTCGCTCGCCGCCATCGAGGGGGCCGCGCGCAACACCCAGTATGCCGCGACCAAGGGGGCGATGGTGGCGATGATCCGCGCGCTGGCGGTGGAACTCGCCCGCCATGGCATTCGAGCCAACGCGGTGCTGCCGGGCTGGATCGAGACGGCGATGACGGCACGCAGCGTGGCGGACGAGAAATTCGCCGCCGCCGTGCTGCCGCGCATCCCCGCGCGCCGCTGGGGCAGCGGCGCCGATTTCGGCGGGCTCGCGGTCTATCTCGCCTCCGATGCCTCGGCCTACCACACGGGCGACTGCCTGGTGGTGGATGGCGGGTATTCGCTGTTCTAGGACAGCGTTGGGGTAACCTTGTGGCCCCGCCAGCCGGACATGGGATGCCCGTGGCCAGATCGCTCCCGCAGCGGAGGATCCGACCGGATGAGGTATCCGGTCGGAGAACAGGCTAGGCGGGCACCGGCAGCGCGCGTGCGCGCAGCCAGTTCGCCCCCAGCACCGGCGCCGCAATCGCGGCCCCCACCGCCGTCATGATCACGGATGGCGAGATCATCAGCAGCGAGGAGAACACCAGCACCACCTGCGAGACGATCCCCATGTGCGTGAAGCAATAGCCCGTCATGCCGATCCCCAGGCACAACACGCCAAGCGCGCAGGTGAGGGTGGTGAACAGGAAGGCGCCGATGGTGAAGTCATCGACCATGATCAGCATCACGGGCGCATAGGCGAAGACGAAGGGGACGGTCGCCTTCGCCATGCCGAGCCGGAAGGCGGTGAGCCCCGTGCGAAACGGATTCGACCCGGCGATGCCCGCCGCGGCGTAGGCGGCGACACAGACCGGCGGCGTCAGGTCCGCGAGGATCCCATAGTAGAGGATGAACAGGTGCGCGGCGAGCGGCGGCACGCCCAGCTGCTGCACCGCCGGCGCGGCGATCGCGGCGAGCACGATGTACAGCGCAGTCGTCGGGATGCCGCAGCCCATCGCGATGCAGACCAGCGCGATGAAGACCAGCGTGAGGAACAGCGTCAGGCCCTGCATGGAGCCCATGCCGGCGGGCAGCGCCTCGACCACCGGGCGGAACATCTCCGCTGTCTGCGCGGCTGCCTGGGTCACGATGAAGGAGATGCGGAAGCCCGCACCTGTCAGCGTGACGACGCCAACCACGATGCCCACCGCCGCGGCCGCGGCGCCGACCGCGAGCGCGTAGCGCGCACCCATGTCGAAGGCGTCCCACAGGTCCTTCAGCGTCATGCGGTTTCGCGGGTTCAGGAAGCCCACCACGATGCAGGCGGAGATGCCCACGAACGCCGCCAGGTAGGGCGTGTAGCCATCGATGATGACATAGACCAGCAGCACCAGCGGGATGACAGTGGGCCAGCCGTCGCGGATCGTGGGCCAGAGGCGCGGGATCTCGTTCTCCGGCATGCCGCGCAGTCCGAGGCGCTTCGCCTCGAAATGCACCTGCACGAAGACGCCCCAGAAATGCATGAAGGCCGGCACCGCGGCGGCGATCAGCAGCGTGGTCAGCGGGATGTTGAGGAACTCGATCATCACGAAGGCCGCAGCGCCCATGATGGGCGGCGTGATCTGGCCGCCCGCGCTGGCAGCGGCTTCCACCGCGCCGGCGAAGTGCGGCTTGTAGCCGATTCGCTTCATCGCCGGGATGGTGAGCGAGCCGGTGGTGACGGTGTTCGCGATCGAGGACCCGCTGATCGTGCCGAACATCGCCGAGGACACCACCGCGACCTTCGCCGGACCGCCCGGATAGCGCCCGGCGATCATCGCCGCGATGTCGATGAAGAACTGGCCGAGCCCCATGCGCGTGGCGAGCACGCCGAACAGCACGAAGTGGAAGACGAAGGTCGCGACCACCTTCACCGGAATGCCGAAGATGCCCTCCTGCGTGAGGTAGACATGGCTGAGGAAGGCCTCCCAGGACGACCCGGGATGCGCCAGGACGCCGGACAGGTTGTTGCCCAGCAGCCCATACAGGATGAAGACGATCACGATCGCGGGCAGCACCCAGCCCATGGCGCGGCGCGTCGCCTCCAGCACCAGCGCGACCATGACCGTGCCCATCACCAGGTCCCAGCTGTTGGGCATGCCGATGCGGAAGGTCAGTTCGTCGAAGACGATGGGCAGATAGAAGCAGGCACCGGCGATGGCGATGGCCATCGCCCAGTCGGTCACCGGCACGCCGCCGAGGCGCGGCCCGAACTCGCGCTTCGTCGGGAACATGATGAAGATCAGGCCGAGGACCGCGGCCAGGTGAATCGACTTGTGCCAGTGCTCGGTCAGGATGCCGAAGCCGGCGGTGTAGTAGTGGAAGGCCGAGAGCGCGACGAGCAGGCCGGAGACGAAGACCGCCACCGGGCCATGCAGCGGACGGAAGTTGATCTCGCTGTCGTACTTCTTCTCGAGCTCGGCGGCGGCGTCGAGGTCGAGCTTCGCGAGCCCGGGCGCAGCGCCCGTGCCGCGGGGATCGGATGCGGTCACGGGTTCTGCCCTATGCGATCAGCGCAGGATGCCGGCTTCGCGGTAGAAGCGCTCCGCCCCGGGATGGAACGGCACCACGCCGCGGCCCTCGAGAGCGTTCTCGCGCACGATCTCGCGCCCCTTGGCGTGACCGCGGTCGAGCAGGCCGCGCGTCGTCTCGGACCACAGCGCGCGCGTGATGTTGTAGACGAGGTCGTCCGGCAGGCTGTCGCGCACCACCAGCACGGCGCCGACGGTCAGCGTCGGCACATCGGCGGTCAGGCCCTCATAGGCGGTGCGCGGGATGATGCCGCGGCCATAGAAGGGCGCGCGCTCGATCACGCGCGCGGCCTCGGCTTCGGGAATGGGCAGGAAGCGGCAGCCCGTGCGGCTGCAGAACTCGGTGAAGGCCGCGGCGGGGTAGCCGACCACGGTGATGGTGGCGTCGAGCCCGCGGTCCTGCATGCGCTCGGTGCCCTGCGCCTGGTTCAGGTATTCCGCGGTGAAGCCCTGCCCGGCCGTGAGGCCATAGGCGCCGAGGATCAGCTCGGAGCCGATGCGCGCGCCGGAAGCCTGCAGGCCGACCGCGATGCGCCTGCCGCGCAGGTCGCTGAAGGACTGGATCGGGCTGTCGCGGCGCACCGCGGCGTGGATATGCTCGGGGAACAGGTGTCCCACGAAGCGGATGCGGTTCTGGGGCGGGCGGCCCTGGAACAGGCCGGTTGCGGTATAGGCCCAGTGCGACACGTCCGACTGCGTGAAGCCCGCCTCCGCATTGCCGGCCTGCACCATCGCCACGTTCTGCACGCTGCCCTGCGTCGCCTGTGCGACCGCAACCATGCCGGGGATGCCATCCGTCGCACCCGCGGTGTTGCACGCCGCGCCCGGCGGGCAGGACAGGGCGTTCGCGATGATGCCGCCGATGGGATAGTAGGTGCCGCCCGCGCTGCCGGTTCCGATGCGGAAGAACTGGGGCGCCTGCGCGAAGGCGGCGCCCGGCAGGGCGAGGGCAGCAGCCGTGGCTGCGGCAAGCATGCTGCGGCGGAATGTCATGGCGCTTCTCCCGGTGCGTTGGACCCCGGGAGATTAACGCGAAGCGACGCGGGCGCGAAACCCAGCCAGGTCAGAAGGATCCGCCGGTGCGGAATCCGCCGCCCGAATCGCTCTTGCCACCGGTCGAGAAGCCGCCGCCAGTCGTCCCGCCGCTGCCGCCCCAGTCGCCGCCACCCTTCGAGCCGCCGCCGCTCGGCTGCTTGCCGCCGCGGCCCCAATACGGCGCGGCGTCGTCGCCACCCCACCAGCCACCGCCAGGCTGCGCATCGCCCGCCCAGGGCCCCGGCGCGGGCCGTCCCCAGGGGCCGGGCAGTGGCTTGCCCCAGGGACCGGGATGCGCCGTGCCGGGCATCTGGCCGGGCATGCGCTGGCGCTCCATGCGGTCCCAGAAGCCATCGCGCGAAAGCGCGCCGCGCAGCACCTCGCTCAGCAGCGCGCCGATCAGCGCGCCGCTGGCGAACCCCCATTCGCTCCGCTCGACGCCGCGCGTGCGCATCTCCTGCCGCAGCGCCTGCATCTCGGCGAAGCGGCGCCGCGCGCCCTCGGCCTGCGCCTGGGCATCGGCCAGGTCGCGTTCGATCCGCGCGCGCTCGGCCGCGGCGATCTCGAGCCTTGCGACGATCGCGTCGTCGTCGCGGGTCGGCGTGCGGGCGGCCTCCTCGCGCAGCGTGCGAAGGGATCGCGCGCCGATCGCCGCTTCCAGCGCGCGGATCGCGGCCTGCGAATCGGCATCCTCGCCGGCGGCGAGCGCGCTGCGCTTCGCCTCCGCCGCGGCAAGCGCGGACTGGGCGGCCTCGACCGCATCCTCGACAGCCTCCAGCGCATCCACCTGCGGACGGCCATCCCCCTCCGGCAGCCCCGCGATCGCGCGTCGGCGATCGACCATGGCGCGCACCGCCGCATCCGCAGCGGCCCGCATGCGCTGCGCATGGGCGGTCATGTTCGGCGGCAGGTCCGACAGCAGCTGGTAGGACCGTCGTGCAGGTTCGAACTCGATCAGCCGCGCGACCCAGCCATCGATCATCGCCACCAGCGGAAAGGCGCGATAGCGCGACGTGCCGTAGCCGCGATCCCAGAGGTAGGCGAACAGCGGATCGGCGCGGTAGGGGCGTCCCTTCTCCTCGAAGTCGCGCTCGGCGAAGCCGGATTTCTGTTCGGCGAGCTGGGCGGTGCGCTCGGCTTCCTCCGCGGTGGTGGAGAGGCGGCGGTACTCGGCATCCTCGGCCGCCTTCGCCTCGGCGGCGCGAAGCGCGGCGGCCTCGGCCTCCTGCGCGGCGCGGTGACGCGCGGCCTCGGCGTCGCGCTTCGCCTCGGCGGCCATCAACACATCACGCGCATCGAGCACTGCGCGCTGCGCAGCCTCGAGTTCCGTGGCGCGCCGGCGCAGGCTCGCCTGCACCTGCGCGCCGGCGGCGTCGAGTGCGTCCAGCGCCGACTTGCCATCGGCCATTTCCAGCAGGCGCAGGCGCGCAAGTTCGCGCAGCGCCTCGGCTTCCTCGGTGCGCAGGCCTTCGCGCCGCGCGGCGAGGGTGTCGGCCTGTGTCTGCGCGGCGGAGGCCTCGCGCTGCGCCTCGGCCAGGCGCTGGTCCATCTCCTGCAGGACAGCGACGCCGCTCACCATGACAGGATCGCCCCCCCGGTTGTCTGGACGGTCCAGTTCGTCGTCGTGCTGCCGGCGACCTTCTGGCCGATCACGGGCTGGTCGATGATGCCGTCCGCCAGCTTGTCGCGGCGCACGCGCTCGAACTCGGCCTCCGGCACGCGAAGCGCCCAGCGGGAGACGCGGGCGACGCGGCCATCCTCCTCGCTGGTGATGGGCACCTCGACCGGGCGGCCGTCGCGGTCCACGGCTTCCACGACCAGATAGTAGTTGCGTGCACGCGGATTGGCGGCGGGTACGCGCCAGACGGCCGAGGGTTCGCCTGGCCGGTTCACGATGCGCACGGTGTAGGCGGCGGCGAGCCGGGCAGCGAGGTCGTTCAGCGCGACGCGTCGCGCCCGAGCCTCGGCGAGGTTGCCGGCGCGGGCAGCGGCCTCGCCCTCCGCGAGCAGCCGCGCGGCCTCGGCCCGCGGCGCGGCCTCGTCGGTGGCGGCGGGGACGCGGACAAGGTCGGGACGCAGCGCG
>NZ_JACADR010000340.1 GCF_016106005.1 Roseomonas rosulenta
CGTCACAGTACCGCCTCGCCGCGCAGCACTGCCACGCAGCCGCCGCCGACGCGCGCGCGGATGCCCTCGGGCGTGCGCTGCGCCCGCGCGCGCAGCAGGCTCGGCCGACCCATCTCGACACCCTGCGTGATGTCCCACGCACCCTGTACGCCGCCATCGAGGTGCAGCAGGAAGCCGGCCAGCGGCGTCGCCGCGCTGCCGGTCGCGGCATCCTCGACCGTGCCGGTCAGCGGCGAGAACATACGCGCGCGGATCCCCGCCCCGTCGCGGCAGTAGACATACAGCGAGAGGAAGCCACGGGTCTCGGCCGGATGCGCCGCCACTGCGCGGCGGAAGGCCGCCAGGTCGGGCGTGGCGGCGGCGAGCGCCTCGGGCGTGACCTCCGTGAGCAGGCGGTCGTTGCCGCCGTCGGAAGCGAGCGTCGGTGCGTGCCGCGCGGTGACGATGCCGGCCTCCGGGATGCCGGCACAGGCGGCGGCGACCGCGGCGGGCAGCGTCGCGCCGATGCGCAGCGGCTGCGGCGCGGCCACCTCCGCACCCACCACGCGCCCCTGCTCGTCGCGTTCCAGCACCACCTCGACCAGGCCGGCCGGTTCCTCGAATCGATAGGCGCGCGGCGCGCCTTCATCCTCGCGCCCCAGCACCCAGGCGGTGCCGACATTGGGGTGGCCGGCGAAGGCCATCTCCGCGACGCGGTTGAAGATGCGCACGCGCGCGCTGTTCTGGGGGTGGGTGGGCGGCAGGACGAAGGTGGTCTCGCTGAGGTTGAACTCGGCGGCCAGCGCCTGCATCTCGGCGTCGCTCAGGCCGCGCGCATCGGGGAAGACCGCGAGCTGATTGCCGCCGAAGCGGCGGTCGGTGAAGACATCGACTGTGACGAAGCGGAAGGCGCGCATTTCTTCATGCCCTCAATCGGCGGGCGCCGGCATGCGCCGGCTTGCCCGCGCGCCACGCACTGTTGCGTCGGGGGCGACGGGCAGGATGGACGCGGTCGCGCTTTGCGCTCCCGGATCGCGGCAGGGCCGCGATCCGCGTTTGCATGTCCTCAGGCGCCGGGCGCCCGCATGCGCGGGCCTGGCTTGCGCGCCGTGCGCTGGCGCGCTGAAGGCGGCGGGCGGGTTTGGCGCGGTCGCGCTTTGCGCTCCCGGATCGCGGCAGGGCCGCGATCCGCGTTTGCATGTCCTCAGGCGCCGGGCGCCCGCATGCGCGGGCCTGGCTTGCGCGCCGTGCGCTGGTGCGCTGAAGGCGGGGGGCGGGTTTGGCGCGGTCGCGCTTTGCGCTCCCGGATCGCGGCAAGGCCGCGATCCGCCAGTGCCGGTTGCCAAGGCAGCGGCCTCCCCGCGCGGCCGCATCACGATACCTCCCGCCCCAGAGCCTGCAGGATCGCGCCCTCGAGCAGTCCCGCGCCGATGTTCACGCCCAGCGCCTCCACGAACAGGAAGAAGGCACCGAGCGAGACGAGCAGCGCGATGACCGCATCGCGCAGCGGGCTGCGGCTGCCGAAGGCGCGCGCGGTGCAGACGAACTGGATCGCCGCCGACAATGCGAAGCCGAGCGGTACGATCAGCACCAGGTTCAGCAGCATCCCGCCGCATAGCCAGGCCAGCGAGACCAGGTTGGGCGGCCCCGCCTCGGCCACCTCGGGAATGTCGGCGCTCCAGCCGCCGCGCAGCGCAGCAGCCACCAGCAGCAGGCCGAGCAGCCCGAGCGCGCCGGCGATCAGCGCCGGCACCAGCTTGGGCCCGACCACCGCATAGACCGGCGTCACCGGGATGACCCAGGTGAGCCACCCGGCCAGCGCCCCGAGCGCCACCACGCCAAGGCCGACCGCGAGGTCCGGGACCGCGCCGGGCTTCATCGCCGCGCCCTCACGCGAGGCCGAGGTCCTTGAGTACGCTCTCCATGTCGGCGCGGTCGCGCTCGAGGAACTGCTCGAAGGGCGCGCCGGTCAGGAAGGCGTCCTCCCAGCCGCGATCCTCCAGGATGCGCTTCCAGGCATCGGTCGCGTGGATCGCCGTCATCAGGTCGACCAGCGCCTGGCGCTGCGTGGGGTTGATGCCCGGCGCGCCGAACACGCCGCGCCAGTTCACCGCCACCACGTCGATGCCGCTTTCCTTCAGCGTCGGCACCGCGGGGTCGAGCCGCGTCTCGCCCGTCGTGGCCAGCGCGCGCACGCGCCCGGCCTTGATCTGCTCGGAGAATTCCGACCAGCCGGAGATGCCGGCCGTGACCTGCCCGCCCAGGATGGCGGCCTGCGCTGGGCCGCCGCCGGGGAAGGCCACGAAGGACGCCTCGCGCGCCTGGCGGCCTAGTCTTTGCAGCATGAGCCCCAGGATGATGTGGTCGGTCCCGCCCGCGCTGCCGCCCGCCACCGAGACCGCGCGCGGGTTGGCCTTCATCGCGTCCGCCAGCTGCCCGATGGTCTGGATCGGGCTGTTCGCCGGGACGATGATGACGCCGGCCTCGGAGGTCATGCGGGCGATCGGCACGGTGTTCTGCAGCGTCACCGGCGTCTTGTTGGTGAGCGTGGCGCCGACCATGACCGAGCCCGAGACCATGAGCGCATCGGCGCGCCCGCGCCGCTGGGCCAGGAAGCGCGGCAGGCCGACCGTGCCGCCCGCGCCGCCGACATTCTCGAACTGGAAGGTGCCGACAAGGCCGCCGGCGCGTGCCGCCTGCTCGATGGCGCGGCCGAGGCCGTCCCACCCTCCGCCCGGGCCGGCGGGGACGAACATGTAGATGCTGGCGAAGCGCTGCTGCGCGGCGGCGAAGCGCGGCGCGAGGCCGAGCGCGGCGGCGGCGGCAAGGAGGGTGCGGCGTTGGGTCATGGCGTTTCCGGTCGTTTCCTCGGAGATGTCGCAACTCTGCGACGGTGCCACGGCCAGGGGAAGGCCGGAAAGCGGCGCGCGCCGCCGATCCGCCGCTTGCGCCGGCGCCTCGCCAGGCGGAAGGATGTCGCGACGGATCGGGGAAGGAAGGCAGGATGGCTCGGGATGATCAGGCGCCGCGGCTCGGCCGCAGGCTGCTGGTGGTGCGGGTCGCGACACTCGGCGCGGCCGCCGCGCCGCTTGCCGGCTGCGTGGTGGCGCCGCCCGGGCCTGTCTACGCGCCGGGCCCGGTGCGTACCGGCCTCACCGACGCCGACCCGAGCGACGGTCCCGGCCAGGGCCGCGGCGGCTATCGTGCCCGCACCGGCGTGACCGATTCTGACCCGAATGACGGGCCGGGCCAGGGCCGCGGCGGGTATCGTGCCCGCACCGGGCTCACCGATGCCGATCCGAATGACGGGCCGGGCCAGGGGCGCGGCGGCGGGTATCGCCGCCAGGTCAGCGACAGCGACCCGCGCGACGCGCCGGGGCGCGGCCGCGGCTGGTGAAGCGCTTCGCAGCGCGCGTGCGCTGGCGCACGCATCATCACTTCACACCGCTTGCCGAAACAGTCGCGGCAGGTTGATGATGCGCGGCGGGGAAGGAGCATCGCCTCGATGACCGAGAAGAACGCCATGCCGGCCGCGCCGCGGGCGGATGGGCCGCAGGAGAACGAGGATCGGCGGCTCGGCCGGCGCCTTCTGGTGCTGCGCGTCGCCGCCGCGGCCGGGACCGCCGCACTGGCCGCCCCGGCGGCCCAGGCGCTGGAGCCGACGCCCGTGCAGTACCGAACCGGCCTCACCGATTCCGATCCCGGCGACGGGGCGGGCTATGGCCGCGGCGGAGGCCGGCGGGGCACCGGTCTCACCGATTCCGACCCGGGCGACGGGCCCGGCTTCGGCCGCGGCGGCTATCGTGGCCCCGCTCGCACCGGCCTGACGGATTCCGACCCGGGCGACGGCGCCGGCAATGGGCGCGGCGGCTATCGGGCGCGGCCGCAGGGCCGTGCCTACACCGGCATCAACGACGGCGACCCGGGCGACCCCTCCGGCTATGGCACCGGCTGGCGGCTGCGCCAGCAGGGCCGCGGCGTGACCGACAACGACCCGGGCGATGCCCCGGGCCGCGGCCGCGGCTGGCGCTGAGCGGCGCCCCCCGGCGCCCGGGCCATGGCGGCGGATGACGTAACGCGGCGCGCCGGGCTGTCGCGCCGGCTGATGGTCTTC
>NZ_JACADR010000341.1 GCF_016106005.1 Roseomonas rosulenta
GCAGGTGGCACATCTTCCCGGATCATCAGCGCCGGCATGGTCCGCTCCCAGAAGCCATGCCCGCCGATGAATCACGATCGCCCGCGTCGCATCAAGCACGCGAGTCAGCCCTTTATGGGGTTGGTATGAGGTCTTCGCGCTGGCCGGTGCGCGCATCTATGTCTCGGGTCATAGGGGCATGGTGGGCTCGGCCTGCGCGCGGCGCCTCGCCGCCGCGGGGGCGGAGGTGATCACCGCCGACCGCGCGCGCGTGGACCTGCGCCGCCAGGACCAGGTCGAGGCCTTCATGGCGCAGGCGAAGCCGGATGCGGTGGTGGTCGCCGCCGCACGGGTCGGCGGCATCCTGGCCAATGACACACTCCCGGCCGAGTTCCGCTTCGCTTGCGCTCGACCGGTCGGCTATCGTGCATTTCGTATCAGAGTTACGGCAAGAACATTATAAATTGACCGGTCATGCGTGAGAACTAAAAAAGAAACTCTGATAGCCGATGGCGCGTCTATGGACGGTGACCGCCTTCTTCGACCGCAAACGTCGCTGAGCCCTGTCGTGACTGGCGCTCCTGATCGATGCCGCGCAGCAAGGCGACGAAGGGGGCAATCGTCGATTCCCACAGCAGCGGCGCAACGGCGGCGTGGTCCACGGACGATGCCGGGAAGGGCAGTGCGAGGGCGTCGAGCATCGCTTCTCCGAAGCCGGCAGCGTCATCCGCAATAGTCAGCCCAGGCAAATGGTGGAAATCATCGAAGCCGCGCATCGCGTGACCGGTCGCCAACACCGGACGGCCGGATAGCAGTGCCTCGGCAGTCTTCACGTTCGATCCCCCGCCGTACAGGATCGGGACCATAATCACTTGTGCATTGGCAATGACACAATCGAGCGTAAATCCGTCCACCCGGCCGAGCACGATAAGGCGGTCCCGGATGATCGTGCTTAAGCCGCGCTCCTCGAGCCGGTTGCGAATGGCGAGCCCGGCATCGCCGGCGACGACAATTCGTTGATTTGGCTGCAGCAGTGGCAGGAATGGGACCACGAGGTCCAGGAATCCGCTTATGTTGGGCGGATGCGCGCTGCCCACGACAAGCGCATAAGCATGCCAGGGCTCGATCGGCCGGGGTAACAGATCGATGAGGAGTTCACGGTCGCGCTGGGCGCCACCATTTGGAGCAACCACCACTCGGCGCGCGCCCCATTCCGAGAACACGGCACCGTCCGATGCGGTGCAGGCGACGACCCCCGCCGCGTGGGCGACGAGGCCTCGCTCGAGCGCCTCGATCTCGTCAAGCACTTCATTGCGCAACTCTGATGAAAATTCGATGCATTCGCGGTCAAGAATGCTGCGCTTGATGTTGATCTCGACATTCTGGCTGCTGTAAACAAGCGGCACGATGCCCGACTGAACTTTCTCCAGACGCGCGAGAAGGGGCCAGGTCCAAGGGTGCTCTAGAATGATCAAATCAGGAGCCGCGTCGCAAACTCTCTTGTTGAATTCCGCAAGTATGTCGGGCGTCTCAAGTACTGCCGCCGAGAAGAGAAACTCAGAAAAATAATGCGCGCGTACACCGTACTTGCAAAATGAGTCCGACCCCCAATACGGGGAGCGCCCAATATCAACTATGGGTTCTCGTGGATCGTCTAGATCGTCCGGGCTGCGATGGGTAAGAGCGAGACGCCGGAGGTTGAACCCGGGCTCGCGTTCAATCACGCGGCCGATGTGATGGCTGCGCAACTTACCACCATGGATGGGAAGCAGCGTTGTATGGGAACTGAGCTGCAAGATGCGCATGTTAGCCGGCGACTCCGCTCGATAAACACAGGAGAGATCTCAACTGCGACTCGACCCCTGCCGTGGCGGTATCCCAGTTGGGTTCGACGAAGGCCATCCTATCGCAGCGCGGTGCTGTAGCGGCATCGGTAATGGCCGCGGCCCAGCCAGCCTCATCGTCCGGATCCACCAATCGGGCGAGGCCCTGAGCCGCCTCGGGAATGGCGCCGGTGTTGGAGGCTATCACCGCACGCCCAGAGGCAAGCGCAGCCATCACCGCCATTCCCCAGCCATCAGCGCGGCACGGGTACAGAACAACGTGGCACGCTTCTAGAAGCTTGCCTTGCGCCGCGTCCGGCCATCGGTCGACCCACAGAATGCGGGTGCCAAACAGCGGCGACGCCTCAATCGCAACGATGCTGTCCTCGGCCTCGACGCCCAAGCGTCCGAGGATGACGAGGTTGAGCGGAAAGGTCGGCAAATGGGCGATCAGTTGCTCCCAGACACGCACGAGAAGCCGGTGGTTTCCGGGTGCATCGACCGGCCCAATAGCCAGTGCGAACGGGTGCGCCGCTAGTTCCGGCGGCAGTTGAATCCGCTCTCCTGCCGCCGAACGCTCACTGACCTGCTGCTGGAGACTGCTCTGTGCCGTGCCCGCGCCGTTGATACTAATGCGGGCAATGGGCGGGAGACGGCGGCCGGTGCGCTCGGCAAAGTTAGTCAATGCGTGCCACGACCAGTTGTTGGGGACGAGCACAAGGTCTGCAGTGTCTAAAAGATCCACCGTGATCGCGGCAACTGTATCGGCCGGTCCGCTGCGCGGCGGCTGGGTTGGAACTGGCAGCCGCGCCAGGTTTCCAGAGAGGCCGACAACCCGCAGGCCCGTGCTATCGCGGAGCGCGGCCAAGTCGCGCAACGGCACGAGGCCGGAACCGGCCCCTGCGGTCCATATGACGTCGCCATGCCGCGCGTGTACTTTTACCGTCAGCTTGGACGAAATCTGATTGTGCAGCGAGGCCCGGGGCGGCGCAACAGCCGGGCCCGATACCGTTTCGAACATGTCGGTCTGCTCTGAACGTACCAACGGTGCCCGGTATACGGCCGTCCGAACAATCTGTCGGGCGTGGATCAAAATTGCACGGACATCCTCCCGGACCGTATTCGGCATGACCGCCAGTGAGCCCCGTGCGGCGCGTCGCGCGGCGCGAGTTATGGAGCCCATCAGCGCAACTGCCAACCGGACCGGGAGCGCCGGCGGATCTTCACCCATCGTCGCGGTGCCGTGCTCAGCTTCGGTTCCTAGGCTACCAGGCCGGATGCGCAGATGGACCTCCTCGGTCCCCGAACGGAGCATTGCGGCGAGGACGCGGTCGCGCTGTTCTGCGTCTAGCGCATACAGGGTGCCGGTGTGCAGGACCACCGGCAAGGCATTCAGGCCTCGACTTCCGAGCAATCGGCCGGCGATCTCGCCTTCGACGCGCGCGACATCTGAGTGCGGCTCGTCTGCAAGCGCTAAAGAAGACGTTAAATCGACAAGCAGGCGGGCCCGCCGAGTCTTGCGTCGCGAACGGGTGCGTTCCATTAGCTAATCCACCTATTCCTATTCATTGCGCGGTAACCTACTCCTTCTTTTGAGGTCGTTACTAAGTCGGTCAAATCATTAAGGCCGCAGAGAATTGGCTTCCGAAGAGCGATTTTCTGCCGTCTCCGCGCCGGGCCAGTCAACGGGTTTGCCCCGAACCGCTCAAGAAACCTTCCACTGGGCGCGGCGGTCGGTCTGGCGGAGAGCGGGACGCGCACATGAATTAGCGGATCCAAAGGGATGTGGACCGGTACGGCTTCGGCGTCGGCTACCGAAGCGCCGTTCGGCATAAGCCGATGCGTGTCCCCGCATCCAGCTTGATTTGCGACCAGAACGTCTCGGCAACACAGCCGGGGCTTTTGTCATTTTCGGAACCCGACAGACCAGAACCTGCAGCGTCAGTCACGCGCGCACCCTCCGCCAGGCGCAGGATCGCGCCCAACTTACCGCGCACCTCAATCTGCAGGCGCCCCTCATCGGGCACCAGACGGATCTCCTCGACCAGGCCACGCACCAGCTCCCGCGCCTCGGCCCCGTCGTCGGACGACAGCGCCTCGGACAGATCGGCAACTCTGCGCCGGTAGACCTCGGCCAGGTTCGGGTGCAGCCGCGGTGTGTCAACGGCGGAGCAAAACCAGGCCAGCGCGGCGGCGGAAAACAAGGCCACTGGCGACATGGCGGCATCAGACCTGGCCGGCCCCCGATCGGGGGCCGGCCAGGTCTGCGGCTGGTTCCTCTGA
>NZ_JACADR010000342.1 GCF_016106005.1 Roseomonas rosulenta
GGTGCGGCCCGACCTCATCGGGCAGGGCGCCGAGGCGCGCCTCGGCCAGCGCGAGGGCGCTGCGCAGGCGCACGATCTCGCCCGCGGCGGCGGCCAGCAGGTCGCGCAGCTCGGCCACGGCCATGCCGCGCGGGGCGGCGCAGGCTTCCTCCTGCAGGCGTTGCAGCCGCACGAGCAGCGCACGAGCACGGGTGCCGGGCCGGTGCGCGACCTCCTGCGCGAGGCGCGCCAGCACGGCCTGGTCCGCGGCATGCAGGATGGCCTGCTCGGCGAGTTGCTCGAGCGGCCATTCGCGCAACGGCCTGTCCTCCGACATGGCGCAACGACCCTCCTGGTCCCTTCGGGCGGTGTGCCATGGCGCGGATGAACGGGGCGTTCACGGCGCGCGGCCATGCCTTCCGGCGCGCGCAGGGATGGGCGAGACTGCGCCCGGTCCGGGAAGGAACGACACGACATGGCAGGCAGCACGGGGTTCGGGCGCAGGGCGATGCTGGCAGGGGCGGGCGCGCTGGCGGCGCCGGCGGTGCATGCGCAGGCGTCCTGGCCCGGCCGGCCGATCCGCATCGTGGTGCCCTTCCCGCCCGGCGGGTCAAACGACGTGGTGGCGCGCCCGCTGGCCGAGCGGTTGCAGCTGCGCCTAGGCCAGCCAGTCGTCATCGAGAACCGCGCCGGGGCGGGCGGGGCGATCGGCGCCACCGCGGTCGCGCAGGCGCCGGCCGATGGCTACACGCTGATGGTCTCCTCCTCCTCCTTCGCGACCACCTCGGTCTCGCAGCGGGTGCCCTGGGGCGTGCTCGAGAACTTCACGCCGATCGCGCTACTGGGGCGCTCGCCCTTCATCGTCATCGTCAACAACGACCTGCCGGTGCGCAGCGTGCAGGACCTCGTGCGCCTGGCGCGCGAGAGGCCGGGGCGGATCGACTACGGCACCTCGGGCCCGGGCGGAATCAACCACTTCGTCACCGAGTATTTCTGCCAGCGCGCCGGCTTGCAGATGAACCACGTGCCCTATCGCGGCACCGGCCCGGCGGTGACCGACCTGGTGGCCGGCCACATCCAGCTGATGATCACGACGCTGCCAAGCGCGGCCGGCGTGGTGCGCGACGGGCGCGTACGGCTGCTCGCCTACAGCGCGCCGGGCATCCCCGAGGGGTCGCCGCCGGCGCCGCTCGTCTCCGAGAGCGGGCTCGACTACGACATCGCCATCTGGTGGGGCCTGTTCGCCCCTGCGGGTCTGCCGGCGCCGATCCTCGAGCGGCTGAACGCCGAGGTGAACGACGCGCTGCGTGACCCGGACCTCGCGCGGCTGTACCAGACGGAAGGGGCCCGCCCCTCCCCTGGCACGCCGGCGGAATTCACGGCCATGCTGCGCACCGACATCGCCCGCTGGCGCGAGGTGGCGCAACTGGCGAACATCCGGCTCGACTGATGATCGGCATCCATCGCAAGGATTTCGACCCGTCGGCGCGCGGCGCCATGGACGGTGTGCGGGTGGTGGACCTCTCGCGCCTGGTGGCGGGCAACGTGCTGACCAAGGTTTTCTCCGACCACGGGGCCGAGGTGGTGAAGGTCGAGCCGCCCGAGGGCGACACGCTGCGCGCCTGGCGCGTGGGCGGCGTCGAGACATCCTGGAAGACCATCTGCCGCAACAAGAAGTCGGTGGCGCTCGACCTCAAGCGGCCCGAGGGGATCGCGGCGGTGAAGACGCTGGTGCGCGACGCGGCGATCTTCGTGGAATCCTTCCGCCCCGGCGTGCTGGAGGCAATGGGACTGCCGCCCGCGGAACTGCTGGCGATCAACCCGGCGCTGGTGGTGGTGCGCATCTCGGGCTGGGGGCAGGACGGGCCGTATCGCCACAAGCCGGGCTTCGGCACGCTGGTCGAGGGCTATTCCGGGTTCGCCGCGGTGAACGGCTTCGAGGACCGCGAGCCCGTGCTGCCGCCGATGTTCATGGGCGATGCCTATGCGGGGCTGTATGGCGCTTCAGTCGCGATGATCGCGCTGCGTCATGCCGAGGCGGGTGGCGGCGGGCAGGTGATCGATGTCTCGCTGTTCGAGCCGCTGTTCAGCGTCCTCGAGCCGCAGATGGCGAACTGGCGCATCACGGGCAAGCGCAAGCCGCGCACCGGGAGCCGGTCCACCAACACGTCGCCGCGCAATGCCTACCGGACGCAGGATGGCGGCTGGGTGTGCCTGTCGGCCTCCACCCAGGGCATGACGGAGAAGCTGTTCCGCTCGATCGGGCGCGAGGACCTGATCGCCGATCCGCGCTTCGCCAACAACCCGGCCCGGCTGCAGCACTGGCAGGAGCTGGATGCGATCATCGGCGGCTGGATCGGCGAACGCACGCTGGCCGAGAACGTCGCGCATTTCGACAAGGCCGGCGTGACGATCGGGCCGATCATGGACAGCGCGATGCTCGAGCAGGACCCCTATGTGATCGAGCGCGAGGCGCTGGTGGAAGTGCCGGACGAGGATATGCCGGGCGGCTGGCTGCCCATGCACGGTATGGTGCCGCGGCTGTCGGGCACGCCGGGCGTGCTCGCGCGCCCCGCGCCGCGGATCGGCGAGCACAATGACGAGATCCTGGGTCCGGCGCTGGGCGCGCCGGAGCTGGCGCGGCTGCGCGGTCTCGGCGTGGTGCAGGACATGCCCGGGCGGCAGGCGGCGGAGTAACGACTGCGCGTATCCGACGAACGCCACCGGGCGAAGACCACGTGGCGATGGCGGCGGGGGGTCCCCGCGACAGGGACGATGTGCGACACCCCGGCGCCTGGCGCGACCGCGCGCCCGGGCCGGCAGCATTCACGAAGGACAGGGCATGGCACGACAGTTGTTCGAACTCTGCGGCACCGACCCCGCGCGGGTGTTCAGCCCCTTCTGCTGGCGCAGCCGGATGGCGCTGGCGCACAAGGGCCTGGAGTTCGAAAGCCTGCCCTGGCGCTTCACCGAGACCGCGCGCCTGGCCTTCGCGAAGCACGACAAAGTGCCGGTGCTGGTGGATGGCGATGCGGTGGTGGTGGAGTCCTTCGACATCGCGCGGCACCTCGACACCGCCTATCCGGCCGCGCCATCGCTGATGCACGACGCGCCGAAGGCCTATCGCTTCATCGGCGCCTGGACCGACACGGTGCTGCATGGCGGCATCGCGGGGCTGCTCGTGAGCGACATCCCGGCGCTGCTGGACGAGGCCGACCGCGCGTACTTCATCGCCAACCGCGAGAAGCGCTACGGCAGGACGCTCGCCGAGGTCACGGCAGGGCGCGAGGATCGCCTGCCGGCCTTCCGCGCCAGCCTGCTGCCGCTGCGCCATGCGCTGCGCGGGCGGGATTTCCTGGGCGGCGCGGCGCCGGATTATGGCGACTACACGGTGTTCGGCGGCTTCATGTGGGCGCGCACGGTCAGCCGCTTCGAGCTGCTGGCGGCGGACGACCCGGTGTATGCCTGGCGGGAGCGGATGCTCGACCTGTTCGGGGGCATGGCGCGGCGAACGCCGTCGTAGCGGGCGTGGGCGGCGCCACGCTCAGAAGGCGATCTGCACCTTCATTGCACGGGATCGATCGGCCGCGAGCGCGAAGGCCTCCGCCGCGCGCTCGATGGGGAAGCGTTCGGTCAGCAGCGACGCGACATCGATGCGCCGCGCGGCGAGTGCTTCCACCGCCATGGCGAATTCGGCGTGGAAGCGGAAGGTGCCGCGCCAGGTGACCTCCTTCGCGGCCAGCACCGACATCGGCACCGGCACGTCGCCGCCGATGCCGATCTGCACGATGGTGCCGCCCGGGCGCAGCACCGGCAGGATGCCAAGCAGCGCGCGCGGGCTGCCGGAGGCTTCCAGCGCCACGTCGAAGAAGCCCTTGTCAGGAGCATAGCCGGCGAGGGCATCGGCATCCGCGTGGAAGCGGTCCGCGCCCATGGTCAGCGCGACGGCGCGCGGCGCGTCGGAGAGGTCCGTCGCCACGATCTCCCGCGCGCCGCCCATGCGCGCCGCCGCGATGGCGAGCGCGCCGATCGGCCCGCAGCCGGTCACCAGCACGCGGCGGCCGAGCAGCGGCCCGGCCTGGCGGGCGGCGTGCAGGCAGACGGCG
>NZ_JACADR010000343.1 GCF_016106005.1 Roseomonas rosulenta
GCGAGCGCGGCCGGCCCGGCGTCGATCAGCGCCAGCATGTCGCGCGCCGGCGGCATGGCGCGGCCGAGGTCGAGCACGCGCGCGCCGTCCAGCAGGACGCCGGCGCGGCTGCCCTCGGCATCGGCGAAGGTGATGAGCTTCAAGGCGGCCATGGCGCGCTTCCTCAAGGATACGGGGTGGGCGCCACGCAAGCGCGCCGCGCGGCCCCGCGCAAGCCCCCCGCGCCGGCGTCAGGGATCGGGCCGCCGCCTGCGTCCGGGATACGCCCCGCCGCGCGGCCCCGAACGGCCGGTCAGTCGACGAATCGCGCGAGGCGCACCGCGGTATGCCCGCGCGGGACCATCGGCGTGGGCATCACCAGCAGGCAGTCGTCGTGCGGCGTGCGGATCTCGGCCTCGCCATCCAGCGCAATCAGGGTGTTGGCGCGCGGGATCACCTCCCCGCCGCGGAAGTCGCGCAGGAAGGCGAAGGACTGCGTGGCGGCGGTGATGGTGCGCGTCACGCGTGCGAGGCGCGGCGGCGGCGCGGGGGCGATGGGCGGCAGCGGCGGGCGCGGCTCGACCAGGCCGGCCAGGCGCAGCAGGCGCAGGCAGGCCTGCTCCATGCGCGCGACCGTCGGTTCCTGCCAGTGGTCGCCCGCCTCGACCAGCACGGCCGTGGCGGTGCTGCCCGGTGCGGCGAAGCGCGCATAGTCGATCAGTCGCCGCCCGCCGGCATGCCCGGCATCGGCCACCACCGTCTGCGGCACGCCGATCGCGAGGCCGAGCTGCGCGGCCCTCCCGGTCTCGCCTGCCAGGATCAGCGGGTCCGACCGCCAGAGCATGGAATGCAGGTCGGCCAGCATGTCCACGCTGTCGAACAGGGCGCGCAGTTCGCGTGCGCGCTTGAGCTCGGCCGACCGGCGCGGGCCGTCGAGCGCGCCCGGATCCCACAGCCGGTTCATGTCCTCGTCAAGGAAGCGCGTCGCGGTCGGGTCGGCCGCGTCGAAGCGGGCGAAGGCCTCGAGGTTGCAGAAGACCAGCGACAGTCGCCCGCGCGCCGGGCGGACCGCGAGGCGCAGCAGCCGGTCCAGCACCACCGCGCCGGCGATCTCGTTGCCATGGATGATGGCGGTGATCGCGACATGCGGCCCCGGCGCTTCCGCCGTGAAGGACCAGGCGCCGGGGATGCCGCAATTGCCCGGCAGCCAGCGGCGTAGGTCGGGCCGGGCGATGTTGACCGCGACGACGGGCGGCCGCGCCGGCGCACGCCCTGGCTGCGGAAGGTCATGCATGGCGCGCGACCGGCGCGCCGCTGTGCGGGCGGCGCGGCACGGCAGGGACGCCCCGGAGGTCCTCCGCGCTCTGTGCGTCACGCACGCTAGCCCCCAGTATGCGCCCCATGATTGCAGTCTATACAGGTCGTTCATGTCGTCCAGACGTG
Organism: Roseomonas rosulenta; assembly: GCF_016106005.1. Classification (GTDB taxonomy): domain Bacteria; phylum Pseudomonadota; class Alphaproteobacteria; order Acetobacterales; family Acetobacteraceae; genus Neoroseomonas; species Neoroseomonas rosulenta. The sequence goes on from NZ_JACADR010000343.1 coordinate 1,423, forward strand.
GGCGTCAGCGGATCGACCGGAGAACAACCATGAGCAGTCCGACGCCGGGTGCCCACTGCACGGCACGTGTCCTGGCCAATGGCCCGCTGGAACTGCGCGGAAGCGCGATTCTGCTCAACGGGGAACCGGTCGGCGCCGAGGCCTGGCTGTGCCGCTGCGGCGCATCGGCGAGCAAGCCGTGGTGTGATGGAAGTCACAAGACGGCCGCCTGCGTGCTCACCGGCGAACCGCCGCTGCGCGAGGGCCGCGACCTGCCCGAGTCCGGCGCGCCGCTCAACCTCGAGCCGCAGCCCAACGGGGCGGTGAAGGCAACCGGGCCGCTGGTGATCCTGAACGACGCCGGCGCGGTGACCGACCGCGTGACGCAGGCCTTCCTGTGCCGCTGTGGGCAGTCGGCGCGGCAGCCCTATTGCGATGGCAGCCACAAGCGCGCGGGCTTCGTTGCGCCCTAGCGCGCGACGTTCTTCTCGCCGCGGAACGCTGCCGCTACTTTCGCGCCGCCATCTCCTCGCGGATCGCAACCGCCAGCGCCTGCACCGCGCCATGGAAGCGGCGCAGCAGCAGCACCCAGATCACCAGCACCAGCGCGGCCCACAGAACGCCGAAGGCTTCCCAGGCGAGGCCCGCCGCCGCCACCCAGCCGAGCCCAAGCAGCATACCCGACCGCAGCACGCCCAGCACGGGATGCGCGCTGCGCGGCAGCGGGGCCTCGGGGCTCATGCGGCGCCAGCCGGTCGGCTCACATGCCGCCGATGTAGTTCGGTCCGCCGCTGCCCTCGGGCGTGCACCAGTCGATGTTCTGCGTCGGGTCCTTGATGTCGCAGGTTTTGCAATGCACGCAGTTCTGCGCGTTGATCTGCAGGCGCGGCTGGCCGTCCTCGACGCCCACGGCCTCGTAGACGCCGGCGGGGCAGTAGCGGCTCTCGGGGCTGGCGAAGCTCTCCCAGTTGACACCCTTCCAGCGCGACGGGTCGCGCAGCTTCAGGTGCGCGGGCTGGTCCTCCTCGTGGTTGGTGTTCGACAGGAACACCGAGGAGAGCCGGTCGAAGGAGAGCACGCCGTCGGGCTTCGGATAGTCGATCTTCGGCGCATCCGCCGCCTTCTTCAGCGTGGCGTGGTCGTCGTGATGCGCCATGGTCCAGGGCGCCTTGCCGCGCAGCACGTAGGTGTCGAGCGCGGCATAGGCCATGCCGCCCCAGAAGCCGAACTTCGCGAAGCCGGGGCGGATGTTGCGCACCGCTTCCAGCTCGCTCCAGACCCAGGAGGCGCGCAGGTTGGCCGGATAGGCCTCGAGCACCGGCGGGCGCGCCGCGGCCTTGAGCGCCTCGGCAATCGCCTCCGCCGCCACCATGCCGGACTTCATCGCGGTATGCGTGCCCTTGATCTTGGGCACGTTCAGGAAGCCGGCGCTGTCGCCGATGATGGCGCCACCCGGAAAGACCAGCTTCGGGATGGACTGGAAGCCGCCCTCGTTCAGCGCGCGCGCGCCGTAGGCGATGCGCTTGCCGCCTTCCAGCATCGCCGCCACCGCGGGGTGGTGCTTCAAGCGCTGGAATTCCTCGAAGGGTGACAGCCAGGGGTTGGTGTAGTCCAGCCCGACCACGAAGCCGATGCTGACCAGGTTCTCGCCCAGCATGTACAGCCACGACCCGCCATAGGTGTCGGAGGGCAGCGGCCAGCCCACGCTGTGCCAGATCAGCCCGGGCGTGTGCTTCTCCTTCGGGATCTCCCACAGTTCCTTGATGCCGAGGCCAAAGGTCTGCGGCTGCGCGCCCTCGCGCAGGTTGAAGGTCTCGAACAGCTTCTTGGTGAGCGAGCCGCGGCAGCCCTCGCCGAACAGGGTGTAGGTCGCGCGCAGTTCCATCCCCGGCTGGTAGTTCGGGCCTTCCTCGCCCTCCTTCGTGATGCCCATGACGCCGGCCACGACGCCGCGCACCTGGCCGTCCTCGATGATGGTCTCGGAGGCCGCGAAGCCCGGGTAGATCTCGACGCCCAGCGCCTCGGCCTTGGCCCCCAGCCAGCGGCACACATTGCCAAGGCTGACGATGTAGTTGCCGTGGTTGTTCATCGCCGGCGGCGTCGGCAGCTTCCACGCCTTGGTGGCGGTGAGGAACATGAAGCGGTCGTCGCCGGCCGGGGTCGCCAGCGCCGGCGGATCGTCGCGCCAATCCGGGATGAGTTCATCGAGCGCGCGGGGCTCCAGAACCGCGCCCGAGAGGATATGCGCGCCGATCTCGCTGCCCTTCTCGACCAGGCAGACCGAGGCATCGGGGGCAAGCTGCTTGAGCCGGATCGCGGCCGCGAGGCCCGACGGCCCGCCGCCCACGATCAGCACGTCGAACTCCATTGCCTCGCGCTCAGCGGCCATGTCCGGGGGTTCCTCTCGATCTCGGCCCCCATGTAGCGGCAGGGCGGGTTGCGCGGAACCCCGCCCGGGGCCGATATGGCCGCCATGGAGCAGGACCGCGCGGCGCTGCTCGCCGCCCTCGCGCTGCAACTGGACTGGGGAGCGGACGAGGCGCTGGAACCGGCGCCGCCCGATCGCGCCCGCGCGCCCGTGGCGGCGCGGGTGGCGAATGACCCCGCGCCCGCTCCGCCTGGCCGCGATGCAGCCGCGCCGCCGC
>NZ_JACADR010000344.1 GCF_016106005.1 Roseomonas rosulenta
GACGTGCGCTCTTCCGACCTGCGATGCGCGCGCCGAAGCCCTGGCCCTCGCGCCCCGCCGCGCGGGCAAGCCGCCCTGGCAGCGCAACCCGTTCGACCGCAAGGCCCAGCACCGCCCGGCGCACGCGCCCGAAGCGCAGCACCTGGCCGAGCACGACGCGCGCCGTGTCGGCCGCCACGGCGAAGCAGAGTCCCTGCGCGCCGGCGATCACCGCCGTTGCGATGCCCACCACCCGACCCGCGGAATCCGCGAGCGCGCCGCCGGAACTGCCGGGGTTCAGCGCGGCGTCGGTCTGGATCAGGTCCTCGATCGGCCAGCCGCCGCGGGCGGGTAGCGCCCGGCCCACGGCGCTGATGATCCCGGCCGTCACGGTATTGGCGAAGCCGAGCGGATTGCCGATGGCGATCGCCACCTGGCCCGGCCGTAGCGCCGCGGAGTCCCCGAGTTCGGCGGCCGGCAGCGCGCCCGGCGCCTCGGCGCGCAGCACCGCGAGGTCACTCGGCGGGTCGTCGCCCAGCAGCCGCGCGGCGAAGCGGCGGCCATCCGGTGCCGTCGCCTCGAGGCGCGTCGCGCCCGCCACGACATGGCTGTTGGTCAGGATCAGCCCGTCGGGCGAGATCACCACGCCTGAGCCCGACCCGCGCCCCGCCGCGATATGCACCACCGCCGGCCCGACCCGCGCGACGGCGGCGGTGACGGCACGCGAATAGGCATCGAGCAGCGGATCGTCGGCGGCGGGCAGGGGGGCATCGAGCATGCTTCCCAAAATGGGAAGCCTGGCCCCGGTCTCCAAGCCCGGACTTCCCATTCCGGGCCCGGCTTGGCACACAGGCGGGGCATGCACATCGTCGAGACGCTGCTCGTCCTGGTCGCGGCCTGCATCGGCTTCGCGCTGGTGGCCCGGCGGGCGCGGCTCCCCTACGCGGTGGTGCTGGTGCTGGGTGGCATGGCGCTCGCCTTCATCCCCGGCGTGCCGCAGGTCGAGCTCGACCCGCAGATCGCGCTCGCCTTCTTCCTGCCGCCGCTGCTCATGGCCAGCGCCTACCGGACCGACTGGAGCGGCTTCAGGGGCAACCTGCGCCCGATCCTGGCGTTGGCGATCGGCGCGGTGCTGTTCACCGCCATCTGCATCGCCGCGGTGGCCAAGGCGCTGGTCCCGGGCCTGCCCTGGGCGGCGGCGATCGCGCTGGGGGCCATCATCGCCCCGCCCGATGCCGTGGCGGCCGCCTCCATCCTGCAGCGGTTGCGCCTGCCTCGGCGGATCGTGATCGTGCTGGAGGGCGAGAGCCTCATCAACGACGCGAGCGCGCTGGTGCTCTACCGCCTGGCCGTCGCGGCGACGCTGGCGGGCACCTTCTCGGCGCTGGAGGCCGGGGTGTCGTTCGTCGCGCTGGGTCTGGGCGGCGTCGTCATCGGCTGGGCGGTGGGGCGCGCGGCGGTCATCGCCATCCGCCGGCTCGAGGACACGCTGCTCGAGACGTCGATGTCCTTCGTCGCCTGCTTCGCCTCGTTCTTCGCGGCCGAATTCATACATGTCTCGGGCGTCATCGCGGTGGTCGCGACCGGACTTGTGCTGGGCCGCGCGCAACACGGCCTCACAGCGCGCACGCGCCGCGATGCGCGCACCGTTTGGGAGTTCGTCGAGTTCATCATGAACAGCCTGATCTTCATCCTGATCGGGCTGCAGCTGAACGGGATCCTGGACCGGCTCGATGAATATGGCGGCTGGCGCGTCTCGGGCCTCGCGGTGGCGGTCTCGCTGGCGCTGATCGTCTCGCGCTTCGTCTGGGTCTTTCCTGCCACCTGGCTGCCGCGTCAGATCCCTTCGGTGCGGCGGCGCGACCCGATGCCGTCGTGGCAGCACAGCGTCATCATCTCCTGGGCGGGGATGCGCGGCGTGGTCTCGCTGGCGGCCGCGCTGGCGCTGCCGGTTGCCTTCCCCGAGCGCGACCTGATCGTCTTCCTCGCCTTCTGCGCCATCCTGGCCACGCTGGTGGTGCAGGGCACCACGCTGGAATGGCTGATCCGCCGCCTGGGTATCGAGGAACGCCGCCGCCCCGGCATGTCGGCCGAGGAAGCCGCCGCGCGCGCCCTGGTGGCCCGCGCGTCGCTGGCCGAGATGGAACGCCGCGCCGAGGACCTGCTGGCGGGCAGCATCGCCCAGGACCTGCTGCCCGAATACCGCGACCGCGTGCGACTGCTGGACGGCATCAACCAGGGCCCGATCGCCGCCGAGCGCGCATCACGCCTGGAACATCGCCTGCATGCGCTGCGCGCCGGTCGTGCGAGGCTTATCCGCCACCGCGATGAGGACGGCGTGGAGGAGGAACTGCTCTCCCGCCTGGTCGAGGAACTGGACCTCGAGGAACTCCGCCTGCGCCGGCTGCTGGGCGCGGCCGATGCGTGAGGCGCGCAGGACTCGATCCGCCGCGCTATAGGGGGCGCATGACCGAGCTTCGCCAGGCCCTGGAGGAGGCGCGCCGCGCCCTCCTCGACCTCTCGACCCGCAACCGTTTGCTGTCGCTGCCGAAGCCCGGGCGATCGCGCGGCGTGGTCATCATTCACGACGAGAACGCGGATTTTGTGATCGATGAACTAAAGAAAGGCCGCGCTTTCGGGTTTGAGGCGGCCGGGGAGGAGCCGTCAGCAGAGCCTTTGCCGGGCAGTGAGACGAAGCCAAAGCAGGGACAGCGCCGGACTAGGAGATCGACAGAGAAAGCCAACGGTGTCGCGATTGCCGACCTCACCTTGAGCCGCGAGGAGTGGCAAAGCGACAAACTCTTGCGCGTTCTCCTGCCACCCACCGACTTGGTGCGGCGCCTGCGTGACCTGATGACGGACGCGCGCACCGCGCGGGAGGAGACCGGCGTCCCCACGCTGTATCTGGCACTCGGGGTGCTGTCCTGGCGCGATCCGGCTACCCCGACCACTGAGCGCCGAGCGCCGCTTGCGCTGTTGCCCGTGACGTTGGAGCGCCAAGGTGTGTCGCAGCATTTTCGCGTAAGCATGGGGATGACGGAGGTCAGCGAAAATCTGTCTCTGCGCGAAATGCTAAAGGTGAACTTCGGAACGGAACTGCCCTCGTTCAACGAGGAAACGTACACGCCTGAGGCCTGGGCCGAGTCCGTCGCATCCGCCGTGAAGGACCGCGCCGACTGGTCCGTCGACCCCGACGCCCTCGCCCTCGGCCTGTTCTCCTTCGCGAAATTCCTGATGTGGCGCGACCTGGGGCCGGAGGAGAATCCAGGCCTCGCCGACCATCCGCTGGTGCAGGCCCTGGTCGGCGGCGCGCCGCTCGCCACGCAACCGACCTTCCCCGACGACACCGACGTGGACGAGGCGATCCCGGTCGAGCGCCTTGATCACGTGGTGGACATGGACGGGTCCCAGGCGCTGGCCGCGGAATCCGTGCGCCGCGGCGGCCATGTGGTGATCCAGGGCCCGCCGGGCACGGGCAAGTCGCAGACCATCGCAACCATCCTGGCGCAGGCCGTCCTCGATGGGCGCTCCGTGCTGTTCGTGGCGGAGAAGCTCGCGGCGCTGGAGGTGGTGAAGCGTCGCCTGGAGAATATCGGCCTCGGCGCCGCCTGCCTCGAACTGCACAGCGAGAAGCAGTCGAAGCGCGCTGTGCTCGATGAGCTGCGCGCCACCCTCGCGCTGCCGCCGCCGCCCAGGCCGAACCGCCAGGCGGTGATCGATCGCCTGGCCACGCTGCGCGGGCGGCTCAACCGCCATGCCGCGGCGATGCGCGCCACGGCCGGCGCTTCCGGCATCCCGTTGCACCAGGTGATCGCCACGCTGGTCGGGTTGCGCCGGCGCGGCGCGGCGGTGCCGGACTTCACGCTCGATGCCGGCGGCTGGGATGGCGCGGCCATCGCCGCGAAGCGCGACGCGGTCCGCGACCTCGCGGCGCGGGCCGTGGAAGCGGATGGTGCGAACAACCCCTGGCGCGGCGTGGGCGCGGATCTCGGCCCCGCCGATGCCGACCGGCTGATGGCGCGTCTGCCCGGCTGGATCCGCGCCTTCGCC
>NZ_JACADR010000345.1 GCF_016106005.1 Roseomonas rosulenta
CGGGCGGGCTGCGCGCGGCGGACCTGCGCGATCCCGAGGCGCTTCGGCGCGCCCTGGCCGGCGCCACGCGCATCGTCAGCACGGCGCATGCGCGCTGGGCGCCGGCGCTGCTCGCCGCGGCCGCACCGGATGCCTCCTTCGTGCTGATGGGATCGACGCGCCGCTTCTCGCGCTGGCCGGACGCGCATGGCGACGGCGTGCGGGCGGGCGAGGCCGCCTTCCTGGCCTCCGGCCGCACCGGCGTGATGCTGCACCCGACCATGATCTACGGCGCGCAGGGCGAGGACAATGTGCGGCGCCTCGCCGCGCTGGTCGCGCGCCTGCCCTTCGCCCCGCTGCCCGGCGGCGGGCGGGCGCTGGTGCAGCCGATCCACCAGGACGACGTGACGCGCTGCCTGCTCGCCGCGCTGCGGCAGGCTTGGCGCGAGGCCGGCACGATCGTCATCGCCGGCCCCGCTCCCCTGCCCTATCGCGACTTCCTGCGGGCGGTGGCCGCCGCGGCCGGGCTGCGCGCGCCGCCCATCCTGCCCATCCCCGCCCTGCCGCTGCGCCTGCTGGCGCCGCTCACGCGCCTCATCCCCGGTCTCCCGCGCGTCACGGCGGACGAGATCCGCCGCCTGACCGAGGACAAGGATTTCGATATCGGTCCGATGCGCCGCATCCTCGGCGTCGAGCCGATCGGCCTCGAACAGGGCCTTGCCCTCACCTTCGCGGCGCCCCACACCTCCGCCTAACACGACGGAGACCTTCCCATGCCCGTGAACAACCGCATCGCCGATTTCCACGCCGAGATGACGGCCTGGCGGCGCGACTTCCACCAGCACCCCGAGCTCGCCTTCGAGGAGGTGCGCACGTCGCGCATCGTCGCAGAAAAGCTGCGCGAATTCGGCTGCGATGAGGTGGTGACCGGCATCGCGAAGACGGGCGTGGTCGGCGTGATCCGCGGCAACAACGCCGCCTCGGGCCGCGCCATCGGCCTGCGCGCCGACATGGACGCGCTGCCGATCCTGGAGGAGACGGGCGCCCCCCACGCCTCGACCATCCCGGGCAAGATGCACGCCTGCGGCCATGACGGGCACACCACCATGCTTCTGGGCGCGGCCAAGTACCTGGCAGAGACGCGCAACTTCGACGGCACCGTCTATGTCATCTTCCAGCCGGCCGAGGAGAATTTCGGCGGCGGCGAGGTCATGGTGAAGGAAGGCCTGTTCGAACGCTTCCCGATGGAGCGCGTCTTCGGCCTGCACAACTGGCCGGGCGTGCCGGCCGGCACCTTCCTCTGGCGCGAGGGCCCGGTCATGGCCGCGGTGGCGAATCTCGAGGTCACCATCACCGGCAAGGGTGCCCACGGCGCCATGCCGAACAACGGTAACGACCCGATCGTGATCGCCGCCGCCATCGTGCAGGCGCTGCAATCCATCGTGGCGCGCAATGTCGAACCGGTGGAGGGTGGCGTCATCACCATCGGCCACATCAATGGCGGGCACACCTACAACGTGATCCCGGAACAGGTGCGGATGCTCGGCACTGCGCGCTGGTTCGCCCCCGAGGTGGGCGACCTTCTGGAGCGCCGGTTCCTCGACACCGTGAAGGGCATCGCCGCCGCCTTCGGTGCCACCGCCGAGGCGAAGTTCATCCGCCTGTATCCGGCCACCATCAACGAGGTCGCCTCGGTGCACCTCGCGGCCGACGCCGCGCGCGCCGTGCAGGGCGACTCGCGCGTGCTCCCCATGTCGAAGCCGACCATGGGGGGGGAGGATTTCTCCTTCATGCTGAACGCCAAGGACGGCGCCTACCTGATGCTGGGCGGCGGCCGCGGTGCGGATGACGCGCAGGTCCACCACCCGAAATACGACTTCAACGACGACATCCTGCCGATCGGCGCCTCCTGGTGGTCGGCGCTCGCGGAAAGGCTGCTGCCGCGCCAGGGGTGACCCGCGGCCTCCGTTAAGGGGTTGGCAAGCGTTGCGGGCGAAGGTTGCGGAGGTCCTGCCCTCGCACCGGAGCCCGCCCATGCCTCGCACGCCCCGCCAGATCGATGCATGGCCCCTGCTGCCGCGCAGCGCCGCGGGCTGGGGGGGTGCGCCGCCGGTGGACGAACCCGCCCGCGCGGCCTTCGACGCCATGGCCGGCATCGCGGCCATGATGCTGGCCCTGCGCTGGCTGCTGCCCGATCCGGCCCTCGGATACCACTTTGCGGCGCAGGTGGCGCTGTGGGGCGGGCTTGGCGGCATGGTGGTGACGGGAGCGATCCTGGCGCTGCTCGCGGCGATGCCGCTTGCGATGCCGCTGATGGGCGCGATGGGGCCGATGAAACAGGCCGCGCTGCGCGCGCTCGACCACGCCGTGCACCTGGCGCTGGTGATGAGCTGCGCCGGGATGCTCGGCGCCCTGGTGCTGTTCGGGCATGTCAGCGTGCCGGTGCTCTGGTTCGCCGGGCAGGCGGCGCTGCTGCTGCTGTGCTACCGCGCGCGCATCTGGCTGGCCGGCTCGCGCACAGCCTGACAGGGTTTCGCCCGGAACGCCGCTGCGGGAGCATGCGATGCCCGCGCGCATGGCGGCCGTGCAAGCGCATCGCTATTTTCGCGACCCGCTTGCGGCCTGCGCGCAGGCCGCGCCATTCCTGCGCCCACCACGCGCAGGAGCCGCCCCATGCCGCATGACGGTCACCACCACACCGAGGCGCCGCCCGATGGCTGGAAGCATTCGGGCGTGCGGGTCATCCCGGCCGACAGCCTCGACCCCAATACGGCGCAGACGCCGGGGATGAACCGCGCCGCCGCGATCAACGCGGCGCGCGTCGGCGCGCAGAAGATCTGGGCCGGCACCGTGCACATCCACCCCGATGCCAAGACCGGGGCGCACCACCACGGCCATCTGGAGAGCGTGATCTACGTGGTGAAGGGCCGCGCGCGCATGCGCTGGGGCGAGAAGCTGGAATTCGTCGCCGAGGCCGGCCCGGGCGACTTCATCTACGTGCCGCCCTATGTGCCGCACCAGGAGATCAACGCCTCGGCCGACGAGACGCTGGAATGCGTGCTCGTGCGCTCCGACAACGAGGCGATGGCGATCAACATCGACATCGAGCCGGTGGAGAAGCCCGAGACGGTGCTCTGGGTGGACCCGATCCACCGCGCGCCGGGCGGCTGACGCACGTCGAGGGCGGCGGTCGACGTCGTCGGGATGGCGGGTGCTGCGCGGCGCACCGCACGCCAGGATTCCCGCGTAGTTCACGCGCAGGTCGGCGGCGCGCGGTGTGGCGCCGGCATCCGTGGATGACCCGCGCCGCCGCGATCAAGCAGCGCAGGATGCCGCCGGCGTGGACTCCCCTGCGATGCGCGCCATGGGACGCGTATCGCTGTCCACCACGATCAGCAGCCGCCCGGCGAGCGAGGTGGGCTGGCGATCGGCCGGGAGCAGCGCGGCGGCGCGGCGATCCTCCGCCGCCATCCGTTCGAGCTCCGCATCCAGCACGCCATGATGGTCGAGGAAGCGGTTCATCGCGCCGCCGATGCGCACGCAACCCTGGGAACCCGGCCGGCCGAGGCGCGGTTCGAGCAGCGCGGGGTCGGTCGCATGCAGCAGGAAGCGGATCTCCGCCTCGCTGCCATCCTCGCGCCAGCCGCGCTCGGCGGGCTGCCAGCCGAAATCCCACACCCGCGCCCCGCGCGCCCCGAGGCCACGGATTCCCTGCGCATTGGGCGTGCCGAGAGCGCGGTATCCTAGGATCGCGCCGTCATGCGCGAAGACGCCCGTGGGCGTCACGAAATACCCCTGCCGGCCGCGCGTTCCGGTGGCGGCAGGTGCCACCGCAAGCACCTCCCAAGGCCCCTCGGCGCGCAGCAGCATAAGTCCGATGCGCTGCACCGAGGGGGCACGGTCCACCAGCAGAGCGAGCTCGGCGCGCGGCGCTGCCTGGCCAGAGGCGGCCATGGCCTCCCGCGCCAGCGCGACCCAGCGCGCGGCCTGCGCGGGGTCGGGCCGTGCGGCGCCGGGCACCTCGGCCAGCATG
>NZ_JACADR010000346.1 GCF_016106005.1 Roseomonas rosulenta
GCGGTCTTCGCCGCCGGCGGGCGGGCGGCGCTGGCCGCGCTGCCGGGGACTGCGGCGGCGCGCATCGCGGGGCAGCTGCCCGCGCCGAAGGGTCGCGCATGAGCTGGATCGCGCTCGGCGCGCTGGCGCTGCTGGTGCTGCTGGGGCTGCTGCGCGCCTTCGCCAGCGCGTCGGTCGTCGCGGTGAAGAAGACCCTGGCCTGGATCACCGGCGGCGTCGGCCTCGTGCTGGTGGCGGCGCTGCTGTTCAGCGGGCGGGGCTTCCAGGCCATCTGGTCGCTGATGTTCTTCGCCCCTCTGCTGATCCAGGCATGGCGGTCGTGGCGGACGGCGCGGACCTTCTCGCGCGGGGGGCAGGCCAGCCCGGGCCAGGAAAGCCGCGTCGAGACCACGACGCTCGAGATGGTGCTGCACCACGACAGCGGGCGGATGACCGGCACGGTGAAGCGCGGGCGCTACGCCGGCGCCGATCTCGCGGATCTCGACCTGCCGATGCTGCGCGCGCTGCTCGCCGAATGCGCGGCGGAGGATCCTGAAAGCGTGCCGCTGATCGAGGCCTGGCTCGACCGCGCGCAGCCCGAATGGCGCGACATCGCGCCGCCGCCCGAGGATGGCCCGCTGACGCGGACCGAGGCGCTTGCCATCCTGGGCCTGGCCGAGGGCGCGACCGAGGCCGAGATCCGCGCCGCGCATCGCCGCCTGATGCGCAGCGCCCATCCCGACCAGGGCGGCAGTGCCTGGCTGGCCGCGCGGCTGAACGCGGCGCGGGACCTGCTGGTGGGCGGCTGACGGATCGTTCGGGAATGTGGCCTTCGGCGCATTCCGGCGCCGGCTTGCTCCCGTTTCGGCAGCCTGCGGATCCCGGATGGATGACCGGGTCGGGCAGCGGGGGGGGCCGGCATTCCCGAACGGTCGCCGAGGCCGGCGTGCCGCGCGCCGCAGCGCTGCGGCCCCGGCGCGATGCAGGTGCTGCATGTCCCGGATCGCCCTGGTCATCGGCTGCGGCGCATCGCCGCCGCAGTGTCGCCATGCGCCGACGGCAGGCTTCCCGCATGAACGCCACGCGCCGCGCGGCCATCGCCGTCCCCTTCGTCGCCCTCGCAGCGCCCGTCGCCACCCTGGCGCAGGACGGCACGATCACCGGCACCGCCACCTACCGTGAGCGTATCGCCCTGCCGCCCGGCGCGGTGTTGGAGGTGGAGCTGCGCGAACTCTCACGCGCCGACGCGCCCGCGCCGGTCCTGGCCACCGCGCGGATCGAGACGACCGGGCAGGTGCCAATTCCCTTCACCCTGCGCTTCGACCTGGCGCGCATCGACCCGCGCGGCCGCTACACGCTCGCGGCGCGGCTGTCGGTCGGCGGGCAGGTGCGCTTCCGCAGCGACAGCGCGCATCCGGTGCTGACGCAGGGTGCTGGGTCCACGGCCGAGATCCTGCTGGTCGGCGCCCGGCCGCAGGCCGTCGCGTCCGAGGACCTCGCCGGCGCGCCCTGGGTCGCGCAGGAGATCGGCGGGCAGCCGCTGGCCGGCACCGTCCGCGCCGACATCACCTTCGACGTGCAGGGCCGCGCGCACGGCACCGGCGGCTGCAACCGCTTCAATAGCGGCTACGAGTTGCAGGGCAGCGCGCTGCGCTTCGGCCCGGCGGCGCAGACAAACATGGCCTGCGCCGAGGCGGCTATGGAGCAGCAGGCGCGCTTCCACGCCGCCCTGGCCGCGGTGCGCGGCTGGCGGATCGAGGGCGGGCGGTTGTTGCTGACCGACGCCGCTGGCGCGGTCGTCATGCGCCTGGTGGCAGGGCTGCGCTGACGGAAAGCTCGAGACGGCGCCGTCGGGAGAATCCGAGATCGGGCACCGGTCCGGTGCCGAATGTGTCAGCCAGTCCTTGAGCTCCCTCAGCGTGGCCGGCGCACGATCTCCGCGCCGGGCTTTTGCGGGCGGAACCGGTATACCTTGCCCGTCCAGGGTCCCTCGGAGCATTCGCCGCGCATCTCGAGCTCGCGCCGTGCGGTGGCGCCGGCGTCGTTCCAGTCCTCCATCAGACCGTCATCCGACATGCCGCCGAGCCAGAACAGGCCGCAGGGGCCGGGCTGCGCCGTGTCGGAGCCATAGACGTCGACATTCAGCATGTCGGCGATGCCATGGCACAGCGCGGCACCGCTGCGTGCGGCCGGGAGCGTGTCGGTCGGCTTCCCGCCGGGGTTGGTAACGATCCAGCACGCGCGCAGTTCGATGGATGGGTTCGGCCCAGCGAAGCGGCCGACCAGCGGTCGAAGCTTGTGCAGGTCCCGGGTGCCGATGCCGGTCTTGCCGAGCTTGATCCACCATTCGCCATCAGTGCTGTGGCCGCTGTGGCAGATCAGGATCAGGCGCCCGATCGGCACCGCGTCGGCGGCAACGGACAGGCGCGAGATGACGTCCTCGGTGCTCAGGTCGCTTTTGTGGTGGGCGAGAAGATCCGTGCTGCCCGCATTCTCGATGCTGGTGCCGATGCGCGTGTCGAGCACGCGGTAGGTTGCTGGTGCGGCCATGGTGCGCTCCGTTCGCCACGGCGTGATCCTGGCACGCTGCGGTTCGCGCCGCTGTGATGCGCTTCACCCCGCGAAGCGCGCGAATTCCTCCGCCAGGTCCTGGTAGATGGCGCGCTTGAAGTCGACCGCGAGCGCCGGCAGGTCGGCCAGCCGCGCCCAGCGCCAGGCGTCGAATTCCGGATGCGGGTCGAGGTCGAGCCGGATATCCGAATCCGTCCCGGTGAAGCGCAGCGCGAACCATTTCTGCCGCTGCCCGCGATACTTCCCGCCCAGCGCCTGGCCGATCAGGTGCGCGGGCAGGTCGTAGGTCAGCCAGCGCGGATGCTCGGCGAGCAGCGTCGCCTTCGCGGTGCCGACCTCCTCCTCCAGTTCGCGGAACACGGCGATGGCCGGATCCTCGTCGTCGTCGATGCCGCCCTGGGGCAGCTGCCAGCCGCCGGGCGCGCCTTCGGCATTCGGCAGGTCGGCGCGGCGCGCCACCAACACCAGCCCGGACGGGTTGAACAGCACGGCGCCGACATTGGCGCGATAGGGCAGCGCGGTGGTCATGGCGCGCTCACCGGGCGGATGGACGGGGGATCGCCGGCGGGCGCTTCCGGGCGGCGGATCAGGGCGGAGACGGGGGCCAGCACCAGTCCGCGCTGGTCGAGCCCTGCCGCCCAGGCGGCGATGCCGTCCACCAGCACCGGGGTCGGCGCCCCGGCCAGGCCCAGCGCCGTGCCACGGTCGCGCGCGACCTGCTCCAGCTCCGCCAGGCGGCGGTCGATCTCGTGGCGCGTGCGCGCCGGTTCGTCGAGCACGATGTCCACCCCCCGCCCCCAGGCCCGCGCCGGCGAGGGCGCGCCGGGCCGCGGGTCGACATAGAGCAGGCCGCGGCGGAACAGGGCCTCCTGCACGGCGCCGATCGCCTCTGGCAGGGCGGCGAAGCGCTCGCCGCGCATGCCGGCCACCACGCCGATGGCGCCGACATAGCCCTGGAAGCGCGCCAGCGACCAGTCGAGCTGGTCGAGGTTGTCGGCGATCGGCCGCCCGGTCAGAAGGGCGCGGTCGCCGGGATCGTTGAGCGGGTAGCCGATGGGCTCGAGTGGGATGGCGACCAGCGTCTCAATGCCGCGTTCGCGGGCGCGCTCGGCCGCCTGGCCAGGGCGCAGCGCATAGGGCGAGACGGCGAGGGCGACGGCCGGCGGCAGGCGGCGGATGGCGTCCTCGGTCGTGCTGGCGGACAGGCCGATATCCGCCACCACGATGCCGATGCGCGGGCGGGTGTCGCTGCGGTCGAAGGCGCGGCCATAGGCGCGGATCGAGGTGCGCCCATCGGCGCCGATGCGCGGCAGCATGCCATGGCGCCCGGCTTCCTGCAGGGCAGGATCGGGCGGGGGGATCGGCCTTGGCACCGGGCGCGACGTGGCGGCGGGCGCCGGCAGGGGCGGCGGGCCCGGGCCGGGCGGGGTAGC
>NZ_JACADR010000347.1 GCF_016106005.1 Roseomonas rosulenta
ATGGCGTACCCGTCGCGTCTGTTCCGCCGACGATGCCCCTCCCCGAATTCCCCGATTAAGTATCCGCGATCCAAGGGGCCGTTGCCCCTTGGTGGGGGGAGGTCCGGAGGGGGGCAAAGCCCCTCTCCGGCGCGCACCCTCACCCCGCGACCTCCACCGCCGCCTCCAGCCCCAGCACCGCCGCCAGCGCCTCGACGCGCCGCATCACGCTCTCGCCGGCAAACACGCCGGTGCCTTCGACCAGGCGCAGCACCAGCCGCCCACCGCGCCGCTCGATCTCGGTGCCGGCCAGCAGTTCCGGGGTGCCGCCCGAGAGCGTGTAGGCCAGGCGCAGCGCGGCGCCGAGGGTCTCGGCGCGGCGCACCGCCGCGACGTCCAGCAGCACGCGCGCGGCCTGGATATAGGCGGCGTCGGGCCCGGCCTCGTATCGCAGCGCCACGGCCAGGGCGAGGAAGGCCCGCGCATGGTGGTCGAGGCCCACGCCCGGCTGGCGCAGAACGCGGAAGTAGGAATGTTCGGCGCGATAGTCCGGATGGTCGTGGCTGCCGATGTCCGACGCCCAGCAGGCGGCGATGCGCAGCGCGGCATCGGCGGGGGCTTCCGTTTCGAACAGGCCGGTGGTCCAGCGTGCCAGGGCGGCGGGCAGGCGCGGGTCGCGGCCAAAGCGCGTGGCGAGGTCCTGCGCGGCGGCGAGCAGCGGGTCGGCCTGGCGCGTCTCGGCGGGCAGGCGGCGGGCGTACCAGCCCTCGCGCAGGCCGTTGGCGGAGAACACCACGCGGCGCGCGCCGGACGCGCGCAGCAGGCGGCGCAGGACCACCGCGGCCCAGGGCAGGTCGGCCAGGCGCTTGGTGGGCGCGCCGGGCATGCGCTCCAGGGTGCGACGCGTCGCGGCCATGACCACGCCGGCCAGGTCGCGCGCTTCCTCGCGCAGCAGCACGTAGTGGTGGACGATCGACAGCGGATAGGCGGTCTGCGCGATGTGCATGCGCGCCAGCGCCCGCCAGGCGCCACCAACCAGATACAGGTCGCGGCCATTGGCCTCCGGCAGCCAGGGCACGCGGGCGAATTCCTCGTCGGCCAGGGCGCGGCCGCGCTGCACCTCGCCGCCGGCGCGCTCGGAGAGGCGGATGGCGCCGAGCGGCAGGCTGGCGACGCGCCCCGCGCGGCCATGTGCCAGTTCCACCAGTTCGAGCGAACCGCCGCCGATGTCGCCCAGCACGCCATCGGCGCCGGGGAAGCCGAGCAGCACGCCATCGGCCGAGAGTCGCCCTTCCTCGTCGCCGGTCAGCACGCGGATGATGAGGTCGGGCAGCCGGGCGCGCAGCGCCGCGATGAAGGACGGGCCGTTGGCGGCGTCGCGCACCGCCGCGGTGGCCAGCACCTCGACCTGCTCGGCGCCCATGGCGCGCGCCACGGTGTGGTAGCGCACCATGACGGTGAGCGCCTGCTCCACCGCGTCCTCGTTCAGCCGCCCGGTGGCGACCAGGCCACGGCCGAGGCCGAGCACCGCCTTCTCGTTGAAGATGGCGAGCGGGTTGCGCCCGTGCCCCTCGAAGACCACGAGGCGCACCGAGTTGGAGCCGAGGTCCACCACGGCGGAACGGGCCGCGCGCGGCGGCGCGCCGAAGCCCGGCGTGTCGGTCATGGCGGTGTCCATCGGATCAGTCCTGCACCACGCGGTCCTGCCGCGGGCGCCGCGGCGTGCCCTTGAGCGCGCTGCCGCGCCCGGAGAGCGAGGGGTTGGTCATGAAGTATTCGTGCGCCGAGACCCCCTTCTCGCCCGGCTGCAGCCGCGTCCAGCCGCCATCCGGACCGAGTTGCCAGGACTGCATGGTGTCCTTGAGGTTCACCACCATGATCTGGTCGAGGATCTGCGCGTGCACGGTCGGGTTATCGACCGGCACCATGGTCTCGACGCGCCAGTCCATGTTGCGCGCCATCCAGTCCGCGCTGCTGATGAACACGCGCGCGCGGCGCGAGGGCAGGCGGTGTCCGTTGCCGAAGGCGCAGATGCGCGAATGCTCGAGGAAACGCCCGACGATCGACTTCACCCGGATGTTCTCGGACAGGCCGGGCACGCCGGGGCGCAGGCAGCAGATGCCGCGCACGACAGCATCCACCTTCACCCCGGCGCGGGAGGCGGCATAGAGCGCGTCGATCAGCGTCTCGTCGACCAGCGAGTTCATCTTGATCCAGATGGCCGCCGGCTTGCCTTCCTTCGCGAAGCCGATCTCCTGCTCGATCAGGCCGAGCAGCGTCGGTCGGATCGTGAGCGGCGAGAAGGCGAGCTTGTCCATCGTCTCCGGCCGGGCATAGCCGGTCATGAAGTTGAACAGCCGCGCCGCGTCGCGCGTCAGCGCCGGATCGGCCGTGAAGTACGACAGGTCGGTGTAGATGCGCGCGGTGACCGGGTGGTAGTTGCCGGTGCCGAAATGCGCATAGGAACGTAGCTGCGCGCCCTCCCGCCGCACCACCAGCGACACCTTCGCGTGGGTCTTGAGCTCGACGAAGCCGTAGACCACCTGCACGCCCGCGGCCTCCAGCTCACGCGCCAGGGCGATGTTGCGTTCCTCGTCGAACCGCGCCTTCAGCTCGACGATGCCGGTGACCGACTTGCCCGCCTCGGCGGCCTCGATCAGCGCCTTGGCGATCGGGCTGTCGCGCGTGGTGCGGTACAGCGTCTGCTTGATCGCGACCACGTTCGGGTCGCGCGCCGCCTGGCGCAGGAACTGCACCACCACGTCGAAGGATTCGTAGGGGTGGTGGACCACGATGTCCTTCGCCCGGATCGCCGCGAAGCAATCCCCGCCGAAGTCGAGGATGCGCTCGGGGAAGCGCGGCGTGTAGGGCGTGAAGAGCAGGTCGGGCCGGTCCTCCGCGATCAGCTGCGTGAGGTCCGACAGGCCGAGCAGCCCGTCCACGATGAAGACCTCGCTGCGCGGCGCCTGCAGTTCCTCCGCCACGAAATCGAGCATGTCAGCGGGTGTCGCGGCGGTGACCGAGAGCCGGATCGGCCGGCCGCGGCGCCGGCGCTTCAGCGCGGTCTCGTAGGAGCGCACGAGGTCCTCCGCCTCCTCCTCGAATTCCACGTCGGTGTCGCGGATCAGGCGGAACAGGCCGGTCTCGGCGGGGATGAAGCCGGGGAAGAGGCGATCGAGGAACAGCAGGATCAGGTCCTCGAGCTGCACGAAGCGGATGCCCGGGGCACCGTCGCGCGCC
Source organism: Roseomonas rosulenta (assembly GCF_016106005.1). Taxonomy (GTDB): domain Bacteria; phylum Pseudomonadota; class Alphaproteobacteria; order Acetobacterales; family Acetobacteraceae; genus Neoroseomonas; species Neoroseomonas rosulenta. The sequence continues at coordinate 3,220 of NZ_JACADR010000347.1, forward strand.
GGAAGTCGGATGAAGCGCTGCACCTGCGGGGAGAGCGGCAGCAGCGCGCGCATCGTGCCGCCATCCTCCTCGCGCACCAGCTTCAGCACCATGCAAAGCGACAGGTTCGCGATGAAGGGGAAGGGATGCGCCGGATCGACCGCGAGCGGCGTCAGCACCGGAAACACCCGGTCCATGAACCAGCCCTCGAGCCAGTCGCGATCGGCTCCGTCCAGCTCCGCCGGTTCGCACAGCACCACACCCGCCTCGCGCATCAGCCCGCGCAGTTCCCCCCAGGTATCCTGCTGGCCGCGGATCAGCGCCTGCGCCTGCTCATGGATGGCGGCCAGCTGCTGCGCCGGCGTCCTGCCGTCGTGGCTGAGCTTGCCGATGCCCGCGCGTTCCTGCCCGACCAGCCCGGCGACGCGCACCGAATAGAACTCATCGAGGTTGGCGGCCGAGATCGCCACGAAGCGCAGCCGTTCCAGCAGCGGGTGGCGCGGGTTCGCCGCTTCCTCCAGCACGCGCTGGTTGAAGGCGAGCCATGACAGCTCCCGGTTGATGTAGCGCGCGGGGCTGCTGAGCAGCGCTTCTGCGGGCTCGGGCGCGGCGGCGGCAAGCTGGTTCATGGCGGAACCCTACAGCAGCACGGGCGCGGGCGGGGAGGCCGCGGCCGGATTTGTCTCGGAAGCGTCATCGCCAAAGCCTTCCCAGCCGGCAAGCGCGGCGCGGGCCAGGGCGCGGGTGACGGGCGCGCGGGCATGCAGGGCCGCGCGG
>NZ_JACADR010000348.1 GCF_016106005.1 Roseomonas rosulenta
ACGGCCAGCCTCACGATGCCCGGCAGAGCCGCGCCTCGGCCGCCGCGAGCGCGGCCGCCAGGCCCTCGCCGCGGAACTGCGGCATGTCGCGCAGCCCGTCCTCGCGCATGTGGTCGGCGACGCACAGGCAGAAGCCGGCCACGCGGCGCAGCGGCCAGTCCGGCCGCTCGCCCAGCGCCTCGCGCAGGCCGGTGGTGCAGCGCCAGCGGAACAGCGCGTCGCCGAAGGGCGTCTGCAACCCCGCGGCCCCGGCACCGGGCTGCAGGAAGGTGGAGGGGCGCGGCGCAGGCTCGGCGGAGGCGATGCGCGGTCGCGGTTCGCGCGGCGGCGCATGGCTGACGACCCACCAGCCGCCGAGGCCAAGCGCCCCGAGCGCGAGAGGAAGGAGCATCAGGCGCAGCATGGCGCGAGCATGGCCCCGCCGGGGCGCGGCGACCAGCGCGAAGGTCGCGGTTCCATTCCGGCCCGGCATTGGCCTAGGCTCGCATCATGCGCCGAACCCTGCTGATCCTGACCCTCGCTGCCGCCCTCCCGGTGCTGCCGGCCGCGCTACCCTTGGGCGCGGCGCAGGCGCAGTCCACCGAGACGCCGGCCCCGCCGCCCTCGACGCCGATCCCGCGCCCGCCGCGATCCTGCACGCCGGCCCCGCCGACCACCTGAGCGCAGGCCGCTGGCCTGCCACGGGACGGGCAGGCTGGTCGTGATGGTGCCTCGCCGTTGCGTCGCGCTGGTGGCCGCGCTGCTGCTCGCCCAGGCCGCGCCGGCCGCGCCGCAGGAGGTGCCCGGCCTCGGCGCCCGCGATCCCCGCCAGGGCGTGCCGGCCGACCGCGCGCCGTGGAATGCTGTGGGCGAGATCGAGGCGAGCACGAACCGCTGCACCGGCACGCTGGTCGGCCCGCGCAGCGTGGTGACCGCGCAGCACTGCCTGATCGATTCCGAAGGGCGCGCCCTGGTCCGGCCGGGCGAGGTGGTGTTCCGCCTCGGCGGGCGCATGGCGCGCGCCGTGGCGATCCAGGCCGGCCAGGGATTCGATATCGCGCTCGAACAGCCATGGCGGTCCGATTGGGCGCTGCTGACCCTCGACACGCCGATGGGGGAGGGGCGGGCGCTGCGCCTTGCCCGCGAACCGCCTCGCGAAGGCACACCCCTGGTCCTGCCGGGCTGGCAGCACGACCGTCCGGGCGCGCTGGTGGCGGACCTGAACTGCCGCGTGCTGGTGATGGGCACCTTCGGCGGGCAGGGCATGCTGGTCGGGCACAACTGCGCCGGCACCATGGGCAGCAGTGGGGCGCCGCTGATCGCGCACGACGGCAGCGGCGGCTACGTGGTGGTGGGGGTGCAGGCGAAGGCGGCGCTGGGCCGGGCGCTCGGGGTGGCGGTGCCGGGGTTCTCAATTCCACAAAGGTAGCCTGCGAGGCTCCGCCTCGCGCTCCGCCGGGGTGACAGTGTCACCCCGGACCCCGCCATCATTTGGCGCGCAACGCCAGAAGGACGCGCTCGGGTGTGGCGGGGAGGTCGAGCGTCGTGACGCCCGTGGCGTCGACGAGCGCGTTCCAGATGGCGGTGGCGAGCATCAACGGCGGCTCGCCCACGGCCTTCGACCGGAAGATCGTCGCCTGGCGCGCGGGCGCACCCGCCAGCAGGCGCACCCGGAAATCCGGCGGCGCATCGCGCGAGCCCGGGATCTTGTAGGTCGAGGGGCCGAGCGTGCGCTGCCGGCCCTCGGCGTCCCAGAACAGTTCCTCGCAGGTCAGCCAGCCCTGGCCCTGCACGAAGGCGCCCTCGATCTGGCCGCGGTCGATCGCAGGATTGAGCGACCGTCCGCAATCCTGCACCAGGTCGGCGCGCAGCACCCGGTGCTCGCCCGTCAGGGTATCCACCACCACCTCCGCCACCGAGGCGCCGTAGGAGAAGTAGAAGAACGGCTCGCCGCGCATCGCCACCGGATCCCAGTGGATGTCGGGCGTGCGGTAGAAGCCGGTGGCGGAAAGGCTGACCCGCTCGATCCAGCAGCGATGCGCGAGATCCCCGAAGGCCATGGCGCGGTTGTCGCCGGGGCGCGCGACCATTACGCGATCCTCGGCGAAGACGATCTCGGCCGGCTGCACCTCCCACAGCGCGGCCGCCACGTTTGCCATGCGCTCGCGGATCGCCAGCGCGGCATTGTGCGCCGCCCAGCCGTTCAGGTCGGAGCCGGTGGAGGCCGCGGTCGGCGCCGTGTTCGGCACCTCCGCCGTGCTGGTCGCGGTGATGCGCACGCGCCCGAGCGGCACGCCGAACACCTCGGCCACCACCTGCGCGACCTTGATGTTGAGGCCCTGGCCCATCTCGGTCCCGCCATGGTTCAGGCGGATCGAGCCATCCGTGTAGACATGCACCAGCGCGCCGGCCTGGTTCAGATGGCGGATGCCGAAGGAGATGCCGAAGGCCAGCGCGAAGGACCCGAGCCCGCGCCGCAGGAAGGGATGCGCGGCGTTGAAGCCGGCGATCTCCTTCCGCCGGTCCTCCCATTGTGCATCCGCCTTGCATTCTGCCCAGACGCGGCGGATCAGGTCGCCCTCCAGCGCCTGGCCATAGGGCGTGAGGGCATCGTTCGGCGGGCCGGCGAAGTTGCGCTCGCGCACCGCCTCGGGCGTGAGGCCCGTCGCGCGCGCCACGCCGCGGATCACATCCTCCATCAGCAGCACGCCCTGCGGCCCGCCGAAGCCGCGGAAGGCGGTGTGCGAGACGGTGTCGGTGCGCAGCGCCAGCGCGGTGATCCGCACATCCGGCACGTCGTAGCAGTTGAGCGCATGCGTCGCGGCGCGGAACACGACACCGGGGGTCAGGTCGAGGCTGTGCCCGCCATCGGCGGCCAGCGTCGCCTCCAGCGCAAGGATGCGCCCGCCGGCATTGAAGCCGGCGCGCCAGCGATACAGGAAGGGGTGGCGCTTTCCCGTCGCCGCCATGTCGGCCTTGCGCGGCGGGCGCAGCTTCACCGGCCGTCCCGTGATGCGCGCGCCGAGCGCCGCGGCGGCCGCCACCCATGACGCGTTGCTCTCCTTGCCGCCGAAGCCCCCGCCCATGCGCCGGCAGGCCACCGGCACGCGGTTGAAGTCCATGCCCAGCACGCGGCCGACGATGTGCTGCACCTCGGTCGGGTGTTGCGTCGAGGAGGTGATTGCGATCTCGCCATCCTCCCCCGGCACGGCGAGCGCGATCTGCGATTCCAGGTAGAAGTGTTCCTGCCCGCCGGCGCGGAAGCGGCCCTCGGCGGTGAGCGGCGCGCGCGCGATGGCGGTGGCGGCATCGCCGCGCGCGATCGCCTGCGGCAGCATCAGGTAGTCCTCGCGCGCCAGCGCCTCCTCCGGGTCGAGAAGCGCGGGCAGCGGGGTGATGCGCGGCGTCACCGTGGCAGCGGCGCGCAGCGCCTCGTCGCGTGTCGCGGCCAGCACCATCGCCAGCGGCTGGCCGTGGTGGCGGACCTCGCCGGCGGCGAAGAGCGGCTCGACGCCGCGGCCGGAGGGCGAGATGTCGTTCGCACCCGGGATATCGGCGGCGTTCAGCAGCGTGACGCCCGGCGGCGCATCGAGGCCATGCAGCACGCCTCGCGCGACGGGGCTCAGCACCAGCGCGGCGTGCAGCATGCCGGGCGGCTCGGGCAGGTCGTCGGCGAAGCGCGCGGCGCCGGTGGCGTGCGCCAGCGCGCTGTCGTGCGGGATGGGGATGCCGGTGGTCATGCCACGAAGCGTGGCGCGTGGGGCGCTGCCACGCCCATCACCTCTCCTGGCACGCCCGGGTGTTGCAGCGCGATGCGTCGCAGCAGGTTGCCGATGGCGATGCGCCGGTAGTCGGCGCTGCCGCGCAGGTCCGACTGCGGGGCGATCTCGGCCTCCAGCGCATGCGCCGCGCGGTCGGCGGCGGCGGCGTCGAAGCGGGCGCCGACCAAAGTGGCCTCGGCACCCGCCGCGCGCGCCGCGCGCGGGCCGCAGCCGC
>NZ_JACADR010000349.1 GCF_016106005.1 Roseomonas rosulenta
CCCCGGCGGCCGAGGCGGTGCTGCGCGGCCTCGCCTTCCAGCGCGCCGCCGGGCGCGCCTTTAGCCCGCGCGCCGCATGGCGCGACCCGCCGGAGCACTGGTTCACCACCCTGGCCGACCCGCCGCGCCCGGGCGTGGTGCGCGCGGTGGTGCGCCGTGCCGCTGCCACTGCCCTGGCCGGCCTTCCCGCCACCCCGGCCGGCGTGGCATGACAGCGCCATGATCCTGCGCCGCGCCGTCCTCGCCCTTGCCGCCCTGGCACCGCTGCCGCTGCGCGCCCAGCCGGGGGTGGACCGCCCGCAGCCGCGCCTGCCGACAGAACCGCTGGTGATCGTGACGCGCGACGGGCGGCGGCTTCCTTTCACGGTCGAGATGGCGCTCTCGACCGAGCACCAGATGATCGGCCTGATGTTCCGCCCCGAGGTGAAGCCCGACGAGGGCATGCTGTTCGACTGGGGCGCCCCGCGCGAGAGCAGCATGTGGATGCGCAACACCATCACCAGCCTCGACATGGTGTTCATCGCCGCGGATGGGCGCATCCATCGCATCGCGGAGCGCACCGTGCCGCTCTCGCTCGCGACCGTGTCCTCCAACGGGCCTGTGCGTGCGACGCTCGAACTGGCGGCGGGCGTGACGGAACGGATGGACATCCGCGCCGGCGATCGCGTGCTGCACAGGATCTTCGGCACCGCGCCATGACGCCCGGCTTGCCCCGGCGCGGCGGTTTCCATAGGGTGCGCCGCGACGGGGCGTAGCGCAGTCTGGTAGCGCACTTGGTTTGGGACCAAGGGGTCGCTGGTTCGAATCCAGTCGCCCCGATATCGACCTCCGGGGACGGCACGCATGTCGCAGCACAAGGGCCTCGCCCGCATCTTCCAGCCGCCGAAGTCGGCCATGCAGTCCGGCCGCGCCAAGGCGCAGGGCTGGATTCTGGTGTTCGAGCCCGCCGAGGCCAAGGCGCTCGACCCGCTGACCGGCTGGTATGGCTCGGGCGACATGCTGGGCCAGGTGCGGCTGTCCTTCGACACGCGCGAACAGGCGGTGGCCTATGCGCAGGCGCAGGGCATCGCCTACGAGGTCGAGGCGCCGCCCGCCCGCGGCGCGATGAAGCCTAAGGTCTATGCCGAGAATTTCCGCTTCGGCCGGGCGGAGAACTGGTCCCACTGACCACCCCGCGCCGTGGTATGAGCGCGGTGGGCGCCCTTAGCTCAGCTGGATAGAGCAACGAGCTTCTACCTCGTGGGTCGGGGGTTCGAATCCCTCAGGGCGCGCCATTCCTGCCGTCGAGGCCTCCCCCGGCCTTCAAACCGAGCGACCGCTTCCAAGCACCTGGGAAATTTCAGTTGAAGCTGCCTCCGGTCAATGGCATTCAACTTGATACGATAACGCATCGGGCTTGATGTGGTCCGACGCGGCAACCGGGCAGGGAAAGGCGGCAGTATGGGCGTCCTCAAGGTCACGCTGTTCCACGTCAATCCGGTCGCGCCCTGGGCGAACCAGGTCTTCGCCACGCAGATCCTCAAGGGAAACGCCTTTCTGCGCCCCTATGGGCTCCAGTTCGATGTCTATCCCAAGGTCGGGAGCCTGGACCTGGACTGGAGTGCTCCGATCTCGAGCGCAAGCCGCAGCGCCGAGGGCATTGCACAGCGGCTTGCTCTGCGCGCCGCAGCCCATGCGCGCTACGCCAGCTTCGACAACCGCCTGCCGGTCATCCTCTGCCAGGTCGGCGGCCAGGGCGGCGGGGAAGCGCCGGGCTCGCTCGGCCTGACGCCGGGCATCGGCTGGTTGCCCTGGGTCATCATGGATGCCTTCACGCTGATGCCGGACGGGCTATCCATGACGCACGAGGCAGGCCATTGCGCCGGGCTCTTGCATCCTGGCGACCCACCCAATGGGGATCGTCGCCTTCTAGAGAATGGCGCGGTCGTGACGAACAACATCATGGCCTACGGGAGCTACGACCTGAACAACACCTACCAGCCTCGAAATCTCATCGAGGACTGGCAGATCGAAGCCTTCCGCCACGCCTACTTCCATTCGGGCTGAACGGAAGCGGCCGGTTCATTCACGTCGCTGCGCGACCATGATGCGTGCCGGCGATACAAGGGCGCATCGAGGCAGCGGGTAGACCCAAGGAAACCCCTGGGACTCACGCGCCCCCTCCGTGCGCGCCACACCGCCCTGGCGCGATCCGGCCAGCCCCGCGAAGCACCGCTTGCGGTTCGGCCGGCAGCGCCGGGAAGATACGGCCGCATCCATGCCGCCGCGACCGATCCTCCCGCCCGTGCCCTTCCTGCGCCGGCCACTGCTCGCGGCGCTGCTGGGTGCGGGCCGCGCCGCGGCGGCGACAACGCCCCCCGCGACCATCGCCTTCCTCGGCGACGTGATGCTGGGGCGCGATGTCAGCGCGACGCTGCGCACGCGCCCGCCCGAATGGTTCTGGGGCGACGTGCTGCCGCTGCTGCGCGCCGCGGATGCCGCGATCGCCAACCTGGAATCCCCGGTCACCGAGGCGCGCGCCAGCCAGCGCCGCACCGCGAAATGGGAGCACTTCCGCGCCGAGCCGGCGGCCATCGCCATTCTGCGCGCGGCCAAGGTCCGCGCCGTCTCTATCGCCAACAACCACATCCTCGACATGGACGAGGCAGGCCTTGCGGACACGCGGCGCCTGCTGGCCGAGGCGCGCATCGTCGCGGTGGGCGCCGGAGCCGATGCCGCCGATGCCGCGGCACCCGCCATGCTCGACCTGCCGGGCCTGCGCATCGGGATTCTCGCCGCGACCGATGCGCTCCCCGCCTATGCGGCCGGGCAGGCGCGCCCTGGCGTGAACCGCATGGAATTTCGCCCCGGCTCGCCCGGGCTTGCCGGGCTGGCCGCGGTGGCGGCGGAGCTGCGCAGCCGCGGGGCGGATCTGCTGGTCCTCTCGCTGCACTGGGGGCCGAACTTCCGCCAGCGGCCCTTCGATGCCGCGCGCGGCTTCGCCCATGCCGCGCTCGCCGCTGGCTTCGACGTGATCCACGGCCATTCGGCGCATCTGCTGCACGGGGTCGAAGCGGTCGGGCGCGGCCTTGTTCTCTATGACACCGGCAATGCGATCGACGACTACACGCCGCTGCCGCTGCTGCCGCAGGACTGGGGCTGCCTGTTCCTGCTCGACATCGGCCCGCGCGGCCCCACGGGCCTGCGCCTCGTGCCGATCCGCACCCAGCCCCTGCCCATGCGCGTCGCGACGGGGCGTGACAGGGCGCGGATCCTGGCTCGGCTGCGCGCGATGAGCGCCGAGCTCGGCAGCCGGCTCGAGGAGAGCGCGGCGGGGCTCGAATTGCCCCTGTAGTCCAGGCCGGCTTGGTGGAATCGCACCGCCGGGCGAGGATGCGGGGAAGTATCGATGGCCCGGCCGGCGGCACCGGTCGAGGGTCGTCCAGGATGGCAAGGATTCCGGCCAGGCGTGAACCCAACGATCATCCCCTTCGGCCTGCCCGCCGACACGCCCGTCCTCACACCCCGCGGCCCCGTCGTGGCCGGCATGCTCGCACCGGGGGCGGTGGTCCTCGCTGTGTCCGGTGTGGCCGCGCCCTTCAGGCCGCTGGTCGCGCTCGAACGCGTCAGCCTCGCCACGCCGCTCGTGCGCATCCGCGCGAATGCGCTGGCCGACGGCGCCCCGCAGGACGACCTGCTGCTGCCCCCTGCCCAGGCGCTGCTGATCGATGGCGCGCTGGTGGCAGCGGGCGAGCTCGTCGATGGCCAGGGCATACTGGCGGAGCCTGCCATGGCGGCGGTCGACCTCGTGCGGCTGGTGCTGGAAGCGCATGATGCGGTACTCGCCGCGGGCGCCGCGGTCGAGACGGCGAGCCCCGATCCCGCGGAAGCGCCCTGCGCGCCGCGCCGCGCCCCGGATGCCACGCTGCGCGCCCTGCTGGCCTGGCGGGCCGAGGCGATGGGCTGGGCGGCGCCGGCGGCC
>NZ_JACADR010000035.1 GCF_016106005.1 Roseomonas rosulenta
GCGGTCACGGCGCGCCCGTCGCGTCGGGGCGCGCGGCGCCGCCCGCGGCGATGCCTCCCACGCCGCCCGCGGCGATCGCCTCCGCATCGCCAGCGCCGACGCCAGGTCCCGCGTCACCGTCGGTGGCGATGCGCACCACCAGCGCCACCGCCAGCGTCGTCGCGGCGAAGGCCACCACGATGCCGGTGAGGATGATCGCCTGCGGAACCGGGTCGGCCGCGAAGCCGGCGCCCGCACCGCGCCGCGCGACCGCGCCGAACACCAGGAAGATGCCGCCGCCCAGAAGGTTGAAGGCGAGGATGCGCAGCAACGCCTCGGTCCGCACGAGTAGGCCGAACAGCCCGATCCCTGCCAGCAGCGCGCCGAGCAGCCCAAACAGCGTCGCGGTCATGCGCGCCGCACCGGCGGGCCGATCACAAGCAGCGCGAGCGCCACCGCGATCGACGCCGTCAGCGCGATCTCCACCACCATGATGATCGGCAACGCGAGGCCGGGCGGATAGGCCAGGAAGGCGCCTTCCGTCAGCCAGCCGAGCAGGCCGATGGCGATGAACAGCGCCGGCCCCGCCGCGACAACGACCCGCAGCCAGCGCGCCGAGACCGGCGGGAGCGCGACGCGCCCGGCCATCCAGGCCAGCATCCACATCGCCGCCAGGATCGCCGCCGCCTGGAACTTGCCGCCCGGCGCGTCCTTGCCAATCCAGAGCACATGCACCGCGACCAGGATACCGAGCGGCGGCAGCAGCCGTGCCAGCAGCGCCAGCGGCCCGCCGGGCAGCAGTGGCTGCACGAGGCCGGGCGGACCTGGCCAGCTCTCCTTGGGGGCGAGCGACCAGGCGGCGATCACCGCCAGCACCAGCACGGCGGATTCCAGCAGCGTGTCCAGCCCGCGGAAGGACATCAGCACCGCCGCGACGGGATTGCCGAGGCCGGTCGCCTGCATGTTCGCGGCGACCTGCGGGGCGAGGCTCGGCGCCGGGTCGGGCAGCGCCAGGATGGCGGCGGCAAGCGCGGCGGTGACGCCGGCGCAGCCGATCCCGATCGCCACGGTCATGGCGCGCCCGGGCGGGCGTTCCGCCGCGACCGGATGCCGCGCCACGCGCGACGCGGCGCCGAGCAGCAGCGCGCCCGAAAGGCCCGCGCCGATCGCCGCCTCGGTCAACGCGACATCCATCGCGCCGAGCCGCACCCAGGCGAAGGACAGCAGCAGCCCGTAGGCGATGAACAGCGCCACCGCCGTAAAGCTGCCGCGCGCGGCGACGGTGGCGAGCGCCACCGCCAGGATCGCGGCGGCGATCAGCGCATCGGCGATCATCGCCGCCGCGCCAGCCGCGCGAGCAGCGGCCCGGCCGCGGCACTGGAGACAAGCACCAGCACCCACACCGCGATGAGCCGCGCCGGGCCGCCCACCGCCTCCGCACGCGGCAGCAGGCCGATCACGATCAGGCCGAGGCCGAGATGGTCGGCCTTGGTCAGCGCGTGCAGGCGGCTCGACGCGTCCGGGAAGCGCAGCAGCCCGGCTGTCCCGGCGGCGAAGAACACCAGCCCGAGCAGGATCGCTAGGAGCGCGAGCGCATCGACCAGCAGGCTCATGGCGCGTCGTCCCCGCCCGGTGCGGCGCGCGCCATGGCGATGGTGGCGAAGGCCGCGAGCAGCGCGAGCACCAGCGCCGCATCGACGAAGGCCGGCGTGGCAGTGGCGACCCCGGCCAGCAGCAGTGCGGCGATCCCCCCCGTGCCGAGCAGTTGCGCCGCCATGATGCGGTCCACCACGCCGGGGCCGCGCAGCACGCGCGGCAAACCCACCACCACGCTGGCCAGCACAAGTCCGGCGGCGACCAGCAGCAGGTCAGGCATCGGCGCCGATCGCGCGGGCGAAGCGCGCTTCCTCGGCCGTCATGGCGTCGGCGATGGCGGGGTCGGTGGTGAGCGCGTGGATGATGACGCTGCCATCCGCGGCCTCGCCCGCCGGCAGCGTGCCGGGCAGAAGGCTGGCGTAGGCGAGGAAGGCATCGCGCGCCGGGCCGGGCGGGAGGCGCGGCGTCCAGGTGATCTCGCCCGGTGTCGGTGCGCGGCGCGGGTCCAGCGCCAGCCGCGCGACATCCATGCCCGCGCGCAGCGCCTGCCACGGAAAGCGCAGGACCAGCAGGGCAAGCGCCGGCGCGCTGGGGCGCAGCGCGCCGGGCGGCGACAGCACCAGGCTGCAGCAGGCCGCTGCCGCAGCGCTCAGCGCGCCGAGCGCGAGGTCCGCGCCGCCCGTGATCCCCGACCAGGCCAGCAGCAGCAGCGCGAAGCGGATCGCGCCCGCCGCCATGTCAGGGCGCCGGTTCCGGCTTCGGCGGCCGCCCGCCGAAGACCGTGACATAAAGTGTGGGCAGGAAGACCAGCGTCAGAAGTGTGGCCACCATCAGCCCGCCCATGATGGCGAAAGCCATCGGGCCCCAGAACACCGTGGGCGCGATCGGGATCAGCCCCAGCACGGTCGAGACCGCCGTGAGCAGCATGGGCCGCAGGCGCGACGATGCCGCCGCGATCACCGCGCTCCGGACATCGAGCCCGGCCTCCCGGTCGCTCTCGATCTGCATGATCAGGATGATGGCGTTCTTCGCGATCATACCGAGCAGCGAAAGGATGCCGAGGATGGCGACGAAGCCGAGCGGGCGGTTGAAGGCCAGCAGCGCCAGCACCACGCCGATGATGCCGAGCGGCAGCAGCGCCAGCACGAGGCCGAAGCGGCGGAAGGACCCCAGCTGGAACATCAGCAGCGTGAACATCAGCAGCAGCATCACCGGCACGACGGCGATCACGCTGGCCTGACTGTCAGCGCTCTCCTCCGCGATGCCGCCGAGGTCCACGCGGTAGGGTGCTTCGAGCCTTGCGTTGAGCGCGGCGATCTGCGGCGCCAGTTGCGCGGTGACGCTGTCGGGCAGCACGCCCGGGTCCACATCGGCGCGCACGGTCAGCGTCGGCACGCGGTCGCGGCGCCAAATCAGCGGGAACTCCTGCCCGTAGTCGAAGGTCGCGAACTGCGTGATCGGCACCGTCCGCCCGCCGGGCAGCGGCACCTGGATGGCGCGCAGCGCATCGAGCGACAGGCGCTGCTCGGCCGTGGCGCGCGCGATGACCGGGATCAGGTAGATGTCATCGCGCAGCTGCGTCACCGTGCTGCCGGTGACCGCCGCGTTGATCGCCGCCGCCACCTGCGCTGAGGACAGGCCCAGCAGCCGCGCCTGGTCCTGGTCCACCCGCACGCGCATCTGCCTCGCGGGCTCCATCCAGTCGAAATGGACATGCCGTGACCCGCGCGCCTCGGCCATGATCTTCGCGACGTCCTGCGCGATCTCGCGCACGCGCTCAATGTCCGGGCCGTTGACACGGTACTGCAGCGGCCAGCCGACCGGCGGGCCGAGCTCGAGCGGATAGACGCGCGAGACGGCAGAGGGGAAGTCCTCTGCCAGCAGTGCTTCTAGCCTACGGTGCAGCCGTTCGCGCCCGGGCAGGTCCTTCGCCACCACCACGGCCTGCGAGAAGAACGGGAGTGCGAGCTGCACGTTCAGCGGCAGGTAGAAGCGGATGGCGCCGCGCCCGACATAGGTGGACCAGCGCGCCACGTCCGGGTCGGCGGCGAGCGCGGCATCGAGGCGCTGGGCAACCTGCTCGCTGCCGAAGATCGAGGCGTTCTGCGGCAGCGTCACCTCGACCAGCAGCTCGGTGCGGTCGGACGACGGGAAGAACTGCCGCGGCACGAAGGGCATGGCGAGGACGGCGACGACGAACATCGCAATGGTGAAGCCGATGGTCACCCATTTCCATCGCATCGCGAGGCCGAGGAAGGCGGTGTAGCCGCGCAGCACGGCGCCCTGCTTCTCAGGTTCCGCCGAGACCTTCGGCGCCTTCAGGATGGCCAAGCCAAGCAGCGGGGCGAAGATGACGGCGACGAACCAGGAGACGATCAGCGCGATGCCCACCACCGCGAAGATCGAGAAGGTGTATTCGCCCGCAGAGGATCTCGCGAAGCCGATCGGCACGAAGCCCGCGATGGTCACCAGCGTGCCGATCAGCATCGACGACGCCAGGGTGGAATAGGCGAAGGTCGCCGCCTTCGCCTTGGTGTCGCCCGCCGCCAGGCGCCGGATCATGGCGTCGATCGTGGTCATGGCGTCGTCGACCAGCAGCGTCAGCGCGATGATCAGCGCACCCAGCGAGATGCGCTGCAGGTCGATCCCCGCCAGCAGCATCAGCGGGAAGACGATGGCGAGCGTGAGCGGGATCGACATCGCCACGATCGCGCCCGCACGCATGCCGAGCGCGATGAAGGACACCACCATGATGATCAGGATCGCCTGCCACAGGCTCTCCATGAAGTCGCCGATCGCCTCGTCCACCGTCTGGGCCTGGTCGGCGACCAGGATGGGCTCGATGCCGACCGGCAGCTCGGCGCGGATGCGCGCCATCTCGGTGGAGATGTTGCGGCCCAGCGCCAGGATGTCGCCCGATTCACGCATCGCGACCGCGAGGCCGATGGCCGGCTGCCCGTTCACCCGGAACATCGGTTGCGGCGGGTCGGCGGTGCTGCGGCGCACCTGCGCGAGGTCTCCCAGGCGGAAGATCCGGTCGCCGATCACGAAGTTGACGCCGAGGATGTCGGCCTCGGTCTCGAAGGCGCCGGAGACGCGCACCACCAGGCGTTCCTGCCCGGTCTCGATCACGCCGGCGGGGCGCACCACGTTCTGCGCCTGCAGGGCCGCGACAAGCGCGCCGTAGTTGAGGCCGAGGCCGGCCAGGCGCTCGGTCGAGAACTCGATGAAGATGCGTTCGTCCTGCGCGCCCAGGATCTCGACTTTCGAGACATCGGGCACGCGCAGCAGGCGGGAGCGCGCCGCCTCGACATGGTCGCGCAGTTCGCGCTGGCTGAAGCCATCCGCGGTGAAGCCGTAGATGATGCCGAAGGTGTCGCCGAAATCATCGTTGAAGAAGGGGCCAAGCACGCCGGCGGGCAGGGTGTGGCGCATGTCGGCCACGCGCCGTCGCACCTGGTACCACATGTCGGGCACCACGGCGGGCGGCGTCGATCCCTTGAGATCCACGAAGATCGTGGTCTGCCCGGCGACCGTGTAGGAGCGCACCCGGTCGAGGTTCGGCGTCTCCTGCAGCGTGCGCTCGAGCCGTTCCGTCACCTGCAGGATCGTCTCCTCGATGGTGGCGCCCGGCCAGACGGCGGAGACGATCATGGTGCGGAAGGTGAAGGCCGGGTCCTCGTTGCGCCCCAGCTTCACGAAAGCAAAGGCGCCCGCCAGGAGGGCGACGATCATGAAGTAGATGACGAGCGAGCGCCGGTTGATCGACCACTCCGAGAGGTTGGGGCCGATCATCGCGCGGCACCCCGCAGGCGCAGCATCATCGCGCCGCCCCCAGCAGGCGCACCTTCTGCCCCGGGCGCAGCGCCTGCACGCCGGCGGTCACGATCACCTCGCCTGGCTCGAGCCCCTGGCCCACCACCACATGGCCGGCGTCGTGGCGCACCAGTTCCACGGTGCGCAGCGCCACCGTCTGGGTCTGCGGGTCGACCACCCAGACGGCCGGCTGCCGCTCGGTGCGCGCCAGCGCCGAGGCCGGGATGGCGAAGCCAGCGCTGGCGCCGAGCGTCATCCGCCCGGTCACGGTAGAGCCGAGGCGCATCGCCGCCGGCGGGTTCGCGAGGCCGACGCGCACCTGGAAGGTGCCGGTCACCGCATCGGCGCGCGGGGCTACCTCCCGCACGCGGCCGGTGGCGCGCACGGCGGGGTCGGTGGTCAGCACGACCTCGATCACCGGATTCGCCGGCGCCTGGTCCTTCAGCGTGGGCGGCACGTCGAACACGGCGTCGCGGCCCTCGTCGCGCGCCACCTGCACGATCATGCGGCCGGGCTGCACCACCTCGCCGGGCTCGGCACCCCGCTGGGTGACGCGGCCATCCACGTCGCTGACAAGTTCCGTGTAGGACAGGCGCGTCTCGGCGATGCCGACCTGCGCCTGCGCAGCATCCACCGCGGCCTGCGCGGTCTGGCGCGCCTGCGCGGCCTGGTCGTAGCGCACGCGGGTGGTCCAGCCGTCGCGCAGCAATTCGGACTGCCGCCAGTAGTTGTTCGCGGCCTCGGTGAGCTGGCCGCGCGCGGCGGTGAGCGCGGCGCGGGCGGCGCGCAGGTTGTTCTCCTCGTTGTCGCGATTGAGCCGCGCCACCACCTGGCCGGCGCGCACCACGTCGCCGACATTGACCAGGCGTTCCACCATGCGGCCGTCGATGCGGAAGGCGAGGTTCACCTCGGTTTCCGCCTGCACGGTGCCGGTCAGCGAGACCACCTCGCCGCCGGTGCTGCGCTCCACCGTCGCCACGCGCACGGGGCGGATCTCGGGTGGGGCGGGCGGCGGGCCGCTGTCGCAGGCGGCCAGCAGGCCCAACACGAGCACGACAGGCATCGTGGCGCGCGGCGGGGTGCGGGGCTGCGTCATGGCATTCGGGCTCGCTCGGTCGTGCGTGTTCGGTCGATGATGGCACATGCCGCGCGGCGCAGGGGGCCGCAAGTGCGCAGGCGTGAAACCGGCGGCCACGGGGATGGGCCGCGCATCCCGCCGATGCCCCCTGCGTCCCAGGCTCAGCGCAGGGGCGGCAGCGTCTCGGTCACGCGCCCCAGCAGGTAGGGGAAGAAGGGGTTGGAGGTGACGCGCGCGAAGGTGTCGAGGCCGATCACCAACACGCCGCGCTCGCCGCGCAGCGCCAGGGCACCGAGGCGCAGGCCGAAATCGTCGGCGGGATCGGGCTCGGCGCCGTAGAGCCCGTCCTGCGGCGGGAAGGGCAGCGCGACATGCGACAGCGAGAAGACATCGCGCGGCCAGGCAAGGCCAAGCGGTGTCTCGGCGGGTTCCGTTGCTCCCTCGGCGACGCGGCGCGCCGCCACCGCGCCGCCGCCATCGGTGCCGATGACGGTCAGCGCATAGGGGCGCGGCGCGGGGGCGACGATCCGGTCGAGCGCGGCATCGGCGCCCGCCACGAACAGCGGCCCGAAGCGGATGTCGCGGTTGAGGTCGAACAGCACCACCTCGTGCCCGCCCGCCGGCAGCCGAGCGTAGAGCGCCGAGAGCACGGCGGGCGTCGAAACAGTGGCGTCCACCACCGACTGGAAGGTCAGCACCGGCGGCAGCGCGGCGAGCCGCCCAGCCGCCGCCAGCCTGTCGATCTGCGCCTGAAGTGCTGCGGTCAGCCGGTGCGTCTGGCGCGCCGCATTGACGGGGAAGGAATTGTACTTGAACGGGTTGAACTCCGGCTGGATGTCGAGCCAGGCGGTCTTGGCGAAGCGCGGCAGCAGCGCCGGGAGCCCGGCGATGCCGGCGAAGCGTGCGAAGGCGGTCACGCCGACCATGGGGGAGAGCAGCACGACCCGCTCCGCCTGCGCCAGGCGCGAATCCTCGATGGCATCCAGCGCGTGCTTGAGCGCCAGCGCGCCGCCATTGGAATAGCCGACCAGGTGGAGCGGCCCGGCGGGGACGCGCGCGCGCGCGGTGCGCATCGCAAGGCGCGTCGCCGCCATCCAGTCTTCCCACACCGCATCCGTCAGGCCGGCCGGCACGCTGCCATGGCCGGGCATGCGGATGGCGAGCGCGAGGAAGCCGCGTGCGCGATAGGCCTCGGCCATGTGGCGCATGCTGAAGGGCGCGTCGGTCAGCCCGTGCAGGAACACCGCGACACCCGCCGGCGGGCCGGCGGGATCCAGGATGAAGGAGCGGTTCCAGTCTCGCGCGAATCGGGCCGGATGCATCGGGCTGCCGGCGAAGTAGCGGTTGACCGGGACCTGCTCCGCGGGGTCGAGCGCCTCGGTCACCTCGCGGCGCACCGTGTCCATCACCGCCTGCTCGGCCGCCATCCAGGCGCGCCAGTCGGCGCTCTCCATCACCTGGCGGTGCATCTCCTGCGGCACCACGGTGTGCCAGGGTCCGAGCGCGGGCCCGCGCTGCATGTCGTAGATGCGCAGCACCAGCACGAGCGCAACCAGGCCCAGCAGCAGCCCCGCGCCCCGCAGCAGCCAGCGTCGTGTGAAGGCGACCATGATGCCCCCGCCGCGTGACGCGGCGTCCCTGTTCCTGGCCCGATGTGTCGCATGGAAGGGGCGGCGCATCGAAGCCCTTGCGCGCATGCGCGCCGGCAACCAGGGTTGCCGCCGGACTGTGGAGCGGCCTGGACATCGATGACCGTCGACAGCGGAACGCGCATCCTGCTCGGCCTGTGCGCCAGCGTGCTGGTGGCGGCGGCGCTGCAGGCGGGGCAGTCCATCTTCGCGCCGATCGTCTTCGCGCTGTTCGTCATTGCGCTGGTCTGGCCGGTGCAGCGCGCGGTGCAGGCGCGCATTCCGGCGGGGCTTGCGCTGATCGGCACCATCCTGGTCGCCTGCGCGGTGGTGGCGGTGATGGTGCTGTCCATCGCCTGGGCCTTCGGACGCGTGGCGCAGTGGGTGATCGCCAATGCCGGGCAGTTCCAGGCGCTCTATGCCGCGAAGGTCGCCTGGCTCGAGGCGCGCGGGGTGGAAGGCGCGGGGGTGCTTGCCGAACAGTTCGATTCGCGCTGGCTGGTGCGCGTCGCGCAGGGCGTGTTGGCGCAGCTGCAGGGCGTGATCAGCTTCGTGGTGGTGACGGCGGTCTTCGTGATCCTGGGGCTGCTGGAGGTCAGGCAGGTCGGATCGCAGCTCGAGCGCATGGGCAAGCCGGCGGCGCAGCGCGTGCTGGCGGGGCTGGCGGCGAGTGCGTCCAAGCTGCGGGTCTACATGATGGTGCGCAGCCTGGCCTCCATCCTGACCGGGCTGCTGGTCTGGGCCTTCGCGCGCTACATGGGGCTCGACCTCGCCGCCGAATGGGGCGTGATCGCCTTCGTGCTGAACTACATCCCCTTCATCGGGCCGCTGGTGGCGACGGTGTTTCCCACCCTGGTCGGGCTGCTGCAGTTCGGGTCGTGGCAGGCGGTGGTCACCATCTTCGCCGTGCTGCAGGTGATCCAGTTCCTGATCGGGTCCTACCTGGAGCCGCGGCTGACCGGGAACTACCTGGCGGTGTCGCCCTTCATGGTACTGGTCGCGGTGTTCCTGGGCGCCTTCCTCTGGGGCATCCCGGGGGCCTTCATCGGCGTGCCGGTACTGATCGCCGCACTCACCCTGTGCGAGCAGTTCGAGGGCGGGCGCTGGGTGTCGGACCTGCTGTCGGGCCGGGCGGCGCCGGCCGAATAGCGGCCGGCGCGCCACCTCAGGGCCAGGCCACCTCGGGCGGCAGGGACATCAGGATCGCCTCCACGTTGCCGCCGGTGCGCAGGCCAAACAGCGTGCCGCGGTCGTGGATCAGGTTGAACTCCACGTAGCGGCCACGGCGGACCAGCTGCGCCTGGCGTTCCTCGCCGGTCCAGGGTTCGTGCATGCGCCGGCGCACGATCGGCGGATAGGCCTCGAGGAAGGCCATGCCGACATCCCTGGTGAAGGCGAAGTCGGCCTCGATTCCGTGGCCGGGCGTGCGGTCGCCCAGCCAGTCGTAGAAGATGCCGCCCAGGCCGCGGGGTTCGTTGCGGTGCGGCAGGAAGAAGTATTCGTCGCACCACTTCTTGAAGCGCGGGTAATAGGTCGGATCCGCCTTGTCGCAGGCGGCCTTGTAGGCGGCGTGGAAGCCGCGCGCGTCCTCGGCCGCCTCGGCGCTGTCAGGGAACATGGGCGTGAGGTCGCCGCCGCCGCCGAACCAGGCGTTGGTGGTGACGATGAAGCGCGTGTTCATGTGCACCGCCGGCACGCGCGGGTTGCGCAGATGCGCCACCAGCGAGATGCCGGTCGCGAGGAATCGCGGATCGCCCTCGGCACCCGGGATCTGCCTGCGGAATTCCGGGCTGAACTCGCCGAAGACGGTGGAGACGTTCACACCCACCTTCTCGAAGACGCGCCCGCGCATCACGGACATGACGCCGCCGCCGCCATCGGGGCGGTCCCAGGCGGTGCGCTCGAAGCGGCCGGGCGGCAGGTCGCGGTGCGGGCCGGCCGCGAGCTCGTCCTCGATCATTTCGAAGGTCGCGCAGATGCGGTCGCGGAGCGTCTCGAACCAGGCCCGCGCCGGCGCCGTCATGGGGTGGTCGGACGGGGCCTGCGACTGCCGGGCCGAACTTGTCTCATCGTTCATGTAACACTCCCAGAATCCGCGCCTGGGGTGCCATGGACACCCCGCGCAACGCCCCCTTATAAGGGCCGCCGCTCAGGAGGGGCAGCGTGCGGGTCCGTGCGCGCCCGATCCGTCCGGCGGGGGCCTCAGGCGGCACCCAGACATTTTCGATGCGGCCGGCGACGCCCCTTCACCGCGGGGCAACCCGGCGGAAGGGATGGTGTGGAATGGCAGAAACTGCTGGCGCCACCGCGTCCGACGGGACGCCGCGGCGCGATTTTCTTACTCTGGTGACGACGGCCTTCGTGGGCGTGGGCGTGGGCGCCGTCGCCTGGCCGTTCATCGCGTCCATGCAGCCGGCGCGCGACGTACTCGCGCTGGCCAGCACCGATGTCGACCTCGCGCCGGTGGCCGAAGGTCAGGCAATCACGGTGATGTGGCGTGGCAAGCCGATCTTCGTGCGCAACCGCACCGCGAAGGAGATCGAGGAAGCGCGCGCCGTGCCGATGTCCCAGTTGAAGGATCCGCAGGCCGACCAGACGCGCGTCCAGAAGGACAACTGGCTGGTGATGATCGGCATCTGCACGCATCTGGGTTGCGTGCCGCTCGGTCAGAAGGCGACGGACACCAAGGGCCCCTACGACGGCTGGTTCTGCCCCTGCCACGGCAGCGCCTATGACACTTCGGGCCGCATCCGCCAGGGGCCGGCGCCGCGAAACCTTGAAATTCCGCCCTATGCGTTCACGTCCGACACCAAGATCAGGATCGGCTGAGGGACACGAAGATGGCGATTGGCCTTCACAACAGCGACTTCAAGAATCCCGTCATCCGCTGGGTCGACCAGCGGATGCCCATCTTCACCATGATGCAGAAGGAGTACGGGACCTTCCCGACTCCTCGGAATTTCAATTATTTCTGGAATTTCGGCGCGCTCGCCATGGTCAACCTCATGATCATGATCGCGACCGGCATCTTCCTCGCGATGCACTACACGCCGCACACCAGCTACGCCTTCGATTCCGTCGAGCGCATCATGCGCGACGTGAATTTCGGCTGGCTGATCCGCTACGTGCACATGAACGGCGCCTCGATGTTCTTCATCGTGGTGTTCATCCACATCTGGCGCGGCATGTACTACGGCTCCTACAAGGCGCCGCGTGAGCTGCTGTGGATGCTGGGCGTGGTCATCTTCCTGCTGATGATGGCGACCGCCTTCATGGGCTACGTGCTGCCCTGGGGCCAGATGTCGTTCTGGGGTGCGACGGTCATCACCAACCTGTTCAGCGCCTTCCCCGTGGTCGGTGAGTGGATCGTGCAGCTGCTGTGGGGTGGCTTCAGCGTGGACAACCCCACGCTCAACCGCTTCTTCTCCCTGCACTACCTGCTGCCCTTCGTGATCGTGGGCGTGGTGTTCCTGCACGTGGTCGCACTCCACATCACGGGGTCGAACAACCCGCTCGGCGTCGAGCCCAAAGGTCCGCAGGACACCCTGCCCTTCCACCCGTACTACACGGCGAAGGACAGCTTCGGGCTGGTGATCTACTTCATCGTCTTCGCCGGCCTGGTGTTCTTCGCGCCGAACTACCTCGGCCACCCGGACAACTACATCCCGGCGAACCCGCTGGTGACGCCCGCGCACATCGTGCCGGAATGGTACTTCCTGCCGTTCTACGCCATCCTGCGCGCGGTGCCCGACAAGCTCGGCGGCGTGCTGATGATGTTCGGCTCGATCGCCATCCTGTTCGTGCTGCCGTGGCTCGACAGCAGCCCGGTGCGCTCGATGCGCTTCCGTCCGATTGCGCGCATCGCATTCCTGCTGTGGACGATCTGCTTCTTCGTCCTGATGTATTGCGGTGGCATGCCGGCCGAGGAGCCCTACGTCACCATCAGCCGCTTCGCCACGGCCTACTACTTCGCCTATTTCCTGGTGATCCTGCCGCTGCTCGGTCGGCTCGAGCGCCCGCTTCCGCTCCCCGAGAGCATCGCCCGCGCCGTGCTCGGCGGCGGCGGCCCGATGCCGGCCGGCGCGGTGGCGAAGCCGATGGACAAGGCGTGACTGTGATGAGGACGACCATGCTCCGCACTGCCCTCGGCGCCTTCGCCGTGATCGGCGCCCTGGCCACCGCGACCCCCGCCCGCGCGGCGGGGGAAGCGATTTCCATCCCGAACCATCCCTTCTCCTTCGACGGGATCTTCGGCACCTATGACCGCGCCAGCGCGCAGCGCGGCTTCCAGGTCTACAAGGAAGTCTGCTCCAACTGCCACGCGATGCACCTTCTGTCGTATCGCAACCTGCGCGAGCTCGGCCTGACCGAACAGCAGGTCGCCGCGATCGCATCCCAGGTGCAGGTCCAGGACGGCCCGAACGACGAAGGCCAGATGTTCGAGCGCGACGGCCGCCCGTCCGACCGTTTCCGCAGCCCCTTCCCGAATCCGCAGGCGGCGCGCGCGGCGAACAACGGCGCCTATCCGCCCGACCTGTCGGTCATCGCCAAGGCGCGCAACGGCGGCGCGGACTACCTCTATGCGCTGCTGACCGGCTACGCCGACCCGCCGCCCGGCGTGACCTTGATGGACGGGATGAACTACAACCGGTACTTCCCCGGCCACCAGATCGCCATGGCCGCGCCGCTCAACCCCGACCAGGTGGAATTCGCCGACGGCACGCCCGGCACGGTCGAGAACATGGCCCGCGACGTGGTGACCTTCCTGCAATGGGCGGCGGAGCCCGAGCTCGAGCAGCGCCGCGCCATGGGCTTCAAGATCATCCTGTTCCTGACCATCCTCGGCGGCCTGGCCTATGCGGTGAAGCGCCGGGTCTGGGCCGACGTTCACTGACAGCCGCGCGAGTTCGCGCAACGCGAACGGCCCGGGGCGTCGCCTCGGGCCGTTTTTCGTTGCTCGGGTCTGCAACGCGATCCGCTTCGTTGGGTCGCGCTGGAGGCTTCATGCGAGCGGCTGATTCACCGCTTCGGCGATTCCGCCTTCGTGGATCAGGCGCTACGCCCCCGCCAGCGTCAGCCCCTCGATGCGAACCGTCGGGCTGTCGGTGCCGCGGCGGAAGACCAGGTCGTTCGCCGGCGTCATGTTGAGGAAGATGTCACGCAAGTTGCCGGCGATGGTCACTTCGCTCACCGCTTCCGCCAGCGCGCCGTTGCGGATCATGAAGCCGGCGGCGCCGCGGCTGTAGTCGCCCGTGACTCCGTTCACGCCCATGCCGATCAGGTCGGTGACATAGAGGCCCTCGGCGATATCGGCCATCAGCGCGGCAGGTGTCAGCGTCCCCGGCTCGAGCCACAGGTTGGTCGCCGCCGGGCCGGGCGGGCCGCCGGTGCCGCGGCTGGCATGCCCGGTCGAGGCGAGGCCGAGCTGCCGCGCGCTGCGCCAATCCAGCAGCCAGGTGGTCAGCACGCCATCGTCGATGACGGCCCGCGGCGCACCCGGCATCCCTTCCCCATCGAAGGGGCGCGAGCGCAACCCGCGCGGGCGCAGCGGATCGTCGCGCACGGTCAGCCCCGCGGCCAGCACGCGCTCGCCCATCCTGTCCTTCAGGAAGGAGGTTCCGCGCGCCACCGCCGCGCCGTTGATCGCCCCGCTCAGGTGTCCAAGCAGGCTGCCCGCCACCCGCGGGTCGAAGACCACCGGGATGCGCGCGGTCCTGGGCCGGGTCGGGTTCAGCCTCCGCACCGCCTGTTCCCCCGCGCGCCGCCCGATCGCCACCGGGTCGTCGAGGTCCGCCAGGTGCACGGTGGAGGACCAGTCGTAGTCGCGCTCCATCGCCGTGCCGCTGCCCGCCAGCGCGGTCGCCGAGATGGAATGCGAGGTGCGGACATAGGCCCCGGCGAAGCCGTTGGAGGCCGCGAGCGCGACCTCGGTGCGGCCCCAGCCGGCATCCGCTCCCTCGCTGTTGGTCACACCCCGCACGGCAAGTGCGGCTTCCTCGGCCGCGGTGGCGCGGTCGAGCAGGGCCTCGGCCGAGGGCTCGGCGGCATCCGCGAGGTCGAGATCGCGCGGCGGGATCGCGACGCGGTCGGGCAGGCCCGCGAAGGGATCCTCCGGCACCACGCGCGCCATCGCCACGGCGCGCTCGGCCAGGGCGGCGAAGTGCTTCGGGTCCGGATCGGTCGAGGAGACGATCGCCTGGCGCTGGCCGATGAAGACGCGCAGGCCGATGTCGAAGCCCTCCGAGCGTTCGAGCTGCTCGATCTGCCGCATGCGCCGCTTCACCGAGAGCGAGGCGGAGGCGACGAGCAACGCATCGGCGGCGTCGGCGCCGGCGCGGCGCGCGGCATCGATCAGGTCCGACAAGGTGGCGAGGCGGTCCATGGCGGGGTCTCCGGTCAGCGCGCGGTCGCGATGCGCGGGGCGATGGCGGCGGCGCAGAGTTCGATCGCCTCCTCCTCCGACACGCCGCGCAGGATCGGCATATGCGCCTGCAGGTCGAACCAGGTCAGGCGCGAGATGCGTTCGAGGCTGTTGAAGATGGGCTTGCGCATCGGGCCGGCGGCGCGCCAGGCCAGCGTCTGCGCATTATCCGTCCCGACGATGGTCCGGTAGTCGAGGCTGGGGAAGAAATCGTGGATCAGGAAGGCGATCTTGAAGACATCGCCGTGCCACTGCCCGCCCCTGCCGCCAGCCTCGCGGCGGAAGCGCAGCGCGTCGCGCTGCACGGGGATGCTCGAATACACATCGGTCGGCATCACGTCGTCGATCAGGATCGCGGAGTGCCAGCCGGTCCAGGCGAGCGTGTTCGTCAGGTCGCGCACCACCTGTTCGAACACGTGCAGCCCGTCGATGAAGACGATGTCGAAGGGCTTCGTCCCGGCGGCCTCGGCGAAGAAGCGGTCGCTGGTCATGGCGTGCAGCGTGGTGGTCGCATCGGCGACCGCCTCGGTGTCGAACAGGAAGCGCGGATCGACTCCCACGCGCTCGGCGATCTCGACCGTGCGGAAGGTGTGGCCGCGCTGGACGCCGATCTCGAGATAGCGGCGCGCGCCGATGCGGGCCGCAAGCGCATTCACCCGGCGCGTGGTGTGCGTGGGCCGCGGCGGCTGCGTGGGATCGACCGGCGCGTCGGTGTCCCCGCTCACGCCGCCAGCTTCTCCATGATCGCGTCCACCCCCGGCACGTGCTCGGCCGGGCCCATCGCGGCCAGGGTCGGGCGCGCGCGGAACATCGCCGCGGCGGCCTGCTGCACCTGCTCCACCGTCACCGCGGCGATCTTCGCCTTGGTCTCCTCGACCGGGATGACGCGGCCGAAGACCTGCAGCTGGCGGGCCAGCTGCTCGCAGCGGCTGCCCGTCGATTCGAGGGACATCAGCAGCGAGGCGCGCAGCTGCGCCTTGGCGCGGGCCAGCTCCTCCTCGGTCACGTCGTGCTGGACGGCGCGCAGCGCCTCGATCGTGACGGGCATGAGCTCGCCCGCCTCCTTCTCGCCCGTGCCGGCGTAGATCTGAAACAGCCCGTGGTCGCGGAAGGGCGAGGCGAAGGAATAGATGGAATAGACCAGGCCGCGCTTCTCGCGGATCTCCTGGAACAGGCGCGAGGACATGCCCCCGCCCAGCAGCGTCGAGAGAAGCTGCGTCGGGTAGTGCAGCGGGTCGCCATGCTTCACCGAGGGGAAGCCCAGCACGATGTGCACCTGGTCGAGCTCGCGCGTCTCGCGGAATTCGCCCCCGGCATAGCGCGCGGCCTCGGGTGTGGCGGCGCTGGTGGCGGGCAGGTCGGCGAAATGGCTGCGCACCAGGTCGAGCAGCGCGTCGTGCTCGAGCGCGCCGGCGGCGGCCACCACCATCGCCTCGGGGCCGTAGTGGCTGCGCATGTAGCCGGTCAGGGCGTCGCGGCTCATGGCCTTGATGGTGGCCTCGGTGCCGAGCACCGGGCGGCCCATCGCCTGCGACGGATAGGCGGTCTCCTGGAAATGGTCGAAGACGATGTCGTCCGGCGTGTCGTTGGCCTGGCCGATCTCCTGCAGGATCACGCCGCGCTCGCGCTCGAGCTCCTCAGGGATGAAGGTGGAATGCGTCAGGATGTCGCCGATCACGTCCACCGCCAGCGCGGTGTCCTCCCTCAGGACCTTGGCGTAGAAGGCGGTCTGCTCGCGCGCGGTATAGGCATTGAGGTGGCCGCCGACATTCTCGACCTCGCGCGCGATGGCGGCGGCGTCGCGCCGTGCGGTGCCCTTGAAGGCCATGTGCTCGAGGAAGTGGGAGACGCCGTTCACCTCCGGCGCCTCGTGCCGCGTGCCCACGCCGATGTAGGCGCCGACCGAGACGGTCTCGACGCGCGGCATGGTCTCGGAGACGACGGTCAGGCCGTTGGGCAGGCGGGTGACTCGGACGGCATCGCCGTTTGGGTGATTCATCGACGCTCCGGAGTTTCTCGAAGGGGGGACATGCGTCGGTTGACGACATACCCTGAGTGATTTGGCAAGGTGTTCATAGCTTACGCGCAACGAAGAGCGATTCGAGGATAGCGAGATCGTCCATGTCGCGGCCTTGAAACCGGCGGGCAAGTTTCAGGTCCTGCAGATCGACGAGGCAGCGCGCATCCGGTGTGCCGACTTCGCCGGCGATCGTGAAGCCAGCCTCGGCCAGCATGCGCCGATAGTCACTGTGACGCAGCCTGTTCTGGAACGATTGCTCGTTCACCTGCGCGACGCGCCAGCGCCAGCCATTGTCCTCGTAGCGCAGGAAATCCACGCGGCTTAGGCTGCGGTCCCGGTGCTGCCAGTGATCTGAATTGTCGATGACGTGGCACATGGCCCCGTTTGGCCGCAGGATCCGATGGAACTGGCCCAGGAAGTGCCTGATGGTCTCCGCGGGGACATGCTCTAGCACCGCGCGCGAGATCACGATGTCGACCGACTTCGTCGGGTGCGTCTCCGCGTCCCAGGGAACGAGGTAGCTCGGAGTGAAGGGCGTTCGAAGGCGCAGCCACAACTCGTCGGCGGTCTGGCGGAGCACCGTCGCGACGTCGTGGATCCGCCCGGCGATCACCTCCTTGGCCCGCTCGGTCGTATGTTCGTCCATCAACCGCGCAACGTCAGTGAGGATTACGCGCCGTGCCCCCGCGAGCGCAAAAACGAGGGGGATGATTGGCACCCAGCCCGAGCCGAACTCGAGGACGTCGGAACCTTCGATGGCGACACCCGCAGCGCGCAATGCTTCGATCTGTTCCAGCCCTTGGGTAAGACAGTAGTCGGAATTAGCAGGATCGTCGCGATAGGGGCGAAGCCGCCTCTTTAGCCTCCGCAGCGCCCCCTGGAAGGGCAGCACCCCACGTAACGCCGAATTTGCCACTGCGTGGAGCTTCATTCGCCGTACCCGACTGGTTAGCCAAGCAACCGTGACCGGCGATAGTCTAGCGCCAAACCCTCCGTCCGCGCAGTCTCCCTTCTCATCCAAGAGCCCCGTCATTCAGCCGCATTGCGCCGCGCATGGGCGCGCACGGCGGCCTCGATGGCGCCGAGGTCGCCCGGCAGCACGTCGAAGCGTTCCTCGCGCTGGTACAGGTCGGCCAGGCGCGCGGGCAGCGGCGGGCGGATGCCGGTCGCGCGTTCCACCGCATCGGGGAATTTCGCCGGATGGGCGGTGGCGGCGACCACCACCGGGATGGCTGCGTCCTCCGGTGCCAGGGCGCGCGCCGCGGCGGTGCCGACCGCGGTGTGCGGGTCCGCCAGGTATTGCCCGGCGGTCCAGAGATGGCGGATCTCGGCCAGCGTGCCGGCATCGTCCAGCGTGAAGCCGCGGAACAGGCCAGCCGCCTCGCGCCAGGCGGCGTCGGGCACCGGCATGCGGCCCTCTGCGCGGAAGCGCGTCATGGCATCGGCGGTGGCGGCACCGTCGCGCCCCAGCATCTCGAACAGCAGGCGCTCGAAATTGCTGCTCACCTGAATGTCCATGGAGGGCGAGAGCGAGGGTTCCACCGGCCGCGCCGACATGTCGTTGGCGGCCAGGAAGCGCGCGAGAATGTCGTTGCGGTTCGAGCCCACGATGAGCCGCGCGATCGGCAGCCCCATGCGCCGCGCCGCCCAGGCCGCGAGCACGTTGCCGAAATTGCCGGTCGGCACGGAGAAGGCCACCTCGCGGTCCGGCGCGCCCAGCGCCAGCGCCGCCGCGGCGTAGTACGGGATCTGCGCGGCGATGCGCGCCCAGTTGATGGAATTCACGGCCGAGAGCCGCATCTCCGCGCGGAAGGGCGCGTCGTTGAACATCGCCTTGACCAGGTCCTGGCAGGCGTCGAAATCGCCCTTCACCGCGATGTTCTTCACGTTGGGCGCAAGCACCGAGGTCATCTGCCGGCGCTGCACCTCGCTGGTGCGGCCCTCGGGGTGCAGGATCACGATGTCGACCGCGGTGCGGTCGCGGCAGGCCTCGATCGCCGCGCTGCCGGTGTCGCCGCTGGTGGCGCCGACGATGGTCACGCGCTCGCCGCGCTTCTCCAGCACGTGGTCGAATATGCGTCCCAGCAGCTGCAGCGCCATGTCCTTGAAGGCCAGCGTGGGCCCATGGAACAGCTCGAGCGCGAAGCAGCGATGGTCGAGCTGCACCAGCGGCACCACGGCGGGGTGGCCGAAGCCGGCATAGGCTTCGTCGCACATCGCGCGCAGCGGCATGGCGTCGGCGCCGAACAGCGACAGGATGCGCGCTGCCAGCGCGGGATAGGGCAGGCCGCGCATGGCGCGCCATTCGGCGGCCGACAGCACCGGCCAGGTCTCCGGCACGAAGAGCCCGCCATCCTCGGCGAGCCCCGCCAGCAGCACGGCCTCGAAATCGCGCGGGGTGGCCTGCCCGCGGGTGGAGATGTAGCGCATGCGCTTGTCTTTACCGGCTGCGCGGCAGGACGGCGAGAGGGCGCCGCGCTATCCTCCCGCCCAGGGAGGACCCGCCATGACCACCGCACAATCTCCGGCCTGGGAGGTGCATCTGCTCGGCCTGACGTCCGGCACGCTGGAAGTCATCACCATGGGCGCGGGGCATCCGGTGGTGCTGCTGCCTTCTCTCGGCCGCGGGCAGGAGGATTTCGACGGGGTCGCGCCGCTCCTGGTCGCCGCCGGGCTGCGGCTGATCCGCCCCGAACCCCGCGGCATCGGCCGATCCGACCCGCTGCGCCCGGGCTCGACGCTGCACGACATGGCCGCCGACGTGATCGCGGCCATGGAAGCCGAGCGCACCGGTCCCGCGCTGGTCGCCGGCCATGCGGCGGGCAACTGGGTCGCGCGCATCATCACCCACACACGCCCGGACTTGGTGGCTGGCTGCGCCATGCTGGCGGCGGTGACCGGCACCACCGTCGCGCCGGAGATCAGCCGCGCCATCGCCGGCAGCTTCGACACCGACCTGCCGGCGGCGGAGCGGCTCGAACATCTGCGCCGTGGCTACTTCGCGCCGGGCAATGATGCGTCCGTCTGGCTCGGGGGCTGGCACAAGGACGTGGCGCTGGCGCAGCGCGCGGCGCGCGAGGCGACGACGGACCGCGCCTGGCTGCGCGCCGCGGAGAACCGCCCGCTGCTGTATGTTGCGGCCGCCGAGGACGCGATCGCGGCGCCGCCCTCCGAGGAGGAACTGCGCGACGCGCTCGGCCCCCGGGTCACGCGCGTGGTGATCGCGCGCGCCGGCCACGCCCTGCTGCCCGAGCAGCCGGACGCCACCGCCGCCGCGCTCATCGATTTCGCGCGGCGGATCTTCAGCGCAGCTTGATGTCGATGCGCACCAGGTCGCCGCGGTAGATCCCGTCCGCCACCAGCAGCAGCACGCCGCGCGCATCCACCGCCGCGCGGCGCACATGCGCGACGGGGGCGTTGAGCGGGATGCGCAGCGCGGCCGCCGTCTCGACATCGGCGCTACCGATGGTGAGCACCTGGCGCGCATCGGCCACCCGCACGCCGGGAATGGCGGCGACCAGCTTCAGCGCGGTGCGGCCGCGCAGGTCGTCGGCCGAGACCTTCGGGCGCAATCTTTCGTCCAGGTACACATCGGCCAGCAGGAAGGGTGCGCCGTCGCGCCAATGGCGCCGGCGGATATGCACGTAGCCCGCGGCGGGACGGCCGAGTTCGACCGGCGGCAGGTCGGCGGCCGGAACACCCGGCGTCTCGCCGAGGATCTCGATCTCGGCCCCCTCGCGCGAGCGCAGCAGGCCGGACCAGTCGGTCTCGACCTCGCACCACAGGCGGTTCGCCGCCGGCGTGGCGCGCACGAAGGTGCCGCGCGCACGGAAGCGCTCGATCAGCCCTTCCGCTTCGAGCTGGTCGAGCGCCTGGCGGATGGTGGCGCGCGCGACGCCGCATTCGGCAGCGAGTTCGTCCACCGTCGGGATGCGCGCGCCGGGCCGCCAGGCCCCCTGGTCGATGCGGCGCCTGAACAGCGTGGCGAGCTGGATGTAGCGCGCCACGGCGCTGCGACTGAAATCGACGGCGGCGCTAGGCACCGGCGGCCGCATTCACGAAGGGCCGCCCGGCGCGGAAGGCCTCGATGTCATCGAGGATGCGCGCGACCAGCGCGGCACGCGTCTCGATGGTGAGCGAGGCGGAATGCGGCGCCAGCACGACGTTCTCGAGCGACAGGAAGCGCGGGTCGAGGCCCGGTTCGCGCGCGAAGACATCGAGCCCGGCGCCGGCGATGGCGCGCGATTCCAGCGCACCGAGCAGCGCGGCTTCATCGACCACCGACCCGCGCGCGATGTTCACCAGCACGCCGCGCGGCCCGAGCGCCGCCAGCACGGCGGCATCCACCATGCCGTTCGTCTCGGCACCACCCGGTGTCGCGAGGATCAGCACGTCGGAGCGTTCCGCCAGCGCGCGGAGGTCGGGAATGAATGGCCAGGGCTGGCCTGGCTTCGGCCGCGGCCCAGTCCAGGCGACATCCATGCCGAGCCCCGCGCAGCGCCGCGCGATGGCCTGGCCGATCCGCCCGAGGCCGACGATCCCCGCCGCCTTGCGGTGCAGGCTGATGCCGAGACCCATCCGTTCGCTGTTCCAGCGCCCGGCGCGCACGAAGCGGTCGGCCTCGGCGACCCGACGCGCGGCCGCGTACATCAGGCCGATGGCGGCATCGGCCACGTCCTCGGTCATCACGTCGGGCGTATAGGCCACGGCAATGCCGCGCCGCGCGGCGGCGGGCAGGTCGATGCGTTCGAGCCCCGCGCCCTGGGAGGACAGCAGGCGAAGCTCGGGCAGGCGCGCGAAATGCGATTCCCCCGCGCCGGCGAGCGCCATGGTCACGGCGATGCGCACGCCCGGACGCGTCGCGCCCGGTGTGTCCTCGACCAGCGTGTGACGGGCCGCCAGCGCGGCGCGCAGGTCGGCCGGAATGGCGGAGAGCAGCAGGATGGTCTCGGTCATGCGATGGTGGTTCCCCGCGCCGCGATGCTGCCGCGCCGGCGCGCGATCATCTCCGGACCCATCGCGGCGAGCGCCCGGGCGAGACCACCGCGCGGTTTGGCGCGGAGCAGCCCGATGCGCGCGCGGGTGGCAGGGCCGGCGGGCACGCGGCCCGGCGCGACGAGGCGGGTGCGGCGATGCATCGCGCTATTCCAGCCGCATGCCCGTAACGCGCACGACTTCGCCCCAGGACTCGTAGGCGCCGCGGATGAAGGTGGCGAATTCCTCGGGCGAGCCGCCCACGATGCGCCCGCCCTGGTCGCGCAGCACGCGCTGCGTGTCGGCATCCTCGAGCGCGGCCTTCGTCGCGGCATGCAGGATGGCGATGCGATCGGCGGGAATGCCGGCGGGGCCGAGCACGCCATACCAGGTCTCGCTGATGAAGCCCGGCACGCCTGCTTCCACGGCCGTCGGCACCTCGGGGAGGAGGTCCAGCCGCTGCGGCGAGGTGATGGCGAGCGCGGGCACGGTCCCGGCGCGCACATGCGCCAGCAAGGCTGGCACGTCCGCCGCCAGGATCTGGATGCGCCCAGCGAGCAGTTCCGTCACCGCCGGCGCCGCGCCGCGGAAGGGCACGTGCGTGATGTCGATGCCCGCGCGCAGCCTCAACAGCTCGCCGGCCAGGTGCAGCGAGGATCCCACGCCCGCCGATCCGTAGGCGAGCTGCCCCGGCCGCGCCTTCGCCATCGCCACGAGCTCCGCCAGGTTGCGCGGCCCAAGCCCGGGCGCGGTGGCGACAATCTGCGGCACGCTCAACACCTGCGCGATGGGCGCGAGGTCGCGCCGCGGATCGTAGGGCATGTTCGGCTGGAGGTGCGGCAGGATCACCATCGCGCCGCTGCTCGCGAGCGCCAGCGTCTGCCCGTCCGGGCGCGACTTCGCGACATGCTCCACGCCGATCAGCCCGCCGGCGCCGGCGCGCGCTTCGATCACCACCGGCCTGCCGAGACGATCGCCCATCACGCGCCCGATGGTGCGCGCGATCAGGTCGGCCGGCCCGCCAGCGGCGAAGGGGACGACAAGGCGCACCGGCTGGTCGGGAAAGGCCTGCGCCCGCGCGCGGCCGGCCAGCGCCGGCAGCGCGAGGGCCGAGAGAGCGGTCCGTCTGCGGATCATGTTCTGCTTCCTCCCGTTGTCGTTGGCTCAGGCTGGTGGCGGCTGGTCGAACAATCCCTCCGGCGGCGCGCTCAGCTGCGGCGCGGCGTTGTCCGGCAGCGGGATCTCGTGCGCGTTCAGCGTCATCGCGACCATGGAGTAGTAGCCGACCAGCGCGGTCAGCTCGACCACGCCCTTCACGCCGAAGCGCTGCGTGACCTCCGCATGCAGCGCGGCGGGCACGGTGCCGTCGCGCAGCAGCAGGCGCGCGTAATCGTAGACCAGCGCGTCGTCGCGCTGCGTGAAGCGCGGCGATGCGCCGTCGCGGATGGCTGCGATGATGTCCGGCTCCAGGCCCGCATCGGCGGCGGCCTGCGCGTGGACGCTCCATTCCACCTGCGCCGACCAGCGCCGGCCCGTCACGATGATGGCGAGCTCCGACAGCCGCTTGCCGAGCGAGGTGCCGAAGCGCAGGGATTCCCCGAGCGCCGACCAGGCGCGCGCGAGGTCGGGCGCATGGATCGCCGCGCGCAGCGGCCCCACCACGCGCCCGCGCGGGCCGGAGACGACGCGGTCCCAGACCTCGCGCTGCGCGTCGCTTGCCAAGTCCTCGCGCGATGACGGCAGCGGGATGCGCATCTCAGCCATCCACCACGGGGGTGGCCTTCATCGAGGGGCGTTCGCGGAAGCGGGCCAGCCAGGCGGCGAAGCGGGGCGCGCGGTCGCGCCAGCCGAGGTCGGCGAAGCGGAAATCCATGTAGTCGCCGGCGATGGCCAGCGTGATCTGCGCGATGCCGACCGGTGTGGCGGCGATGGCGTCGATCTCGGCGTCGATCGCGCCCAAAGCGGAATTGGCTTTCACCGCGAAGGCATCGAGCAGCGCGGGCAGAGGGTGCGGCTTGTCACGCTCGTTGCGCCAGAGGATGAGCAGGTCGAGCAAGCCATTCGCCAGCGCGTGGCGGCGCAGTTCCGTGAAGCGCGCCATGCCCTCGCGCGGGATCAGCCGCCCGCCGCCGGCGAGGCTGTCGAGGTATTCCATGATGACCAGGCTGTCGTAGAGGATGGTGCCGTCCTCGAGCACCAGCGTCGGGATCTTGCCGAGCGGGTTCTCCGGCAGGAGTTCGATCGCAGGCTTCGCCATCGCGACCACGGTGCGCACGATGGTGATGCGGTCCGCGAGGCCGAGCTCATGCGCGGCGACCATCACCTTGCGTACGAAGGGCGATCGCGGGGACCAGTGCAGCTTCATCATGGTTGGCGATCCCCCTTGTGCCGTTAGGTCATATGTATGACTTTAGCGCGGGCGTCGCGCACGTCCAGGGAGGAAGGAACGGTCGCACGGATGCCGATCACCCATGACGCCGTGAAGGCGCTCTCGGCACAGCTATACGATTGGTCGCTGCGGCGGGTGCCGGCGGATACGCTGGGCGCGCTGGAAGGCGCGCTCGCCGCCGAGACACATCAGGGCGCGCGCGACGTGCTGCGCATGATGCTGGGCAGTGCGCGCAAGGCGGAGGCGGAGAACCGCTTCGTCTGCTCCGATGCCGGCGTGCCGGTGTACCACGTGACCATCGGCACCGCCGCGCGGATCGAGGGCGACATCAAGGCGGCGATCCGCGAGGGCTTCGACGAACTCGTGGAGCACATCGACCCGCCGCTGCTCAAGCACGTGACCAATCCGCTGACCAACGAGCGTGGCTACCATGGGCGCGACATGCCGCTGGTGACCTGGGATGTCGCGAGCGGTGCGGACTGGGTCGAGATGCTGTGCCAGCCCAAGGCGCTGGGATCGGGGCGCTGGGCGGCGCTCGAGACCTTCTCCTTCCCGACCCTCGCGCAGATCGAGGACTACGTCATGCGCGTGGTGCTGCAGGCGGGATCGCAGCATTGCCCGCCGGTGATCATCGGCGTGGGCATCGGCGGGTCCTTCGACGTCGCGGCGCGCATCGCGAGCAAGGCGACGATGCGCGCCATCGGCACCACCAACCCCGAACCCGTGCTGGCGTCGATGGAACAGCGCCTGCTGCGCGGGGTGAACGCGACGGGCTTCGGGCCGATGGGCACGGGGGGCGACACCACCGCGCTCGCGGTGCATGTCGATTACGCGGCGGGGCATGGCTACACGCCGGTCGCGGTCTGCTTCAATTGCTGGATCAACCGCCGCACGCGCGCGCGGCTGCATTCCGATGGCAGCGTGGAGCGCATGGAATGAGCGCGCCCGATGACCGGAGGGCGCAGGCGCAGCCGAGCACGGGAGGTCTGGATCGGCCGCGGCACTCTGGCATGAGGACCATGCGCTTCCCCATGTCGCGCGCCGATGCGCGTTCGCTGCGCGCCGGCGAGAGCATCCTGGTCGAGGGCGAGATCGTCATCACCGCCGGCCTGCCCACCATCCAGCGCCTGGTCGCCTGCGTCGAGGAATCGCGCGACCCGCCCATCGCGCTGGCTGGCGGATCGCTGCTGCATCTCGGCTCCTATAGCCGCGACACGGCGGATGGCGGGCTCGAAATCCTTTATATGAACCCGACCACCAGCACGCGCTTCAACCCGCTGATGCCGCGGCTGATCCGCCACTTCGGGCTGACCGCGGTGGGTGGCAAGGGCGGGCTCGATGCCGCCTGCACGGATGCGATGCGCGAGGTCGGCTGCGTCTACCTGTCATTCCTGGGCGGCGGCGCGCCGCTGCATACGGCGGCGATCAAGGCGGTGCGGCAGGTCGCCTACCCCGACCTGGTGGCGCATTACCGCCTGGTACGCCTCGCCGTCGAAGGTCTCGGGCCGCTTACCGTCGGCATCGATGCGCATGGCAATTCGCTGTTCGACTCCCTGCAGCAGCAGGCCGCCGACCGCATGCCCGCGATCCTCGCCCGCCTCGCCACCGACCGCGCCGCATCGTGAAGGAGTGCGCCATGCATGAAGCCCCCTGGCCGCCCGGCATCGAGCCCGTGGTGCCGGTGCCCGGCTACCCGAACACCTGGACCCATACGCCCGCGCGCGCACCCTTCCCGCGCGCACCGGGGGCGACGGAATACGCCGCGCCTGCCGCGCTGCACCGCAAGCTGCCGGATGGCGAGGCGAACCTCGCGGAGGTCGTGAAAGGCAAGCCCGCGATCGGGCAGTTGATGGAAATCAGCGGCCGTATCCTCGACGAAGCCGGGCGTCCGGTGGCCGGCGCGGTGGTCGAGCTGTGGCAGGCCAATGCCGCCGGGCGCTACGCGCACGCCATCGACACCAGTCCCGCGCCGCTCGACCCGAACTTCCAGGGCCATGGCCGCATCCGCACCGACGCCGATGGCCGCTACGCCTTCTTCACCGTGAAGCCCGGCGCCTATCCCGTGCCGGTGCAGGAGACCTGGTGGCGCCCGCCGCACCTGCATTTCTCGGTCTTCGGCCCGTCCTGCCTGTCGCGCCTGGTGACGCAAATGTACTTCCCCGGCGATCCGCTGAACGAGATCGACCGCATCCTGCAATCCATCCCGGACGCCGCGGCGCGCGCGCGCATGGTGGCGCGGATGCTGCCGCCGGCCTCGGTCGGGTCACGCCATCTCGGCTTCGTGCACGACATCGTCCTGCGCGGCCGCTTCGCGACGCCGGAGGGCTGAGATGCTGCCCACCTCCCAGCAGACCATCGGCCCCTTCTTCCCCAAGGGCTTCTTCGGCTCCGCGGACCACGACCTGACGCGCGTCAGCGCCGATGCCGAACCGACCACGCAGGGCGAGGCGGTGATCCTGCGCGGCACCGTCACGCGCGAAGGCGGCGCGCCCTGCGTCAACGCCATCCTCGAGATGTGGCAGGCCGATGCGGCGGGACGCTTCGGCGCCGACCCGGCCTTCCTCGGCTGGGGCCGCACCTTCACCGATGCGGAAGGGCGCTACGCCTTCCGCACCATCATCCCGGGTGGCTTCACCGATGCCACCGGCAGCCGCGCGCCGCATGCCAACATCACGGTGATGGGGGCGGGGCTGATGCGCCGCGTGCTGACCACGGTCTTCTTCCCCGGCTTCGACACCGCGCCGGATCCGGTGATGGCGGCGCTGCCCACCGCGCTGCGCCCGCTGCTGGTGGCCGAGCCCGCGCGGCGCGAGAAGGGCCTGCGCTGCTTCCGCTTCGACATCCGCCTGCGAGGCGAAAACGAGACGCCCTTCTTCGACCTGTAGCGCGCGAACGCGCCGGCGCGGGCCACGCGCTACCCAGGCGCCGACCAGGCGATCCGCCCGACCGTGCCGCAGGATGCGCATTCCGCCTTCCAGGCCGAATGATCCACGCCGCAGGCGCCGCAGCGCCAGCGTGGCGCGCCCTGCGCATTGGCTGCCGCGCGCAGCCACTTGGCCTGCGCCGCGCGCGCATCGGCGGTGTCGCCGTGCTCCACCTCCTCGAGCTCGGCCAGCATCAGGAAGGCGCGGCGGTCGGCGGTGCGGCTCGCGACCAGCGCATCGAGCTCGGTGCGCGCGCGCCCGGTCAGGCCGGCATCGATCGCCGCGCGCGCCATCAGCAGGCGGCTTTCGGGATGCTCGCGGTTGCGATGCGCCAGATCCTCGACCGCCTTCACGCGTGCCAGGCGGTCCTTCTCGCCGGCCAGCCAGGCCGTGCCGATATCGGGATGCGGCGCGGCCAGCCAGGATTGCTCGAGCACGCTGCGCGCGCGCCGTCCGCCGCCGGCATCGCCCAGCCGCTTCGCATGCGCGATCGCGCCGGGCGTGAAGCCGGCATCGGCGGCGAAGGCCTGCTTCTCGAAGTCCGCGGCGCGCGCCGGGTCCTCCTCCTGCAACGAGGCGGCCAGCGCCAGCGCGGCGCGCGGCGCATCGGGCGCGGCCAGCGCCAGCGCCTC
>NZ_JACADR010000350.1 GCF_016106005.1 Roseomonas rosulenta
ACCCGCGCCACCCCGGCCGACCCCTTCGCGGATACGGCACTGGACCCCGAGGCGTGAGCATGGCGCGGGCCGCCTCGCCCCCCCTGCCCCCGGCCGCCGCGCCGGACCATGACTGCCCCCACTGCCCGCGACTTGTCGCCTACCGCACCGCCAACCGCGCCGCGCATCCGGACTGGCACAATGGCCCGGTGCCATCCTGGGGGCCGCGCGAGGCGCCGCTGCTGGTCCTCGGCCTCGCCCCCGGGGTGCGCGGAGCGAACCGCACCGGGAGGCCTTTCACGGGGGACTATGCCGGGCGGCTGTTGTACAGGACGCTGCTGAAGTTCGGCGTCGCACGGGGGGAGTTCCGCGAGGACCCCAATGACGGCATGGAACTGCTCGGCTGCCGCATCGCGAACGCCGTGCGCTGCGTGCCGCCCGAGAACCTGCCCACCCCGGCCGAGATCCGCAGTTGCAACGGCTTCGTGCAGGCGGAGCTGGCGGCCATGCCGCGGCTGCGCGCGGTGCTGGCGCTGGGCGTGGTGGCGCACAATGCGCTGCTGCGCGCGAAGGGCATCCCGGCCAGCCGCCACGCCTTCGCACATGGCGCGGTGCATACGCTGCCCGACGGGCTGTGGCTGGTGGATTCCTACCATGTCAGCCGGTACAACACGTCCACGAAGCGGCTGACGGCGGAGATGTTCGAGGGCGCGGTCGGCGCGCTGCTGGCGCGGCTGGGCGCCTGACGCGGCGCCATCTGGTCGTCGCGCCAGGTGCCGGCACGACGCATCGGCTGGCGCGCGGGCCCCGCCGCCTGCGCCCGTGCTGGAGGCGCTTCCGCACGCCTCGGCTGGCGGCAACGCCTCCAGCGCATTGTTTTTGCGCGCATCTTCACCCGATCAGGTGATCCCACCTGATCGGGATCCGCTCTAGCTTGCCGCCGCGCCCAGCGCCGCCTCGATCGCCTGGATCATCGGACGGCTTTCCGGCTCCACGCTGGTGGCGAAGCCCTGCACCCTCCGCCCGTCCCGCGCCACGAGGTATTTGTGGAAGTTCCAGCGCGGCTCCCCGCCCGCCCGCGCGCCGGCCCAGCGGAAGAAGGGGTGCGCCTGCACGCCGCGCACGCGCGTGAGGCCCGCCATCGGGAATTCGATGCCGAACTGCGCGTCGCAGAATTGCCGCACCTGCGCGTTGGTGCCGCTTTCCTGGTTGAAGTCGTTCGAGGGCACGCCTAGAACCACGAGGCCGCGCGCGGCATAGCGCTCGTGCAGGCGCTGCAGCGCGGCGTATTGCGGGGTGAAGCCGCAGAAGGACGCGGTGTTCACCACCAGCAGCACGCGCCCCCGCCAGGCGGCGAAGTCGTGCTCGCCGCCCTCGATCGCGGGGATGCGGAAGCTGAAGGCATCGGGCTCCGGGCCGGCCGCCATGATCAGCGGCGCGCCCAGCAGCAGCGCACGGCGCGGTGCGCGCAGCGCGGGGTACGGCGTCTCAGCCATAGCGTTCCTCCATCCAGGGGTCGCCGCGATTGTGGTAGCCGCGGACTTCCCAGAAGCCGGGACGGTCCTCGGCCAGAAGCTCGATCCGGGTGATCCATTTCGGGCTTTTCCAGAAATACAGCTTCGGCAGCACCAGGCGGACCGGGCCGCCATGCTGGCGCTCGAGCGGCCGGCCCTCCCAGGCATGGACCAGCATCACGTCGTCCGCGGCGAAATCGGCCAGCGTCAGGTTGGTGGTGTAGCCGTCGTAAGACGTCATGGAGACGAAGCGCGCCTCGGGCTTCGGCCGGGCCAGCGCCAGCAGATCGGCGGTCTTCACGCCGGCGAAGCGGTTGTCGTAGCGCGACCACTGCGTGACGCAGTGGATGTCCACCACCATCTCGCTCTGCGGCAGGGCCATGAAGCCGTCCCAGTCGAGTGCGACGCGGTTCTCAACCAGGCCTTCCACGCGCAGGCGGAACTTCGCGTGCGAGACATCCGGCTGCACGCCGAGGTCCAGGACCGGCCAGTCCTTCACCAGGGTCTGGCCCGGCGGCAGGCGGTCGCGTTCCGGGTCGCCATGGGTGCCGGTCAGCAGCCGGCCTTCCTCGGCCCAGCGCTCCTTGGTGCGGATCAGCTTGTCGCGGACCGCGCCGGTCGTGGGGATGTCGTCTTCGGCCATGGGGGCCTCCTCGCGGTGCTTACGTGCGGCGGACGCGCCCGGATGCAAGGGTGGCTATTCGCGCCCCTTGTTGCGCATCAGCCGGGCCTTGTCGCGCTGCCAGTCGCGCGCCGCGATGGCCGCGCGCTTGTCGTGCTGCTTCTTGCCCTCGGCGACACCGAGCAGGACCTTGGCCCGCCCGCGGTCGCTGAAATGGATGTCGAGGGGCACGAGCGTCGCGCCCTCGCGCGTGATCGCGCCGGTCAGCGTCTCGACCTGCTTGCGGTGCAGCAGCAGCTTGCGCGGCCGGCGCGGTTCGAAGCGCGAGACGAAGGACCCCGCCTGCCATTCCGGGATATAGGCGTTGAACAGCCACATCTCGCCGTCGCGCTCGCCGGCCCAGGCCTCGGAGAGCGTGGCGCGGCCGGCGCGCAGCGACTTAACCTCGGGGCCGACGAGGGCGAGGCCGGCCTCGATCGTCTCGGCGATCTTGTAGTCGAAGCGCGCCTTGCGGTTCTGCGCGGCGATGCCGTGGGAGATGAGGGAGGACTTCTTCTTCTCAGGTGACACGTTTTTCTGCCCTCAGACGGCGGGCGCCGGCCATCCGGCCGGCTTGCCTTCGCGCCGTGCGCTGGCGCATTGGGGACGGCGGGCGGGATGGGCGCGGTCGCGCTGTGCGCTCCCGGCCCGAGGCAGGGGCCTCGGGCCGAAAGTGGGGGGTGGCAGGGGTCGCGTCGGCCGCGGTCAGTTCAGCAGCCCCACCGAGACCATCGCCTCGCGCACGCGGGCCTTGCTGCTGTCGGCGATCGGCGCCATCGGCAGGCGGCAATGTTCGGTGCTCTTGGCCAGCAGGCTGGCCGCATACTTCACCGGACCCGGCGAGGTCTCGCAGAACAGCGCGTCGTGCAGCGGCACCAGGCGGTCCTGGATCGCCATCGCCTCCTCGGTCCGCCCGGCGCGCCAGGCCTTGTGCATCTCGGCACACAGGCGCGGCGCGACATTGGCGGTGACGCTGATGCAGCCCACCCCGCCCGCGGCATTGAAGGCCAGCGCCGTGTGGTCCTCGCCGCTCAGCTGGATGAAGTCCGGCCCGCAGGCGCGCTTGGTGTGCAGCGGGCGCGCGAGGTTCGCCGTCGCGTCCTTCACGCCCACGATGTTCTTGTGCTTCGCGAGCCGCGCCATGGTTTCGACCGACATGTCGATCACGCTGCGGCCGGGGATGTTGTAGACGAACATCGGCAGGTCGACGGCATCGGCGATGGCGGTGAAGTGCAGGAACAGCCCTTCCTGCGTCGGCTTGTTGTAGTAGGGGGTGACCACCAGCGTCGCATCCGCGCCTGCCTTCTTCGCGTGCTGCGCGAAGTCGATCGCCTCGGCCGTGGAGTTGCTGCCCGCGCCGGCGATCACCGGCACGCGGCCGCGCGCGGCCTCGACGCACATCTCGACGACCTGCTTGTGTTCCTCATGCGTCAGGGTCGGGCTCTCGCCGGTGGTGCCGACCGGGATCAGCCCCTCGGTGCCCTCGGCTATCTGCCATTCCACCAGATCCTGGAAGGCTTTCGCATCCACGGACCCGTCCTGGCGCATCGGCGTGATGAGCGCGACCATCGAGCCCCTGAACATGGCGGTTTCCTCCGTGGCGAGAGCGGGAACCTAGTCGCGTGGCCCCCAGGGGACAAGGCTTGCGGGACAAGGCCGGGCCGGATCGGCTAGGAAGGCGCCCATGCGTCGCCTGCTGATCCTGGGCCTGCTGGCCCTGCCTCTCCCTGCCCTCGCCCAGCCCTGGGCGCCCGAGGGCGCGCGCGCCGCCGGGCGCCAGGCGCTGGCGACCGCCGGCG
>NZ_JACADR010000351.1 GCF_016106005.1 Roseomonas rosulenta
CCGCGGCCGGCGTTGCGGCCTGCGGGGCCGGGGCGCGCGCGATCCAGAGCGTGGCGCCGCCGGCGGCGGCCACCACAACCAGGGCGGACAGCAGGCGCGCGCGCCGGGTCACGTGTGCCCCTCCACCAGGGCGTCGAGCGTGCCGCGCAGCGCGACGAGGTCGGCCTCGGTCGGACGGTAGAGCCCGAACAGATGCGCCATGAACAGCCCGTCGCAGGCGGTGAGCACCGCCATGGCATGGCCCTGCGGGAGGCCGTCCTCGAGCAGCGCCGCCTTCATGCCGGCATAGACGGCGCGCATCGGGTCGAGCAGCGCCCGGTCGTGGTGGAAGGCGGCGAGGAACACCGCCGCGGCGCGCTCGTGGTGCTCGTCGCCGGGCGTGCAGTCGGCCTCGCCGAAGGCCCAGGCAAGGAATGCGCGCGCAACGCGCCCCGGGCCGGGCGGCTGGCGGGCGCAGTTCTTCTCGAACTCGGAACGGATGAAGGCGGCGAGGCGCTCGAGCAGCCCGGTCAGCAGCGCTTCCTTGGAGGCGAAGTGATAGAGCAGCCCGCCCTTCGAGACGCCGGCCTCGCGCGCCGCGGCCTCGAGCGTGAGGCCGGCGACGCCGCGCGCGACGACGATCCGTTCCACGGCATCGAGGATACGGGTGCGGGCGTCCGGCGTTGGCAGGGTGACGTTCATGATGCGTCGCATCTATACCGTCCGGACGGTTTTAGCAACCGTCCGGACGGTACATCTTTTCGTGCGCGATTCGGTACGTGGCGAATCCGCCGCCCACAGCGCGGGGATGCCTCCGCCGGTCGGGCTGCTATCCTGACCGCAACGACGCCGCCGCGACCCGCGCCGCGCAGATGGGAAGGAACCGCCGATGATCCAGGACACCCCGCGCCGCGGCCTGCTGCTCGCAGCGCCCGCGCTGCTCGCGTCCGGCGCGGCGCGCGCGCAGGCTTGGCCCTCGCGCCCGGTGCGCATCGTGGTCGGCTTCGCCGCCGGCGGCGCCAACGACATCATGGCCCGGCTGCTCGCCGCCAGGCTGACGGAACGCCTGCCCGGCAGCAGCTTCATCGTCGAGAACCGCCCCGGCGCCAGCACGCAAGTCGCCGCCGACCTGGTGGCCCGCGCCGCGCCCGACGGCACGACCTTCATGTACACCTCGCCCTCCACCCTCATTGCGCTGGCGGTGAACCGCAGCGCCACGCTCAACCCCGTGCAGGCCCTCGAACCGGTCTTCCTCGCGCAGAACTCGCCCCTCGCGCTGGTCTGCCGCGCCGATTTTCCGGCGCGCACCGTGGCGGAATTCATTGCCGTCGCGCGCGAGCGGCAGGGGCGGCTGACCGTCTCGACCCCCGGCGCGGGTGCGATCAACCACCTCGCCCTCATCCTCCTGATGAAGCAGGCCGGCTTCGAGACGACGCACGTCCCCTATGCCGGCAACCAGCCCTCGATCACCGCGCTGATCCGCGGCGAGGTGGATGTGGCGCATGACGGCCTGTTCGCGCCGCGCGCGCAGCTCGAGGCCGGCACGCTGCGCGCCATCGCGGTGACCAGCGCCGATCGCGCGCCCGCCTATCCGAACGTGCCGACCTTCGCCGAGACGGTCCCGGGCCACGTGGTTGGCTTCTGGGGCGGCATGCTGGCGCCGCGCGGCACGCCTGAGCCGATCCTCGACCGGCTCAACAGCGAGCTCGACGCCATCGTGAAGCTGCCCGACGTGATCGAGCGCACCCGCAGCTTCGGCGCCGAGCCCGCCGGCGGCCCGCGCCAGGCCTTCGCGCGCGTCTTCGCCGAGGACTGGGCACGCTGGGGCCAGGTGGTGCGCGAGAACAATATCCGCGCGGAGTGACCCCGCTGCCCCCACGCGGGGGCACACCGGGCGCGTGGGTTCACCGCCGGCCCCAGGCTGCGCCGGACGCCTGCGCCGCCCAGGGGCGTCCGGCATTGCTGCGGGCGCGCGCCCGCGCGCGAGAGCCACGGCTTGCATCCGGGGCGCCGGCGGCGCATCCCGGCACCGATGCCTTTGACCCCGCGCCGCTGATGCTCCGCTCCGTCATGACCGTCGGCGCCTGGACCATGGTGTCCCGCGTGCTGGGCTTCGCGCGCGACATGCTGATCGCGTCCCGCCTCGGCGCCGGGCCGGTCGCCGATGCCTTCTTCGTCGCGCTGAAACTGCCCAACCTGTTCCGGCGGCTGTTCGGGGAGGGCGCCTTCAACGCCGCCTTCGTGCCCGCCTTCGCCGGCATGCTGGCGGCCGAGGGTCGTGCGCAGGCGCAGGCGCTGGCCGAGCGCATGGGCACGCTGATGATGCTCTGGCTCGGCCTGCTGGTGGTGGTCGGCATGGTCTTCATGCCGCAGCTGATGCGCGTGCTCGCCCCCGGCTTCGCGGATGATCCGGCGAAGTTCGCCCTCGCCGTCGAGCTCACGCGCATCACCTTCCCCTACCTGCTGTTCATCTGCCTCACCGCGCTGGTGGGGGGCGTGCTGAA
This sequence comes from Roseomonas rosulenta, assembly GCF_016106005.1. Classification (GTDB taxonomy): domain Bacteria; phylum Pseudomonadota; class Alphaproteobacteria; order Acetobacterales; family Acetobacteraceae; genus Neoroseomonas; species Neoroseomonas rosulenta. The sequence continues at coordinate 2,484 of NZ_JACADR010000351.1, forward strand.
CGGGCTCGACCGCTTCGCCGCCGCCGCGGCGGCGCCGGTCTTCTTCAACCTGGTCTCGATGGCGACGCTGCTGTTCCTAACACCCTATGTCGCGACGCCGGGCCATGCGCTGGCCTGGGGCGTGACCGCCTCGGGCGTGGTGCAGCTGGCGCTCTGCCTCTGGGCCACGGCGCAGGCAGGCATGGCGCTGAACCTCTTGCGCCCGCCGGCCATCACGCCGGAGGTGCGCCTGGTGCTGAAGCGCATGATCCCGGGCGTGATCGGCGCCGGCGTGGTGCAGCTGAACCTGGCGGTGGACATCATCATCGCCTCGCTGCTGCCCTCGGGGGCGATCTCCTTCCTGTATTACGCGGATCGCGTGGCGCAGCTGCCGCTCGGCGTGATCGGCGTGGCGGTGGGCACGGCGCTGCTGCCGCTGCTGGCGCGGCAGCTGCGCGCCGGGCAGGCGCTCTCGGCGCATCGATCGATGAACCGGGCGGTGGAATTGTCGCTGCTGCTGACGGTGCCGGCGGCGGTGGGGCTCGCGGTGGCCTCGGGGCCGATCATCGCCGCACTGTTCCTGCGTGGCGCCTTCGGCCCCGTCGAGGCGGCGGCGTCTTCCGCCGCACTCATTGCCTATGCCCTCGGACTGCCCGCCTTCGTGCTGGTGAAGGTCTTCGCGCCGGCCTTCTTCGCGCGGGGGGACACCGCCACGCCGGTCAAGGTCGGGCTGGGCGCGGTGGCGCTGAACCTCGGCTTCAACCTGGTGCTGATGGGGCCGCTGCAGCATGTGGGGGTGGCGCTCTCCACCACCCTGGCGGCCTGGGCCAATGCGGGGCTGCTGGCCTGGCTGCTGGTCCGGCGGCGCGACTACGTGATGGACCGGCGGGCGCGCCGGAGGGTGCCGCGCATCCTGGCGGCGGCGGCGCTGATGGGGGCGACGGTGGCGGCGCTCGCTTTCGTGCTGCCGGCGGGGGGGACGTCCATCATGCGCGCGCTGATCGCCGCGGTGCTGATCGGTGCGGGCGGGGTGGTCTTCGCGAGTGCGGGCATGGCGCTGCGCGCCTTCGACGCGCGCGAGGTAGCGCGGATGCTGGCGCGGCGGCGGCGGATCCCCGGGGCGGGGAGCACAACGCCAGGGCCTTGAGCGACCGGCACGGATGCCGCCCGCGGCCGCGTCGATCGGTTGGTGCCGACAGCCTCAGACACGTCGCGGATGGAAGCGCGGCACCACGGATGGATGCCGTTGCGCGATCCATGCCACCGAAACAACAACCCTGGCGAGCAGTGTCCTATTTAAGAGACGAAGCGGGTCGAATTGAGCGATTGTGAGAGCGGAGATCGCGGGTTAGATGTTTTGGTCCCGGCATTTCATGGTGCGGGTTTGCGGTGAACCTATGGGGGTCTGCGGCCCATGATCGGCAGATGATCTCGTAGGGGGTGAGGCCCTTCAGGGTCTTGAGCCGCCGCGCGTAGTTGTAGG
>NZ_JACADR010000352.1 GCF_016106005.1 Roseomonas rosulenta
CCGCCGCAGGCCGTGCCCCCGCCGCGCCCTTCGCCACGCGCCGCGCGCGGCTCGGCGGCACGGAGGCCGACCTGCCCGTCTTCGACTTCGCCGCGCTGGCGGACGGGCAGGCCATCGCCGGCCCCGCCATCGTCGAGAGCGACACCACGACGGTGCTGCTGCTGGCCGGCGACCAGGCGCGCATGGATGCGCGCGGCTGGCTCGATGTCGTGCTGCCGGGGGATGCTGCATGACCCGCCGCGCGTCGCGCCCCGAACACCGCCACGGAGACTGAGCCATGTCCGACTGGACGCCGCCCCCCGGTCATGCCGGCCGATGGATCCTCGCCTGCGCGGCTGGCGGCGCGGTCGGCCTGGCGCTGGCCGCGCTGTGGAACGCGCTGCTGCTGCCCGGCCTGGCGCCGGGCCTGCGCGGCCTGCCGATGCTCGCACCGCTGCTGCAGGCGCTGGGCGGGGCCGTGATGGGCGCCTGCCTCGGCGCCGCGCAGGGTGCGGTGCTGCGCCAGGCCTACCAGGACCTGCCGCTCGGCGCCTGGATCGGCGCGACGGCGGCGGCGGGCTACCTCACGGCGCTGGTCGTGGCGCTGGTCTTTGGCGTGCTCGCGCAGCATGCCGGCAGCCTGCCGATCGTGGTCTTCGTGCTGATGGGCGCGGCGCTGAAGGGCGTGGTGGGCGGGCTGCTCTACGGCCTGGCGCAGGGGCGCGTTCTGGATCGCGTCGTGGCGGAGCGCGCGTCGTGGATCCGGGTGGTGATGGTGGGCTTCATGCTCGGCGCGCTGCTCGGCAGCCTGCGCTGGCTGGTCGGGCCGGCGTCGATGACGCCGGTGTCGCTGGTGGTGGGCGGGCTGGTCGGCGGCGCGCTGGAGGGGCTGGCGCTTGGCGTGGTCAGCGCCGGCGCCTTCCGATTCATGCCGCCTCGTGCAGCTCGGCCAGCGCTGCCGTGAGGTTCTCCCGCGCGCGTGCCTCGTAGATCGATGCGAGGCGCGTGCGGAAGATCGCCGGGGCTTCGAGGAAGCGCGCCAGGACCGCGCCGCGCCCGGCGCGCCAGCGCGCTTCGTCCAGCGCGGCGTATTCGCGGCGCAGGAAGGCGGTGTTGCGGGCGAAGATCTCGGGCGCCTCGGCCAGCGGCGTGAGGTCGAGGTCGAGCAGCCGCAGCACGCGGCAATCGGCCCCGGCATAGGCCAGGTGGTCGGCGGTGGCGCGGATCGCCGCCTGCGCCCAGGCGGTGTCGCCCGGCACCAGCGCGGCCAGCAGCGCGGCGGAAGCGTCCTCGTTGTCCTTCGCCATCGGGTCGTAGACCGCGTCGTGGAACAGGATGGCCAGCGCCAGGTCGCGGTCGGCGGGGTCGCCGCCATGCAGCAGGTGGCGCAGCCAGAGCAGCCCGACATGGGCGGCGTCGTGATAGGCGCGGTGCGGCTCGGCGTAGCGGCGGCGGAGTTCGGCCGCGGCGGTGGCGGAGAGGTCGGCGCGCGCCAGCAGCGCGCCGAAGCCGGCGCGGCACTGGTCGAGATCCTCGGCGAGGGCGAGGGCTGCGCGGTCCTGCGTGCGGGGCATCGCGTCAGTCCCCGCGCCGCAGGGCGATGCGCCCGCCGGTATCCTCGAGCAGCAGCGTGCCGTCGGGCTGCAGCACGTAGCGGTAGGTCTCCCCGGGCAGCATGCGGATCGGCGTGCAGCCGAGCAGGCCGCAGGCGCGGCGCGGGGCCCAGTCCTCGATGGTCAGGCGCAGCCAGGGGCCGGCATTGGCCAAAGTCCAGTGGCCGGAGACGGTCATGGCGGTGCCGTCCGGCCCGCGGTCTTGGCGCGCGAAGCGGCCATCGGCTTCGAGGGTGATCTCGACCGACTGCCCGCCCTGCGCGGCGCGCCAGGTGCCGGCGAGCGGATTGGCCTGCGACAGGCCGGGGACCAGCAGGGCAATGGCGAGGATGGCGGTGGCGAGGCGGGGGGACATGGCGCGCTCCGGTGCTTCGGCAGCCCTACGCGCGGTGTATGCGCGCGGATGCGCGCGGCGGCGCTGAATCGCTTCAGGGCGCGGCGAAGAGGCGCCCGAAGCCCGCCAGCGGTGCGGCGCCGATGCCCGCCAGGTCGAGCAGCGCCGCCACGCCGAGCGCGGCGCTGTCCAGCACAGGCAGGCCCAGCTCGGCCTCCAGCGGGGCCATGCAGGCGAGGCCGGGCAGGTTGGTGCTCCAGACCAGGATGGCGTGGGGCCTGGCCGCGGCGGCCAGGGCGCGGGCGGCGTCGGCGATGGCGTGGGGCGGCACCGCGGCGGCGGAGAGGTTGTCCGGGCAGCCGAGGCCGCGGACGGCGAGGGTCTCGATGCCTTCCGCCGCGAAGCCGGCGGCGTGCGGAGTGGCCTCGGCGGCGGCGCCGGGCATCACCAGCGCGATGCGACGCGCCTTCCAGCGGTGCAGCAGGGCGACCGCGTGGATCGCGGTGGTGGTGGCGGGGCAGCCGGCCTCGGCGGCGAGGGTCGCGGCCAGCGCACGGTCGGCCGCGAGGCCCAGCGCCGCGCCGCGCGTGCCGTTCCAGCAGATAGCGGCCACGCCGGCATGGCCGACCAGCCGGGCGGCGGTGGCGTAGGAGGGCGTATCGTAGGCGCCTGCCGGCTGGCCGCTGCCATCCGGTGCATAGGGAATGCGCGCCACGCAGCCGTCTATGCCCGGCAGGTGGCGCAGCAGCGTGGCCGTCGTGCGCTCCACCACGCGGTTGGAGGAGGGCAGGATGGTGCCGACGGCGATGCGCGACATGGCGCGCCGCGGCTACTTCTTGCCGCTCATGCCCAGTTCGGCCTCGATCTCGCGGATGCGCGCGACCAGCGTGGTGCGCATCGAGGGCGAGGCGTGCGGCTTCAGCCCGGCGAGCGTGTCCTTGAGTTCGCGCAGCAGCTTTTCCTTCTCGCCGCGGCTGCGCTGTATGGGGCGCGCGTCGGAGAATTGGCCGTCCCGGCTTCGCATGTTGGCTCTCCCGTGCTGGGTTGGGCCGCGCCGAGGCAGGCGCGGCCAGGCGGGTCAGATGTCGAGCATCAGGCGCCGCGGATCCTCGATGCTTTCCTTGACCCGCACCAGGAAGGACACGGCCTCCTTCCCGTCCACGATGCGGTGGTCATAGGAGAGCGCGATGTACATCATCGGGCGGATTTCGACCTTCCCGCCCACCGCCATCGGGCGGTCCTGGATCTTGTGCATGCCCAGGATGCCCGACTGCGGCGGGTTCAGGATGGGCGTGGACATCAGCGATCCGTAGATGCCGCCATTGGTGATGGTGAAGGACCCGCCGGCGAGCTCATCCAGCTTGAGCGCGCCGTCGCGGGCCTTCTTCCCGTAGGCGGCGATGGTCTTCTCGATCTCGGCGAAGGAGAGCGTGTCGGCATGGCGCACCACCGGCACGACCAGGCCCGACGGGCCGCCCACCGCGATGCCCATGTGGACGAAGTTCTTGTAGACGATCTCGTCGCCGTCGATCTCGGCGTTCACCGCCGGGAATTCCTTCAGCGCGGCGACGCAGGCCTTCACGAAGAAGGACATGAAGCCGAGCTTCACGCCGTGCTTCTTCTCGAACACGTCCTTGTATTCGGCGCGCAGGGCCATGGCCGCGCCCATGTCCACCTCGTTGAAGGTGGTGAGCATGGCGGCGGTGTTCTGCGCTTCCTTGAGGCGCCGCGCGATGGTGGCGCGCAGGCGCGTCATCTTCACGCGCTCCTCGCCGGCATCGAGCGCACGGGCAGGCTTGGGCGCGGCGGGGGCTGCCGCGGCGGGGGCGGGGCGGGCCAGGTAGTCGAGCACGTCGCCCTTGGTGATGCGGCCATCCTTGCCGGTGCCCGCGCCGATCGCGGCGGCGGTGGCGCCCGTCTCGGCCATCATCTTGGCGGCGGCGGGAAGGGGGGCGGCGCCCTGGGCGGCGGCGGGGGCGGAGCCGGGCGGCGCGCCGGGGGCGGAGC
>NZ_JACADR010000353.1 GCF_016106005.1 Roseomonas rosulenta
CGGGGCATCGAGGCTCTCGGCCGCGACCGCGGCGCGCGGCGCGGCCGCGATCGGCAAGGGCGGCCGGTCGGCGGGCGACGCCGCTTCCGCCAATGCGCGGCTGCGCTCGCCATCCACCGCGATGCGCACCTGGGCGCTGCCGCCGGCGGGAATGCCGAGCAGCGTGGCGGCGCGGTCCGACAGGCCGATGACGCGCCCGGCGTTCGCCGGCCCGCGGTCGTTCACCCGCACCAGCAACGTGCGCCCGGTCTCGAGGTTCGTCACCGCCACCACCGCGGGCAGTTGCAGCGTGCGATGGGCGGCGAGCGCCCGGCTGTCGCTCCAGGCCTCGCCATTCGCGGTGCGCGCGTTCCAGCCGGCGGGGGCATGCCGCGTCGCGAGGCCGGTCTCGACGAGCGCGAAATCCTCGCGCGGGTAGGACCAGGTGCCGCCCAACCGGTAGGGCTCGCCCACCAGGTAGCGCGCCGGCGGGCTGGCGCAGCCGGCCAGCAGTGCCGCCAGCAGCAGGCTTGCGCCCCTCACCCCACGCGGTCCGACAGCAGACCGACCGCGAGCCCGTAATTGACCGGCGAATTGTAGCGGCGGATCACGCGCAGGTTGTGATGGCCGAGGAAGACTTGGCCCGACCCGCGCGAGGGCAGCACGACCTGCGCCTCGGGCCCGTCGGGCAGCGGCCCGCCGGCGGCGGTGCGGAAGCCCAGCCGGTTGAATTCGCGCAGCGGTCGGCGCGTCTCGGTATCCGCGCCGGCCAGCGCGAAGCCCGGCGGCGGGCGCACTTCCATTCCCCAGGATTCGCCCTCGCGCCAGCCATTGCGCTGGAAGTAGTGGGCGATCGACCCCAGCGCGTCGGCCCGGCTGTCCCAGATGTCGCGCCGCCCGTCGCCGTCGAAATCCACCGCCAGGCGGTCGAAGTTCGACGGCATGAATTGCGGCTGGCCCATCGCGCCGGCCCAGGAGCCGCGCATGCGGTCGGCGCGGATATGGCCTTCGTCCAGGATCTTCAGCGCGGCGAACAATTCGTTGCGGAAATAGGATGCGCGGCGGCCTTCCCAGGCCAGGGTGGCCAGCGCCTCGACCACGCCGAAGCCGCCGGTGGTGGTGCCGAAGTTGGTCTCGACGCCCCAGATGGCGACGATCACGCGCGGGGAGACGCGGTAGCGCTGCTCGATCTGGCGCAGCAAGGCGGTGTTCTCGCGATACATCCGCTGGCCGTTCTGGATGCGGGTCGGATTGACCATCACCCGGTCTCGGTACTCCTCCCAAGGAAGCGCGCCTTCCGCCTGGCGGCGGTCCAGCTCGATGACGCGGCGGTTCGCCTGCACGCCGGCGAAAGCGGCGTTGACCGTGGCCTGGGAGATGCCGCGCCGCCGTGCCTCGGTCTTCACGCCCTCGAGGAAGCGATCGAAGGAGACGGAGGAGACCGGGGTTACCGGCAGCGCCGCGTCCGGCGCCGTGTTGGCGACCGGCGTCTCCGGCAGGGTGGCAGCCGCGCCGCATCCGGCGAGCGGGGCGGCGGCGAGGAAGACTCGGCGCGGGATCATCCCGACCACGTGCCACGCGCCCCCCGGCGATGCAAACGCTGGTTGTGCGCCTTGGCCGCGCCGCCGGGAGTGCTACAAGACCGCAACCCCAGGAGGACAACGCCATGGCCGCCGTCACGCGCGAACTCGCCGCCTTCACCGCTTCCATGCGCTTCGAGGCCCTGCCGGCCGAGGTGCAGGACCGCACCCGCTTCCTGGTGCTCGACCTGGTCGGAAACATGCTGCGCGGGCGTCACGATGCCGAGAGCACGGCGCCGCTGCTGGCGGCGGTGCGTTCGCTGGGCCTCGCGGCGGGATCGGCCGCGGTGTTCGGCGATTCGGCGCGCTACACCCCGGCCGGTGCGGCGCTCGTCAACGGCACCACGGCGCATTCGCTCGACTTCGACGACACCCATGCCGCCGGCACGCTGCATCCCGGCGCGCCGGTGATCCCGGCCGCGCTGGCCGCCGCCGAGATGGTGGGCGCAGATGGCCGCACCGTGCTGGGCGCCATCGTCGCGGGCTATGAGGTGACCTGCCGCTTGGCGCTGTCGCTGCCGGGCGGGGACCATTACGAGCGCGGCTACCACCCGACCGCGACCTGCGGCGCCTTCGGCGCGGCGGCGGCGGCGGCGCGCGTCTTCGGGCTTTCCGCCGCGCAGGTCGAGGACGCCTTCGGCATCGCGCTGTCGCAGGCGGCGGGCAGCCTGCAGTTCCTGGCGAACGGCGCCTGGACCAAGCGCTTCCAGGTGGGCTGGTCGGCGCTGAACGGCCTGACCGCCGCATCCCTGGCGCGCGAGGGCTTCCGCGGCGCCGGCGAGGCGCTGGAAGGGCGCGCCGGCTTCCTGCGCGCCTATGCGCCCAACCCGAAGCCCGAGCGTGCCTTGCAGGGCCTCGGGTCGGAGTGGGAGCTGATGGAGACGGCGGTGAAGCCCTACCCGTCCTGCCGCTACGGCCATGCGAACGTGGATGCGGCGCTCGCACTTCGTGCCGAGCTCGGCCTCAAGGCCGAGGAGATCGAGAGCGTCACCATGGGCCTGCCCAACAAGGGCATGCTGCTGGTGGGCGCACCGCTGCAGTACAAGCAGAACCCGCAGAACATCGTGGACGGCCAGTTCTCGGGCCCCTTCGTGGTGGCCTGCGCGCTGGCGCGCGGCCATTTCGGCTGGGACAGCTACGCCTGGCTGCAGGATGCGGACCTGCGCACCCTCATGCGCAAGATCACCCCGGCCGAGGATGCCGAGGTCGAGGCCGACTTCCCCGAATACATGTCCGGCAAGCTGACGGTGAATGCGCGCGGCCAGACCTTCGTGAAGAAGATCCAGGTGCCCAAGGGCGAGCCCGCCAATTTCCTGACGGAGGCCGAGCTGCGTGCCAAGTTCCACGGCCTGGCCGATGCGGTGCTGGGCGCCGAGCGTGCGAGGCAGCTCGCCGATGCCGTGCTGAACCTCGACAAGGCCGCGGACGTGAACGGCATGATGCGGCTCGGCGCGCCGATGATGGCCGCGCGGCTCGCCGGGGAATAGAACGCCTGCATGCGGAAGGGTGGCCGAGCGGTCGATGGCAGCGGTCTTGAAAACCGCCAGGGTGCAAGCCCTCGTGGGTTCGAATCCCACCCCTTCCGCCACCGCATGAGCCGGCCGCGCGCTTGAGCCTTCTCGTCGCGCCGCTGCACGGGCTGCTGGTACTGGTCGCGCTCGGCGCCGCGGCCGGCGGCATCCGCGCCATGGCCGCCTGGCAGCACCTGCCGCGCCGCTTCCTGTTCACCGCCTTCGGTACCGCCGCCTGCATCGCCATTGCCGTGCTGGGCGCGGATGCGCTGCTGGGCGGCGCGCCCGCGATGGGCTGGCGCCTGGCGCCCCGGCTCCTCGTCGAGGCCATGCTGCCGCTCGCCTTTCTGCTGCTCGTGCGCTCCTACCGCCGCGCCGATGCCGACCGGCTGAAGGCGCTGCAGGCCGCACCCGTGAACCCGCATACGAGCCTGCCCAATCGCGCGCTGCTGATCGAGCAGGCGGTCCCTGCCCTGGCGCGCTGCCAGCGCGACCGGATACCCGCCTCGGTCGTCGCCGCCGGCGTCGATGGCCTCCCCGCGATGGCCGCCGAGCGCGGGCCGCGCGCCGCCGATGCCGTGACGCGCGACTTCGCTGCCGTGTTCCGCGACGCGACGCGCGCGGGCGACCTGCCGGGCCATGCGGGCACGGGCGTCATCACCGCACTCCTGCCCTCCGCAACCACCGAGGCGGCGGCGGTCATGGCCGACCGGCTGCGCCGCGAGGCTTCGGCCCGCGTCGCGCATCCGGGCATGGATGGCAGGCGCCTGACGGTGAGCGTCGGCATTGCCCCGGTCGGCGACGGGCCGGTCCGCGCCGTGCTGGCGGAGGCGATCGCGGCGGCGGAGGCCGCCCTCGC
>NZ_JACADR010000354.1 GCF_016106005.1 Roseomonas rosulenta
ACCCGTCGGGCGGGCTCGACCTGCGCGCGCTGCTGGCCGCCCTCGCGCGCCGCGGCGTCACCCGCGTGCTGGCCGAGGGCGGCGCCGGCCTCGCCGCTGGGCTGCTGCGCGCCCGATTGGTGGACCGCCTCGCCTGGTTCCACGCCCCGGGAATCATGGGCGCGGAGGGCTGGCCCGCCGCCGAGGGCTTGCGCCTCGCGGCACTCGCCGCCATGCCACGCTTCCGCAGGGTGGCGCTCCGCCCCCTCGGCGCCGATATCCTGACCGAATTCGAGGAGAGCCCCCCATGTTCACCGGGATCGTGACCGCGCTCGGCAGCGTGCGCGACATCCTGCCGATCGGCGGCGGCCACGACCTGCGCCTGGTCATCGGCACCGACCCGGCCTTCCTGGCGCAGCCCGTCCCGGCCGTGCTCGGCGCCTCGATCGCCTGTTCGGGCGTCTGCCTGACGGTCGTGCACCTCGCCGCCGATGCCTTCAGCGTGGATTGTTCGGCCGAGACCGTGGCCAAGACCACCGTCGGCGGTTGGCCGAAGGGTGGCCGCATCAACCTCGAGCGTGCGTTGCGTATCGGTGACGAACTCGGAGGCCACCTGGTCGCGGGGCATGTGGACGGGGTGGGGGAGGTGGTCTCCGCGACGCCCGAGAACGCCTCGGTCCGCTGGCGCTTCCGCGTGCCGCGCGCCATCGCCCCCTTCATCGCGCCCAAGGGGTCGGTCGCCATCGACGGCGTCTCGCTCACGGTCAACGAGGTTGACGGGGAGGTCTTCGGGGTCAACATCATTCCCCATACCGCCTCGGTCACCACCTTCGGCACGCTGCAGCCCGGCGACAAGGTCAATATCGAGGTCGACATGATGGCGCGCTACGTCGCACGCCTGCGGGAGTACGAGCGTTGAGCGCGACTGACGAGACCGTCCGCACCTCCTTTTCGCGGTTCCTTTCCCCAACCGAGGAACTGCTCGAGGAAGCCCGCAGCGGCCGCATGTTCATCCTGGTGGACGACGAGGACCGCGAGAACGAGGGCGACCTGGTCATCCCCGCGCAATTCGCCACGCCGGACGCGATCAACTTCATGGCCCGCTTCGCCCGCGGGCTGATCTGCCTTGCCATGACGCGCCAGCGGGTCGACCAGCTCGGCCTGCCGCTCATGGCGCAGTCGAACGGCACGCGCCACCAGACCGCCTTCACCGTCAGCATCGAGGCGCGCGACGGGGTCACCACCGGCATCTCCGCCGCCGACCGCGCGCGCACCGTGGCGGTGGCGATCAACCCGGAACTGGGGCGCGAGCACATCGTCACCCCTGGCCACGTCTTCCCGCTGGTGGCGCGCGAGGGCGGCACGCTGGTGCGCGCCGGCCATACCGAGGCCGCGGTGGATTTCGCGCGCCTCGCCGGCCTCAATCCCTCCGGCGTGATCTGCGAGATCATGAACGACGACGGCACCATGGCGCGCATGCCGGACCTGGTGGCCTTCGCGCAGCACCACGGCCTCAAGCTCGGCACCATCGCCGACCTGATCGCGCATCGCCGCCGCACCGAGCGCCTGGTGCGGCGCGTCGAGGACAGCACGCTACCCCAGGCGATCGGTGGCGACTGGCGCGCCGTGGTCTATGCCAGCACCGTGACACCCGGCGAGCACCTGGCCCTGGTGAAGGGCGATGTCTCCGGCCCCGAGCCCGTGCTGGTGCGCATGCACGCCGCCTCGCTGTTGAACGACCTGGTGGCCGGGCGCACGCTCGGCGAACTGCATGGCGCGATGCGCATGATCGCCGAGGCCGGGCGCGGCGTGGTCGTGCTGCTGCGCGATGGCCGCGCCGATGGCCTGTCCGACCAGATCCGCCGCGGGCGCGGCCGCAGCCTGGCCCCCGAACTGCGCGACTACGGCATCGGCGCGCAGATCCTGGCCGATCTCGGCCTCACCCGCATCATCCGCCTGTCCAACCATCCCCGCCCGATCGTCGGCCTCGAGGGCTACGGGCTCGAGGATGTCGAGACACGCCCCATCGAATCGGATTCCACGACTTGAGCACACTCGACTCCCCCGAGCGCGGCGCGGCGACGCTGGCCGGGCCGTCGCCGCGCATCCTGGTGATCGCGGCGCCCTACTACCGCGATGTCGTGGACGGCATGCGCCATGGTGCGGAACGCGTGCTGGCCGATGTCGCCGCCACCTCGGAGGCCGTGGAAGTCGCCGGCGCCTACGAACTGCCGGCCGCGCTCGCCATGGCGCTCGCCTCGCCGCGCCGCTGGGACGGGTTCCTGCTGCTCGGCTGCGTGGTGCGCGGGGAGACCGACCACTACACCTTCATCTGCGACGCCATCTGCCACGGCGTGATGGACCTCTCGACGAAGCACGCGGCCGCCATCGGCTTTGGCCTCCTGACGGTGGATACGCTCGCCCAGGCCGAGGCGCGCTCGCGCGACGACCGCATGAACAAGGGCGCCGAGGCGGCGCATGCGGTGCTCGGCCAGATCGCCCTGGCCCGCGGCTGGGGCCTGGCGGGATGAGCCAGCGCCACAAGCCGGCCGGCCGGCCGCGCACCGGCGCGCGCGTCGCCGCCGTGCAGGCGCTGTTCCAGTCCGAGCAGACCGGCGAGAGTGCCGAGACGGTCGCCGACCAGTTCATCCGTCACCGCATCGGCGCCGGCGAGGGGGCCGAGGGCTTCGACGAAGGCGGTATCCCGCTGGCGCATATCCCGCTGTTCGAGGCCATCCTGCGCGCCGCCGCGACCGGGGCCGAGGCCGGCGACGCCGAGATCCGCGCGCATCTGAGCAAGGACTGGACGCTCGAGCGTCTCGACCCCGTGCTGCGCGCCGTGCTGCGCGCCGCGGCGGCCGAACTGCTCGCGGGTGCGGAGCCGCCGGCACGCGTGGTCATCAACGAATACCTCGATGTCGCGCGCGGCTTCCTCGACGAGGACACGGCGCGCTTCGCCAATGGCGTGCTCGACGCCATGGCGCACACGCTGCGCCCGCAGGAGTTCGGAGCGGCAGGGTGAGCCTGCCGCCGGAATTCGCGCTCATCGCGCGGCATTTCCGACCGCTGGCGGGTGAGGGGGCGCTCGATCTCTCGGACGATGCGGCGGTGCTGGATGTCCCGCCCGGGCGCCGGCTGGTGGTTGCCGCCGATGCCATGGTCGAGGGCGTGCACTACCTCCCCGACGACCCGCCCGAGACCATTGGCCGCAAGCTGCTGCGGGTGAACTTGTCGGACCTGGCGGCGATGGGCGCGGCGCCGCTCGGCTACCTGATGACCACCAGCTTCCGGCGTGGCGTGACGGAGGACTGGATCGCCGGCTTCGTGCGCGGCCTGGCGCTGGACCAGGCGGAATTCGGCCTGCAGGTCCTGGGTGGCGACACGACCGCTACCCCGGGGCCGACCTGCCTGTCGCTGACCATCCTCGGCACCGTCGCCCCTGGCGCGGAGCTGCGCCGCGCCGGCGCGCGGCCTGGCGACGATGTCTGGGTCTCGGGCACGATTGGCGACGGGGCGCTCGGGCTGAAGGTGCTGCGCGGGGAGTTGCCCGGCGATGCGGCGGGGCATCTCGCGCGGCGCTACCGGCTGCCGCAGCCGCGGCTCGCGCTGGGGCAGGCCATCGCGACGCTGGCGCGGGCGGGGATGGATGTGTCGGACGGGCTGGTGCAGGACCTCGGCCATCTCTGCCGCGCGGCGGGGTGCGGGGCCGAACTCGCGGCCGGGGCCGTGCCGCTCTCGCCCGCCGCGCGCGCGCTGGTCGTCGCCGACCCGGCGCTGCTGCCCGTGGTGCTGACCGGCGGGGACGACTACGAGCTGCTGTTCACCGCCGCGCCGGAGGCCGCCCCGGCCATCGCGGGCGCAGCGGAGCGCGCAGAGCGGAAGAGCACACGACCGAACGCCAGACACGGCGACATC
>NZ_JACADR010000355.1 GCF_016106005.1 Roseomonas rosulenta
TGGCCGCCCTGCTGGACGGGCTGCCCGCCCTGCCGCCGGTCGCCGGCGGCGCCACACGGGCCGCCAGCGTGCGCGCGGGGCTCGAGGCTCTGGCCGCCGACCCGCCCACGCTGGTCCTGGTGCACGACGCGGCCCGCCCGGTCATTCCGCCCGGCACCATCGCCGCGCTGCGCGACGCGCTGGCCACCGCCCCCGGCGCCATCCCCGCCCAGCCGGTGACCGACACGCTCAAGCGTGGCGCGGGGTCGCGCATCACCGAGACCGTCCCGCGCGAGGGCCTGTTCCGCGCGCAGACGCCGCAGGCCTTCCGCTTCGACGCGCTGCTCGCCGCCCACCGCGGCGGCGACGGCGCGGCCACCGACGACGCCGCCCTGCTGGAGGCCGCCGGCCTGCCCGTCATCCTGGTGCCGGGCGGCGAGGCGAACATCAAGATCACCTGGCCCGAGGACCTTGCCCGCGTGGAAGCCCATCTCTCCGCCCACCTGATCCCGCGCATGGGCACGGGCTTCGACGTGCACCGCCTGGTCGAGGGCCGGCCACTCGTGCTGTGCGGCGTCACCGTGCCGCATCCGCTCGGCCTGACCGGCCATTCCGATGCCGATGTCGGCATCCATGCGCTGTGCGACGCGATCTACGGCGCGCTGGCGGAGGGCGACATCGGCCGCTGGTTCCCGCCCAGCGAGGCGCAGTGGAAGGATGCCGACAGCGCGCGCTTCCTGCGCCACGCGGCAAGCCGCATCGCCGCGCGCGGCGGCGTGCTGGCCAATGCCGACGTCACGCTGATCTGCGAAAGCCCGAAGATCACGCCGCATGCGCCGGCGATGCGCGCGCGCCTCGCGGAGCTGCTGGGCGTTGGCATCGGCACGGTCTCGGTGAAGGCGACCACCACCGAGCGCCTGGGCTTCCCCGGCCGCGGCGAGGGCATCGCGGCGCAGGCGGCCGCCGTGGTTCTGGTGCCGCCCGACCCGCCAGGCGCAGCAAGGCGTGCCATTTCCTGAATCATTGCCGTTTTCCGAGACAGGATTCCGGCCTAGTCTCGCGACGAACGCCTGGACCGGACCCGCTTGCCAGCATGGACGCCGTCAGCCTCATCGCGCCGGACCGGTCGGCGGCCTGCACACGGTGCGGCCGGACTGACGCCTCGGCGGGTCCTTGCGCCTGCGCGGCGCATGACGAGGCGCTGGAAGCCCTGGCGCTGCGCGCCGTCGCGATCGACCCGGAAGGGCGCGACCATCCGGTCCGGGTCGGCCGGATCGCGGCGCTTCTCGCGGAGCAGATCGGCGTCGAGGCGTCGCAGCGCGCCATGCTGCAGCGCGCCGCGGTCCTGCACGACATCGGCAAGATGGCCCTGCCCGAGGGCGTGCTGGGGCACAGCCATGTCCTCGACCCCGCCGCGCGACGCGTGATGGAACGTCATACCTCGCTCGGCGCCAGCATACTGGCGCATGTCTGCGCCCCATGGATGCGACTGGCCGCGACGATCGCGCTGAACCACCACGAACGCTGGGATGGCAGCGGCTACCCGGCCGGCCTCGCCCGCGAGGACATCCCGCTCGCCGCGCGCCTGGTGGCGGTGGCCGACGTGTATGACGCGCTGCGCTCGGACCGCCCCTACAAGGGGCCGCTCGACCACGACGAGGCGATGTCGCGGCTGCTGGAGGGCGATGGACGGATCGCGCCGGCGCAGTTCGACCCGCAGGTGCTGGACGCGCTGCGCGCCCGCGCGGCGGAGATCGGCGCCATCCCGCACTGAGCGCGGCGGCGCGTCAGGTGAGCGCCGGTGCCCGCAGCGCCCCGATCACCGCCGGGACCTCGGCTTCGGGTACAGGCCGGCCGAACAGGTAGCCCTGCGCCGCCTCGCAGCCCTCGGCGAGCAGTTCGCGCAGCTGCGCCTCGGTCTCGACCCCCTCGGCGATCACCGCAATGCCCAGGCTGCGCCCAAGCCCCGTCACCGCGCGCACGATCGCCGTCGCATCGCCGCCGAGCGGCAGGTCCTTCACGAAGGACCGGTCGATCTTGAGCCGGTCGAAGGGGAAGACGCGCAGCTGCGTCAGCGAGGAATGGCCGGTGCCGAAATCATCCATGGCGATGCGCACGCCGGCCTCGCGCAGCGCGAGCAGTTGGCTCAGCGCGCCATCGCCATTGGCCAGCAGCACCGTCTCAGTCACCTCAAGCTCGAGGCGCTCCGGCGGCAGGCCGCATTCCTCGAGCAGCGCGGCGATGGTCTCGGGCAGCCGCCCGTCCTCAAGCTGTGCGGGCGCGAGATTGACCGCGACGCTGAGCGTGCCGGGCCACTGCGTGGCGGCGGCGCAGGCTTCCCGCAGCACCCAGGCGCCGATGCGCCGCATTAGGCCGAGCCGCTCGGCCATTGGCAGGAAGGTGCTGGGGGCGAGCAGCCCGCGCTCGGGGTGGCGCCAGCGGATCAGCGCCTCGAAGCCGGTGACGATGCCCTCGGGCAGGGCCACCTGCGGCTGGTAGTGCAGTTCGAACTCGTGCTCGGCGACGGCGCGGCGCAGCGCAGTCTCCATCACCCGCGCCTCCTGCCAGCGGGCATCCATCTCGGGGCTGAAGCGGCGCCAGCCGCCATGGCCTTCGCCCGGCACCTCGTGACGGGCCATGGCGGCGCGGCGCAGCAGCTGCGCCGCCTCGGCGCCATCGGTGGGCGCGAGGGCGATGCCGACGCGCGGCGTGACCACCACCGTCTCGCCGGCGATGAGGTAGGCGCGGCCCAGCAGATCGACGAGGCGCGTGGCGAGGGCGGCGGCATGGGCGGGGTCGCTGACCTCGCCCTGGAGGACGGCGAATTCCTCCCCGGCCATGCGCGCCACCAGGTCGCCGTCGCGCACCGCGGCCTGCAGGCGGCGGGCGGCGGCGTGCAGCAGGTCCTCGCCGATCGCGTGGCCGAGCACCTGGTTGACGGCGCGGATGCCGTCGAGGTCGACCAGCAGCACGGCGGTGCCCCCGCGCCGCCGCGCCGGGCGGTCGAGCGCCGCGGCGAGCCGCGCCTCGAACATGGCGCGGTCGGATAGGCCGGTCAGCGGGTCGATGCCGCCGCCACCGGCGAGCACCGTTTCGGGCGTGATGGCGAGCACCCAGGTGCCCTGGGTCGCGCGGCGGATGCCAAAGCGCAGGCCGGGCGCGCCGGCGAGGCGGAGGTCGGCCTCGGCGTCGGCATCGGGCAGCGTCGCGGTGAGGCAGGCGGCGGCGAGCACGGCCACCGCCTCGCGGTCGAGGCGCGGGCTCGCTTCGAGCAGGTCGCAAACCCCCTGCGCGTGGCGCGCGGTGCGCGCGATGCCAAGCAGCGCGGCGGCACGGCCGCTGACGAGGCCGACGCGCAGGTCGGCATCGAAGCTGACCACGCCGTCGGGCAGGGTCTCGAGCGCGGCTGCGGCAAGCTGGCCCCGGCCCGGGGGCTTCTGGGGCTTCGTCGCGCCGCCGCCTTCCGCCGCCATCCCGTCCATTGCGCGCTGTCGTCCTTCCCTGGACAGCCGGGACCGGGGCAGCGGTGCCGCACGGGTCCTGGCAGAGGCGGCAATGTCACGCCCGACGGGTGAAGAAAGGGTGGACGGGATCGTCACCGCCGCCAGGCGATCGGCTTCGCCACCTGCTTCGCATTCTGCAAAGCGCATCGGGCAAAAAAAAGGGCCATCCGTGCGGATGGCCCCAAGGCAAGGTTGAGGAAGGCTAAGCTGCCAGGCCCGGGAGGATCCCGCTGCCAGACACACGTTGTGTTGCATATCACGTGCCAACCTGCCGGGGGCGCCGATGGCGGCCGCCATCGCCGTCAGGCAAGCCGCCGCCGCCGCGCAGGCGCCCGACGCGCGGCAAGCCGCAGCCGGATCCGCTCGAGCGCAGCACCCGCCTCGACGCGCACGGCGCAGCCCCGCGCGACA
>NZ_JACADR010000356.1 GCF_016106005.1 Roseomonas rosulenta
GCCTCGCGCGCCGGCGGCGCGCATGCCCGACGCAGGTGGGGCGAGCGACCATCGGCCCGGCGCCGCGCGCGCGCCGGGGCGGCGAAGCCGTCGTCCGCCTGGTGCTCACTCGTAGGGCGGAACCTCGCCGGGGCGCGGGTCGATCGGCAGCCTGCGGTCGAGGCCGCTGAGGCGTTCGAACAAGGCGGCAACCTGCAGGGCGCGCGCATCCTGCCGCGGCGGTGCCACCACCTGCAGCCCGACCGGCCGGCCGTACCGGTCGAAGCCGCACGGCACCGCGACGGCCGGGCAGCTCGCGAGTGTGGCGAAGGCGTTGATCAGCGACCCGCCCATGTAGTTTTCGAGCACCTGGCCCGCGATGCGTTCCGGCGCGCGCAGCATCACGTCGAAGGCCGGCGTCGAGGCGCCGGGCGTCACCAGCACATCGCAGCGCGCGAAGATCTCGCGCATGGCGCGGAAGAACCGCGCGCGCTCATGCTCGGCCCAGGCCAGGCGCGAGGGAGTCTCGGCCAGGCCACGCTCGGTCTGCCAGACGATGTCGGGCTTGAGCAGGTGGCGCTTCGTCGCGAGCAGTTCCTCCCGGTCCACCACGAAATGCTGGCTGCGCAGCACCAGGAACGCTTCGTTCAGCGCGCCGAGGTCGGGGTGCATCTCCTCGACCGCGATCCCCAGGGCTTCGAAGCGGCGCATTTCCCGCGCGCAGATCTCGCGCATCTCGCGGTCCATCGGCAGCGCGCCGCCGAAATCGGCGGTGAAGGCGATGCGGAGCGGCTTCTCGGCCTCCGCGGCCGCGACGGCATCGGCATACGAACGCCCCGGCGCGTCATAGGTCATCGGGTCGTCGATGTCCCAGCCCGCCATGGTGTCGAGGAACAGCGCCAGGTCGGCGATGTTGCGCGCCATCGGCCCCTGCACGGACAAGGGCGACCACAGATCCTCCTGCGCGCCGCGGGTCACGCGGCCGGGCGAGGGCCGCAGCCCCACGACGGAACAGTATGTCGCCGGCCGGCGCAGCGATCCGCCATGGTCAGAGCCATGCGCCAGCCAGACCTCCCCGGTCGCCAGCGCCACCGCGCCGCCGCCGGTCGAGCCCCCACACGTCAGCGAGGTGTTCCACGGGTTGCGCGTGCGGCCGAACACCTCGTTGAAGGTCGATCCGCCGGCGCCGAACTCCGGCGTGTTGGACTTCGCGATCACCACGCCGCCGCGGCGCTCGATGCGCTCGACCACCGGGTGGCTGCGGTCGGGGACGTGGTCGGCGAAGATCGGGCTGCCGAAGGTGGTGCGGACGCCGGCCACCTCGGTCAGGTCCTTGATCGCCACGGGCAGGCCGGCGAGCCAGCCGGGCTCGCCCTCGGCTTCGCGTCGCTCGCCGCGCATCAGTGCCTTCGCATGGTCGCGCGCGCGATCGAGGCAGAGCGTCGGCAGCGCATTCACCGCCGGCTCCACCTGCGCGATGCGCGCGGCGGCAGCGTCGATCAGGTCGAGCGGGGTGATCTCCCGCGCGCGCAGCCTCGCCACGGCCTCGGTGGCGGTGAGGCGGATCAGCTCATCGGTCATGGGCGGTCAGTCCAGCGGGAGTTCGGCTTCGACGACATGGTTCAGCCCCGGCGCATCGGGCGAGGTCAGCGCCATGCGCAGCCGCAGCACGCGACCCGGCGCCGCGGCCTCCCGCGTTGGATCTCCCGTGCGCTCCCGCGCGACCTTCTCGATCTCGCGCTGGGAGGTGACGCCCACCTGCTTGAGGAACTTGCGCAGTTCCATGTTGAAGCGGTCCTCGTCCATGGCATGCCTCCCGTGCGATGCGTGCCGGTTCCCCGCGAGGCCGGCACCGCGATAGCCTGCACCCTCCAGGAGCATTGCGCCATGTACACCCCGCCCGCCTTCCGCGAGGACCGTCCCGAGGTTCTGCACGCGGTGATGCGCGCGGCGCGCCTGGCGCTGCTGGTCAGCGCCGCACCGGATGGCGGCGCGCCGGAGGCCACGCACCTGCCGCTGCTGCTGGACCCTGGCGAAGGCCCGCACGGCACGCTCTACGGCCATGTGGCCAAGGCCAACCCGCAATGGCGGTCACTGGCGGCGGGCGGGCCGGCGCGCGCCATCTTCCCGGGGCCGGAGGCCTATGTCTCGCCCTCCCACTACGCCAGCAAGGCGGAGCACGGGCGCGTCGTGCCGACCTGGAACTACGTGGCCGTCCACGCGATCGGCCCGGTCGAGGTGGTGGAGGATGCCGCCCGCCTGCACGCCCTGGTGAGCCGCCTGACCGACCACCACGAGGCGCCGCGCGCCGACCCCTGGGCGGTGGCCGATGCGCCGGAACCCTTCATCGCCGGCCAGCTGAAGGGCATCGTCGGAATCGTGCTGCGCATCGAGACGCTGATCGGCAAGCGCAAGCTCAGCCAGAACCGCAGCGAGGCTGATCGCGCCGGGGTGGTGGCAGGCCTGCACGCCAGCGCCGACCCGGCCGACCGCGCGGTGGCGGCGGCGATGCAGGGCGAGGCCGACGCGCCGTAGAGCAGATCCCGATCAGGTGGAATCACCCGATCGGGTGAAGAGGCTCGCAGAAACAAGGCGCCAGAGGCGTTGCCGCCAGCCGAGGCCTGCGGAAACGCCTCTAGCTGCCCAGCCCCTTGTCGATCCGCGCCAGCACGATGCGCAGGCGGCGCACCGTGCAGCCGATCTCGCCGATCGCGATCAGCGCCAGCGCCGGCAGCGCGCCCGCCAGGCCATAGAGAAGCCGTGCACGGTTCCACTCCGCGCCGAGCAGCGGTGTCGCCTGGAGAGCCAGCACCAGGCAGGCGATCACGCCGGCGACGCCCACTACCTGCAGCGCGCGGTAGAAGACCACCATCACGTCCCACGGCGCGCTAGCGCCGCCTCCAGCGTGTTCTCGAGCAGGCAGGCGATGGTCATGGGCCCGACGCCGCCCGGCACCGGCGTGATGGCGCCCGCCACGGCGCAGGCCTCGGCGAAAGCCACGTCGCCGACCAGGCGCCCATCGGCCAGGCGGTTGATGCCGACATCCACCACGACCGCGCCGGGCGCGATCCAGTCTCCGCGCACCATCTCGGGCCGGCCGACGGCGGCGACCAGCACCTCGGCGCGGCGACATTCGGCGGCGATGTCCCGCGTGCGGGAATGCGCGACGGTCACGGTGCAATCCGCCCCCAGCAGCAGTTGCGCCATGGGCCGGCCCACGATCTGCGAGCGCCCCAGCACCACCGCCCGCGCGCCGCGCAGCGCCACGCCCGATTCCGCCAGGATGTGCATCACCCCGCGCGGCGTGCAGGGCACGAGGCCCGGCTGCCCGGCGGCGAGCCGCCCGGCGTTCAGCGGATGGAAGCCGTCGACGTCCTTGGCCGGATCGACCGCGGCGATGGCGGCCTCGGCGCGGATCTGCGGGGGCAGCGGCAATTGCACCAGGATGCCGTCCACGGCCGCATCGGCGTTCAGGGCCGCGATGGTGGCAAGCAGCGCGGCCTCGGTGGTGTCGGCGGGCAGGTGGATGGTGGCGCTGTCGAAGCCGACCTCCTGCGCCGCGCGGTCCTTGTTGCGGACATAGACGCCAGAGGCCGGATCATCCCCCACCCGCACCACGCGCAGGCCGGGGCGGAACGGGAGTGCCGCGACGCGTTCGGCGAGGCGCGCGCGCAGCCGCGCGGCGATCGCCTTGCCATCCAGGATGCGTGCGCTCATGCCAGGGTCTCCAGCCGCGGGCCGAGCAGTGCCGCGTCGCCCGCCACGCGCAGCGTCTTCTCGCGGCTGGTGGCCCCCTGCGCGACCTCGACCGCCGTGGCGGCGACGCCGAGCGCGGCGGCGAGCGTGGCGCAGGCGGCGCGGTTCGCGCGCGCATCCTCCGGCG
>NZ_JACADR010000357.1 GCF_016106005.1 Roseomonas rosulenta
CCGCCGCGCAGGCGAGCCGCAGCGTCGGCCACAGGCGCCGCGCCGCGTCGCGCAGCGCCTCGTCGGGCGCACGGCCGGTCACCAGCAGGATCGGGTAGTCGGCGACCACCCCCAGCATGGTCATGCCGAAGCCGAGCGCGGCCGCGTGCACATGCCCGAACACCGCATCCACCGTCGCGAGCCCGGCCAGCGTGCCTGCCGCCAGCGGCACCGCCACCACCGCCAGCATCATCGGGCTGCGATAGCGCCAGAGCAGGAAGCTGCAGACCAGCAGGAAGGACAGGATCGTGACCAGCTGCACGTCGGCACGCACGGTGGCCGCCGCCTCGGCCGCGAAGATGCCCGGACCCGAGATCAGCAGCCGCGCACCGGAGGGTGGCGAGGCTGCCGCGAAGGCGGCGCGGATCGCCGCGACGGCGGCCTGCTGCGCCTCGGTGTCGAGCCCCGCGGCACGGGTCTGCGCCAGCAGCAGGGCGCGCGGACCCTCGGCCATCCAGACGCCGTGCGCGCTGGCCACGCGCCCCTCGCCGACCCAGCCGCGCAGCATGGCGAGGAAGGCGCCGGTCGGGTCGGCGAAGGCGAAGCGGCGCACCAGCGGCGCGGCGGAGGATTGCAGCCCGTCCAGCACCGCTTCGAGCGACGCGCGCAGCGCGGGTTCCGTGAAGGCCTCCGGCGTCGCGGCGGGCGAGAGTCCGTAGCGGTGGGCGAACAGCAGCGCCGCTTCCGCATCGCCCACCATCGCGCTGCCATTCGCCACCAGCGCGAAGGCGCCGTCCCCGGACAGGCGCTGCGCCATGGCGATCGAGATGCGCGCCAGTTCCTCCGGCGCCGCGCCCTCGATCCCCGCGATCAGCAGTCGCGTCGCGGCACCCGAGCGCAGTTCCTGCAGCAGGAAGGCGGCTTCCTCGCTGGTGGCGGCGGGCAGGAAGTCGGTGATGTCGCTGCGCAGTTCGACATGGCGCAGCACCAGCGGGAAAGCCCCGGCCAGGACGGCGAGGGCGATGAAAAGCCGGGCGAAGCGCTTCATGGCGCGGGCGTGGCCACGAGTCGCGTGCGGCCTTCGTTGCCCTGCGTCTCGACCACTTCGAGGAAGCCGCCCGCCCCTTCCAGCGTGATGCGCTGCACCGCGCCGCGCAGCCGCAGCGACCGCGGCACCAGGATGATGCGCCAGCGCGCCGTGTCGCCGCTGAACGACACCTCGTGATGCTGGCGCAGCGTGGCGATGTCGCCGGCCAGGGTGGCGCGGAGTGCCTCGACCAGCGGGCGGATCTCGGGCGCGGCGTCGAGGGCGATCGTCTCGCTGATACCGCGCTGCGGCCGTTCCAGCGTGAGGCGGTCGCCCTCGACGAGGAACAGCTCCGGCGCCGGTTCGATGGTGCGCTTTTCGAGCCGGTCGGGCGCGCGCCAGGCGAGGGTGCCGCGCGAGATCAGGGGGCGTTCGAGTTCCGCGACTTCCTTCTCCTCGACGAAGCTTGCGCGGACCTCGCGGTTGCCGCGCAGCGCCGCCATCACGGCGGCGAGCGCATCCGGCGCCTGCGCCGCCAGCGGCAGGACCAGCAGGCCCCGTCGCGCCAGGCACAGCCCTCGGCCGTCAGTCCCCAACCGCCAGAAAAAGGAGGGGGTTCGGGGGAGTTCCCTCCCCCGACCTTCCTTTCCCGTCACGAGGGGTCCCCCCAGAACTCGTAGAAATTGAACCAGTTGTACGGATGCGCCCGGCATGTCGCCGAGAGCCTGTCCGCATATCGCGCCAGCCAGTCGTGCAGCGCCGCCTCTCGCCCGTCGCGCGGCATCTCGATCGCCGGGGCGAAGGCCTCGAAGCGCAGGAGGTAGCGCCGCGGCCCGAGCCACAGCCCGAAGCCGAGCACCACCGGCGCGCGCAGGATGGCGGCCAGCGTCATCGGCCCGCCCGGGAAGGGTGCCGGGTGGCCGAGGAAATCGACGTGCAGCATCCGGTCCCCGCGCACCGCGCGGTCCGCCAGCAGCCCGACCACGCCGGCGCGGTCGAGCACCTCGCGCGCTTCCAGCATCGCCTCCGGCCGGCCGAGCGCGATGACGGAGGCGCGACGCGTCGGGTCCAGGCTGTCGAACAGCGCATCGGCCGCCCCGGCATTGCCGGTGTGCATCAGCATCCGGACCTCGACCGGCGCGCCTTCGCCGCCGACCGCGCGCAGCGCCTCGAAGGAGCCCATATGGGCGCCGAGAAGCACCAGCCCCTGCCCCCGCGCGGCCGCCGCGCGCAGCACCTCGAGCCCGGTCACCTCCACGTGGTAGCCCGCGCGCCGCCCGGTCAGCAGGAAGACGCGGTCGAGCATGGTGGAGGCGAAGCAGAAATACAGCCGCCACAGGTCGCGCCAGCGCGCCTCGCGCCCCAGCGCGCGCGCCAGGTAGCGCCGCGCCGCGCGCTTCTGCGCGGCGGGCGAGGTCAGCAGGTAGAACAGCGTCACCGGATGCAGCACTGCCTGCGCCGCGTGCCAGCCGAGGCCGAGCGCGATGCGCGCCATCAGCCGCAGCGCGCTCCCGCTACCGCGCTCGGGCGTGGCAGCCCAGAGGGGGGGCGCGTCGGGCGCGGCGGTCATGGCGCGAAGGCCATTTCCCCGAAGGCCACCAGCCGGTCCTCCACGAAGCAGGAGAAGCCGATGCGCAGCGCGTCGCGCGGCGCGAAGGCGATGCGCACCTCCTGCCCTGGCAGCACGGGGGCGGCGAATTTCGTGCGCGGCAGGGCGCGCAGCAGCCCGACGCCGAAGGCCGCGCGCGCCGCGGCGGCGACCTGGTCCAGCAGCAGCACGCCGGGCACCACGGGCGTGCCGGGAAAGTGGCCGGGCAGGGCGGGATGGTCCGTGGCAATGACGAAGACCGGATCCGCACCTGTCCCTTCGCGGGCGGGGTTCATCGCGACCAGGCGAGGCGCGCGACGGCATCGCGGCGCAGCTTGCCGACCGCATCGCGCGGCAGCGCCTGCGCCATCACCACAGGGCGCGGCAGGAAGGCGGGCTCGACGCGATCGCGCAGCGCGGCCACCACCGCCTCGGCGCTCAGGCCGGGTGCGACGACCACGGCGGCGAGGCGCGCGCGCGGATTGCGGTCGAGGTCCTCTGGGACGAGGAAGACGCCGTCCTGCACGCCCTCGATCGCGGTGAGCAGGCTGGTCAGGCCCGCCAGCGAGGCGCGCTTGCCCGCCAGCTTCACCATGTCCCCGCGCCGGCCCAGCAGCCGGAAGCGACCAGGCGCGGCCCATTCCAGCGTATCCGCCAGCGGCACCGGCGCCGCGAGGCCGGGTACCGACACCACCGCGCCATCCTCCTCGATGCCGAACTCGACACCCGGATAGGGCTGCCATGCCTCCTCCGCCACCGTGCGGCGGGAGGCGACGGAGCCCGCTTCGGTCGCGCCGTAGATCTCGTGCAGCGGCGCGCCCCAGGCGGCTTCCGCCTCGGCGGCCAGGGACGCCGCCAGCGGCGCGGTGGCCGAGATCACGCCGGCCAGCGGCGGCAGCGCGATGCCCGTGCCCAGCAGCGCGCGGATCTGCAGCGGCGTGGTCACCAGCAGTCGCGGCCCGGGCACGCCTTCCAGCGCCTCGGCGATGTCCGAGGGGTAGAAGACCGGTCCCGCATGGCCCGCGCCCGCCCCCTGGAGGGGCAGCATCAGTGTCGTCTCGAAGCCGTACATGTGCTGCGCCGGGATGGTGCCGACGATACTGGCCGCGGGCGCCACGGCGAAGCGCGCGGCGGCGGCGCGCGCGCCGGCCACCAGCGCCCCCCAGGGCTTCGGATGCGGCCGCGGCTCGCCGGTGCTGCCCGAGGTGAAGGCGATGGCGGCAACGAGGCCGGCCGGGATCAGCGGGTTCGGGGCGGCGGTCCCGGC
>NZ_JACADR010000358.1 GCF_016106005.1 Roseomonas rosulenta
TCGGCTCGCGGAGCTGCCGCCGGCGCTCGCCGCCACGGCGCAGGCGCTCGCCGCACGCCACGGGCTGTCCGACCCTGCGGTGATGCCGAGCCTCTATCTCCATCTCGCGAAGTGGCCGGCGGTGCTGGGGGCGCTGTCGCAAACCCTGGCCCCGCTTTGCGCCGGGGGCGAGCTGGCGAAGGCGCGCGATGCCGCGGTCGCGGCGGCGGAGGCGGAAGCGCCGGGGCTGATCGCCACCCTGGGCGCCGCGCCGCCCGCCCCGGCCGCGCTCAAACCCTTCCTCGCCACGCTCGCGGTCTTCACGCGCGAGGTGATCCCCGGGATGGTCCCGGTCGGCCTCGCGCTGCGGCGCGCGTTCGGCGGCTGACGCGCCTCAGTCCAGCCGCGCGCCGCTGGCGCGCACGATCACGCCGACCCGCTCGCTCTCGCCCGCCATCCATTGCGTGAAGTCCATGCGGCGCATGATGCGCGGGACGGACCCGCCGGCGATGATGCGCGCCTGCAGGTCCGGCTCGGCCAGCGACGCCGCCAGCGCCTCGTCGAGCCGCGCCAGGATCGGCTCGGGCACGCCGGCCGGCGTGCACAGGCCGAACCAGCCGGTGGTCGTCACATCGACACCCTGCTCGCGCATCGTCGGCAGGTCGGGGAAGGCGGGCACGCGCTCGGGCCCGCTGACGGCGATCGGGCGCATCCGCCCCGCCTGCGCCATGCCCGACACCGCCGAGATCGACTGGAACAGCACGTCGAGCCGCCCCTCGATGAGGTCGGTGTTCATCTGCCCCGCCTGGTTGTACGGCGCGTGGATGATCTCGATGCCGCTGATCTGGCCGAACTGCGCCGCCGCCAGGTGCTGCGATGAGCCGATGCCGACCGACCCGAAGTTCAGCGGCCGCCCCAGCCCCTTTGCCCAGGCGATGAAGCCCTGCAGGTCACGCGGCGGATTGGCCGGCGGCACCACCACGATGTTGGGCACCAGCGCGATCAGCCCGACCGCCGCGAAGTCCCGCTGCGCATCGAAGGGCATGTTGGCATAGAGCCATTTGTTCGCCGCGTGCGAGGCGATCGAGGCCAGCCCCACCGTGTAGCCATCCGGTGCCGCGCGCGCGACTGCCGTCATGCCGATGTTGGTGCCGGCGCCGGGTCGGTTCTCCACCACCACCGGCTGGCCGATGCGCGCCGAAAGCCGGTCGCCCACCAGCCGCGAGAGCACATCCCCCGCCCCGCCCGCGGGACCCGGATTCACCCAGCGCACCGGCCGGTCCGGCCAGGCGCCCTGGGCGCGCAGCATGGCGGGTGCGGCGAGCAGCGGTGCCGCGGTCAGCAGGGTGCGGCGCGCGAGGGTCATGGCAAGGCGGTCTCCGGCGCTGGTCGATTCACCCAAGCCTAGCATGCCGCGTGCCGGCAAGGGCTGGCGCCGGCCGGCACCTGTGGCAGGCTCGCGCCGCGACGCATGCAGGAGAGCGGTGATGGGCAAGGACGTGCTGGGCTGGCGCAAGCTGTTCGGGGTGATGGGCCCGTCCACCAACACCGTGGTGCAGCCGGATTTCGACATGATGCGTCCGGCCGGCGTGACCAACCATTACTCCCGCATCTACACGCCCAACGCCGATGCCGTGTCGAACGAGACCTTCCGCGCCGGCGCGGAACTCATCGGTGCCAATACGCTCGATGCCGTGCGCTCGGTGATGACCTGCAACCCCGACTACCTGGTCATGGGCATGTCGGCGGTCACCTTCTTCGACGGCGCGCGTGGCGCCGACCGCTTCATCGCGCAGGTGAAGGAGGTGAGCGGCCTCGACATTTCGGTCGGCAGCCATGCCTGCACGGCGGCGCTCAACGCCCATGGCGGGGTGAAGCGGCTCGCGGTGCTCTCGCCCTACTGGCCGGCGATGAACACCGAGGTGGCGCGGTACTTCGGCGACATGGGCTTCACCGTGGTGCGCGACATCGCGATGCAGGCACGTTCCTGGACCGGCATCGCGCAGATCACGCCGCGCCAATGCGTCGATGCGCTCAAGCAGATCGACGGCGACGACGTGGACGCCATCATCCAGGTCGGCACCAACCTCTCGATGGTGAAGCTCGCGGCCATGGCGGAGATGTGGCTCGGCAAGCCGGTCATCGCCATCAACACCGCCACCTACTGGCATGCGCTGCGCGCCAACGGGATCATGGACAAGGTCGAGGGCTGCGGGCGGTTGCTGGAGGAATTCTGATGGCGATCCGCCCCGCGACGGACGCCGACCTGCCCGCCATCACCGCGATCTTCAACGATGTGATCGCGACCTCGACGGCGATCTACATGGATGACCCGGTCTCGTTTGAGGATCGCCAGGCCTGGTTCGCCGCGCGCCGCGCCGCGGGCTTTCCCGTCCTGGTGGCCGAGGCCGCGGAGGGCGTGCTCGGCTTCGCGTCCTTTGGCGATTTCCGCGCCTTCCCCGGCTACCGCCACACGGTCGAGCATTCGGTGCATCTGCGCGCCGATGCGCGCGGCAAGGGGCTGGGCACGGCGCTGGTCACGGCGCTGTTCGAACCGGCCCGCGCGCTGGGCAAGCACGTGATGATCGCGGGCGTGGACGCGTCGAACGAAGGCTCGATCCGCATGCATGAACGCCTGGGCTTTCAGCGCGGCGCGGTGCTGCGCGAGGTGGGGCGCAAGTTCGGCCGTTGGCTCGACCTCGAACTGATGCAGAAGCTGCTCGACGCACCGGGGGCGCCGCGATGAACGATGCCGCGATCCGCGACCTGCTTCTGCGCACGCGCCGCATCGCCGTGGTCGGCGCCTCCGACCGGCCCGACCGGCCAAGCAACGGCGTCTTCCGCTTCCTGCGCGACCGCGGCTACGACGCCGTGCCGGTGAACCCCGCGCTGGCCGGGCGCGCGGTGCATCGCGTGCCGGCGCTGGCCTCGCTCGATCAGGCGGCGCCGGTCGACATGGTCGACATCTTCCGCCGCAGCGCTGAGGCCGGCGCGGTGGTGGACGCGGCGATCCGCCTCGGTGCGCGATCGGTCTGGCTGCAACTCGGCGTGATCGACGAGGCCGCCGCGGCGCGCGCCCGCGCGGCCGGCCTGGCGGCGGTCATGGATCGCTGCCCGGTGATCGAATGGCGCCGACTCGGCCTGCCGCCGCGCCTGCCGGGCGCGGCCTGAACCGTCATCCTCCACCGCCTTGAAACCGCCCCCCCGCCGGGCCATCTCGCCGCGCGACGGGAGAGCGGGTCGAAAGCAGGCGGCGCCCCCGGACATGTCGGGAGAGGATGAAGCAGATGACGGACGAGGAACGGCGGATCATCACCGCCTTCGTGGAGCGGATCAGCGGCGCCGCACCGGTGCCGCAGGCGCCGAGCGGCCCCTGGGGCGCGACCGGCCCGGCGCGCACGCCCAGCCTGCCTCCGGTGGACCCGGAAGCCGACCGGCTGATCAACGATCTGTTCGCCCGCTACCCCGAGGCGCGCTACCGCATCACCCAGACCGCCTTCGTGCAGGAGGCGGCGCTGATCGAAGCGAACAACCGCATCCAGCAGCTGGAATGGGAAGTCGAGAACGCCCGCCGCCAGGGCCAGGCGCAGGCCGCGCAGGCCGGTGGCGGCGGCATGTTCGGCGGGCTGTTCGGCGGCCGGTCCAACGCGCCGATGCCCCCGGCCATGCCGCCCCGCCCGCAGCCGCAGTACCCGCCCGGCTACAACCCGCAGGCGCTGCAGCAGCAGTCGCGCGGCGGCATGGGCTTCCTCGGCACGGCGGCGGCGGCGGCGGCGGGTGTCGCGGGCGGCATGCTGCTCGGCAACATGCTCATGAGCGCCCTCGGCGGCCATGGCGGCGCGGCGCAGGCCGCGGGGCTCGGCGCGGATGCCG
>NZ_JACADR010000359.1 GCF_016106005.1 Roseomonas rosulenta
CCCCTCCCCCGAAATCCCGGATGACAGTAACGGGATCCAAGGGCCCCTCGGCCCTTGGCGGGGTGGTCCGGAGGGGCGGAGCCCCTCCGCATGCAACCGCCGCGCCCTGCTGGCAGCCCCCGCCCTGCTCCTCGCCCGTCCCGCCGCGGCCGTGACCTTCCCCGACCGCGGCCTGGCGCAGGGCGGCTTCGTGCTCGGCCAGGCCGCGCCGGGCACGCGGCTCGCGCTCGATGGGCGGGCCGTGCGGGTCGCGGCGGATGGCGCCTTCGCGTTCGGCTTCGGGCGCGATCACGGTGCGGCGTCCACGCTGTCGATCGCGCAGCCAGGCCAGCGGGCGGAGGAGCGGCGGCTCGCGATCGCGCGGCGGCAGTGGCAGGAGCAGCGCATCAGCGGCCTGCCCCCGGCGCAGGTCACGCCCGACGAGGAAACCCTGCAGCGCATCCTGCGCGAGCGGGAGCGGCTCGGCGCCGCACGCGCGGCGGACAGCGCGCTGACCGGCTTCGCGCAAGGCTTCATCGCGCCGGCGAGCGGTCGGATCTCGGGCGTCTTCGGCAGCCGGCGCGTGCTGAACGGCCAACCCCGGCAGCCGCATTACGGCCTGGATTTCGCGGTGCCGACCGGCACGCCGCTGCTGGCGGTCGCGGCGGGACGCGTGACGCTGGCCGATTCCTTCCACTTCTTCGGTGACCTTGTGGTGATCGACCATGGGCATGGCGTGAACACGCTCTATGCCCATCTCTCGCGCATCGACGTCCGGGAGGGGCAGATGGTGGGCAAGGGCGAACGCATCGCGCTGTCGGGTGCGACGGGGCGCGTGACCGGGCCGCACCTGCATTTCTCGCTGTCCTGGTATCAGGTCTGGCTCGACCCGCAGCCGGTGGTGCTGGGCGCATGAGCACGTCGCTCGCCTGGGACGAACGCTATGCGGGCGGCGGCTTCCAGTTCGGCGAGGCGCCGAACCTGTTCCTGCTGGGCCAGGCGCATCGTCTGAAACCTGGCATGCGCGCGCTTGCGGTTGGCGATGGCGAGGGGCGCAACGGCGTCTGGCTGGCGGAACAGGGGTTGGCGGCGACCAGCCTGGACTGGTCCGCCGTCGGGCTCGAGAAGGCGCGCGCCCTGGCCGCGCGGCGCGGCGTGGCGTTGCGCACCGTGACCGCCGACGCCACCCGCTGGGACTGGCCGGTCGCCGGCTTCGACGTGATCGCCTGGATCTTCGTGCATCTGCCGCTGGAGGATCGCGCCATTGCCTGCGCCGGCGCGATGCGCGCCCTCGCGCCCGGCGGCCTGCTGCTGCTGGAGGCCTTCACGCCGGCGCAGGAAGGCCGCCGCAGCGGCGGGCCGAAAGACCCGTCTTTGCTGTGGTCTCGTGCGCTGGTCGAACGGCACTTCGCGGGGCTCGACGTCCTGGAACTGCTGGAAGGCACCGTGGCCCTCGACGAAGGCCCGCGCCACCAGGGCCAGGCCGAAGTGGTGCGCGCCGTGCTGCGCCGGCCCTGACTCTACTTGTGCAGCAGGCGGCCCAGCACCGGCATCGCCGCGAAGCCGACGACGAGGCCCGCGACGCCCGCCAGGGCCGCATTCACCACCCATTCGACCGCGCCCCCGCCCAGCGCGCGCCCCGCTGCGGCAGCGATGTCATGGACCAGGTGCGGCAGCGCACCCAGGCCGAATTCCTCCATGCCGTGCAGGATGATGCCGCCGCCCACCCAGATCATGGCCGCGGTGCCGACGACCGAGAGCACCTTCAGCACCACGGGCATGCCGCGCACCAGAAGCGCGCCGGCCGAGATTCCGCGTCGGACCATCGCCGCGCCCACATCGTCCGCCTTCACGATGAGGGCGACCACGCCATAGACGCCGACGGTGATGACCAGCGCCACCAGCGCCAGCACCGCCGCCTGCGTCCAGATGTTCGACTGCGGCATGGTGGCGAGCGCGATGGCCATGATCTCGGCCGACAGGATGAAGTCGGTCTTGATCGCGCCGGCGACGCGTTCGTTCTCGAGGTGCAGCGCGTCGACCGGCGCGGCATCGACCAGCGCCTGGTCGGCGTGCGGGCGGATCCACTCCGCGACCTTCTCGCTGCCCTCGAAGCACAGGTAGATGCCGCCCAGCACCAGCAGCGGCGTGATCAGCCACGGCGCGAAGGCCGACAGCAGCAGCGCCGCCGGCAGCAGCACCAGGAACTTGTTGCGCAGCGACCCCAGCGCGATGCGCCCGATGATCGGCAATTCGCGCGAGGCATCGAAGCCCACCACGTAGCGCGGCGTGACCGCGGCGTCGTCGATCACCACGCCCGCCGCCTTCGCCCCGGCCTTTCCCGCCTGTAGCGCGACATCGTCGAGCGACGCGGCCGCCACCTTGGCGATGGCCGCCACGTCGTCCAGAAGGGCGAGAAGGCCTGTGCTCATGCGATGTGTCCCGGGCTTGGCGATGCAGCCTCGCAGAAGCGGGCAGGGCGTTCAATCCGGCGGCGCAGCGGATGCCCCCGCCATGGCCTGGGCTTCATACCTTCCGCGCGCGCCCATTGATCACGGCCGAGACGACGGAGACGACCAGTGCCCCGAGCAGCGCGGCGCCGAAGCCCGAGACCGTGAAGCCCGGCACCAGGCGGGCGACCAGCGCCAGCATCGCCGCATTCACCACCAGGATGAACAGCCCGAAGGTCAGGATGGTGATCGGGATCGACAGCAGCAGCGCAACCGGTCGGATGGTCGCGTTGACGATGCCGAGCACCACCGCCGCGAGCAGCAGCGCCCGGCCATCCGCGGCATGAAGGCCGGGAAGGATCGCCACCGCGACCCACAAGGCAACGGCGGTCACCGCCGTTCGCACCACGAAATCCAGCATTTTCCCCCGCGCTGCGCGACGCTATGCCTGCACCCCGGCAGGGCGCCGCGCCCTTCCTGACACCTCCGGACAGCCTGCGACGGCCGCATGTCGATTTCCACCCTCGCCGGCTCCGGCGCCCTGGTCCTGTGGGCCTTCCTGGCGCTGCTCGCGCGCATGGCGCAGGGCGTGCCGGCCTTGCAGCTCACGGCCATGGCCTTCGCGGTGGGGGGGCTGATCGCGCTAGGCGTGGTGGCGGCGCGCGGGCGGCTCGCCGCGCTGCGCCAGGGCGGGCTGGCCTGGGCGCATGGCGTGGGCGGGCTGTTCGGCTACCACGCGCTGTACTTCGCCGCCCTGGCGCTGGCGCCGGCGGTCGAGGCGAACCTGCTCAACTACCTCTGGCCGTTGCTGATCGTGCTGCTCTCGGCGCCGGTGCTCGGGCTGCGGCTGGGGCCGCGGCGGCTGGCGGGCGTGGCGCTCGGCTTCGTGGGCTGCGCGGTGCTGGTGGGGGCGGGCGCGTCCTTCCCGGCGGGGGCGGCCTGGGGCTTCGCCTGCGCGGTGGGTTGCGCGGTGGTCTGGGCGGCCTATTCCGTGACCTCGAAGCGCATGGCGGCGGTGCCCACCGATGCGCTGGCCGGCTTCTGCATCGCCACCGCGCTGCTGGCCGGCGCGGCGCACCTGGCCTTCGAGGCGACGGTGGTGCCGGATGCGCGGCAATGGCTCGCGGTGCTGCTGCTCGGCGCCGGCCCGCTCGGGGCCGCCTTCTTCCTGTGGGATGCCGGGATGAAGCGGGGCGATCCGCGCCTGCTCGGCACGCTGGCCTATGCGGTGCCGGTCGCCTCGACGCTGCTGCTGGTGGTGGCCGGGGAAGGCGTGCTCGACTGGCGCGTGGCGGTGGCGGCGGCGCTGGTGGCGGGCGGCGGGCTGCTGGCGGCGACGGCGCGCGGCTGACGGCGCCGTTCGCCGGGCGTTCGCTCGCCTCGCGACATGGCCTGGCGG
>NZ_JACADR010000036.1 GCF_016106005.1 Roseomonas rosulenta
ACCCGCCGGGCGGCGGGCAAGGCGGCGGCGCACGGCCGCCCTCGGGTCCGAGCGACACCGATCCCGGCGATCCGCCGGGCGGCGGCCGTGGCAGTCGAGGTCCCATCAAGACCTGACGCCATTTCCGGGATTTCGTCTCATCGGCAGAGATCAGTCTCGGAAATTCGTCTCCTTTTAAAGACAGACGGGCATCCTGGCCGGAGCCCGGCGCATCCCCGCGCCGGCTCTGACCCGGAGCCACAGCCCTGTCCGTCGTCACGCTCAATGCCTCGGCGCCCAACACGCTGGCGCTGCCGGCCTTCTCGACCCTCGTCGGTGGTCTCTTCGCGGATGACATCACGGTCACCGGCGCCCTGTCCGGCGCCATGGTCGACCTGCGCGACGGCGCCGACCAGCTCAGCCTGGCCAACGGGACGAACACAGTCCTCGTCACCGGCGTCGAGACGCTGAACGGTGGCAGCGGCACCGACATCGTCACGCTCGCCGCGCCGGTCGATGGTATGCATGTCCTGCTGCGTGGCGGCAGCGACACGCTGATCCTGGCCGATGGGCGCAATGTCGTGCGTGTCACGAATGTGGAGACGGTGATCGGCGGCACGGGCGCCGACCAGGTCATCGTCGCCTCGCGCCACTCCGGCTATCTCTCGCTCGGTGCCGGCGCCGACCGCGTCACGGTGAACGGTGGGGGCGGCAGCACGCTGCTCCTCGCCCCCGACATCGAGACCGTCGATGGCGGCCTGGGCGAGGATGTCGTCACCTTCACGGGCGCCGTCTCCGGCGCGCGGGTGGACCTCGCGGGCGGCAATGACCGCCTCACGCTCGCCGCGGGGCCGAACCAGCTGACCCTGCGCGGCGTCGAGACTCTCGCCGCCGGCGCCGGCGACGACAGCATCACGATCGAGGGCCCCTATTCGGGCGCCTACGACCTCGGCCCCGGCGAGGACTGGCTGCTGCTGGGCGATGGTGGCGGCACCCTCGCCGTGACCGGCGTCGAGAACCTGCTCGGCGGGGCGGGCGCGGATCTCATCACGCTTGGCACCGCGCTGCAGGACAGGCTGGTCGCGCTGGGCGGCGGCGCCGACCGGCTGACCCTCGCCAATGACGGCAACGCCCTGCGGCTGTCCGGCGTCGAGACCGTGATCGGGGGCAGTGGCGCCGACCGGCTGCTGATGCTGGATGCGCTCGCCCCGGGCGCGTTGATCGACCTCGGCGCCGGGGAGGACAGCGTCGCGCTGGCCGATGGCGACAACACGCTCAGCCTGCGCGGGGTCGAGACGATCACCGGTGGCGTGGGTGCGGACCGCGTCACGCTGCTCGCGGGCGGCACGCTGCGCATGCAGGGCATCGAGACGCTGGTCGGCGGCGCGGAGGACGAGTTCGTCACCACGACCTCGCGCATCATCGGCGGCCTGGTCGACTTAGGCGGCGGGCGCGACCGGCTGGTGCTCGTCGATGGCGGCAATACGCTCCGCGCGGTGGGGATCGAGACGCTGACCGGCGGGACCGGGGCGGACATCGTCACGCTCTCGGGCGCGGTCACGGACGGGGTGATCGACCTCGGCGGCGGCGCCGACCGCCTGGTGATCCGCGGCGGGCCGGTCACCGCCCGGCTGATCGGCATCGAGACGGTCGGGGGCGGCGGCGGCGACGAGGACCTGACGCTGACCGCCCCGATGACCGGCACGATCGACCTGATGGGCGGGCAGGACGCGCTGCGCCTGGCCGATGGCGGCAATACGCTCGCCATCGGGGGCGTCGAGACGCTGCTCGGTGGCGCGGGGGCGGACGTTATCCAGCTCGGCCGCGCGGTGCGCGACATGCTGGTGGATCTGGGCACGGGGCTCGATCGCCTGGATCTCGCCTTGGGCGGGGGCAGCAGCCTCGTGGTCTCCGGCGTGGAGTCGCTGAACGGCGGCGCCGGGCACGACCAGGTCAGGGTCCTCGGACGCGCGGCCGATGCGCTGGTCTCGCTGGGCGCGGGGCGCGACCGGCTGGTCCTGGACGACACCGACGACGTGGTGCGGTTGCTTGGCGTGGAGGTGCTGGAGGCTGGCGGCGGGAACGACCACGCCACGCTGCTCGATCCGCTGCGCGGCGGCTTCCTCCATATGGGCGCGGGCAGCGACAGCGTGGTCCTGGCCGATGGGGGCAAAATCCTCACCATCGCCATGGCCGAGACCATCCTCGGCGGCAGCGGCGACGACGCCATCGTGCTCGGCAGCGCCATGCCCTCGGGGCTGGTCGATCTCGGCGGCGGATACGACACGCTGATACTCACGCGCGCGGGCAATTCCGTCGCGGCGGCGGGGGTCGAGCTGCTGGTCGGCAGCGACGGCAACGACACGATCGACCTGGCGGGCGAGGCCGAGGGCGTGATCCTGCGGATGGGCGGGGGGGCCGACCTGCTGCGGCTGGGGCCGGGCAACAACCACGTCATCGTCGCCGATGCCGAGCGCATCGAGGGCAATGGCGGCGACGACCTGGTGGTGCTGACGCGCGCCGCGGCGGGGGCGGTAATCGACCTCGGCGCCGGGGTCGATCGCGTCGTGCTCGGACCCGGGGCGAACAGCGTGCGCCTGCTGGGCGTAGAGGGCGTGGTCGGCAGCCGCGGCAACGACCAGGTGGTCCTCGACGGGCCTGGCACGAGGGTGGTCGCCTCGCTGGGCGAGGGCTACGACATGATCACGCTGGGCGATGCCGGCTTCAGCGTGCTGATCGCCAATGTCGAGCGCGTGCGCGGCGGCGCCGGGGCGGACCTGGTGACGGTCGCGCCCGGCGGCGGGCAAGCCTTCCTCGAAGGCGGCGGCGGCAACGACACGCTGACCGGGGGCGGCGGCGGCGACACGCTGTTCGGCGGCGCGGGGGCGGACCGGCTGGTGGGCGGCACGGGGGCCGACCTTTTCCTCTACACGGCCGTGTCGCAATCCACGGCCGCGGCGCCCGACACAATCGTGAACTTCAACCCGCTGGAGGGCGACGTGATCGGCTTCGTGGGCATCGGCGCCAGCGGGCCGTTTCACTGGCGCGGCGCCGCCTCCTTTTCCGGGGAGGGCCAGATGGAAGGCCGCTTCGACGTGGCGACCAACCAGTTGCGCATCGACCTCGACGGCGATGGGGAGGTGGACATGGCATTCTGGATGCCCGGCTTCGCGCCCGAGGGCTTCGACAGCAATGCGCTGCTCTGGGCGTGAGACTCAGCGCGGCATGCCGGGCGCGCGCTGGCATCGGGGCACGCTCAGCGCGCGCCGAGCATCCCGCGCGCCACGATCAGGCGCATGATCTCGTTGGTGCCTTCCAGGATGCGATGCACGCGCAGGTCGCGCACGATCTTCTCGATGCCGTAGTCCGCCAGGTAGCCATAGCCGCCGAGCAGCTGCAGCGCCTCGTCGGCCACGCGCGAGCAGGTGTCGGTGACGAAGCGCTTGGCCATGGCGCAAAATGCCGTGGCGTCCGGCGCGCCGGCATCGAGCTTCGCGCAGGCGCGCCACAGCAACGCGCGCGCCGCTTCGAGCTCGATCCGCATGTCGGCCAGGCGGAACTGGGTGTTCTGGAAATCCCCGATCGCCTTCCCGAAGGCACGCCGGCCCTGCACGTAGTCGAGCGCGATGGCGAGCGCGGCCTCCGCCCCGCCCAGCGAGCAGGCGGCGATGTTGAGCCGCCCGCCATCGAGCCCCGCCATGGCGAAGCGGAAGCCCTGCCCTTCGGCGCCCAGCAGCGCCAAGGCCGGCACGCGCGCATCCTCCAGGATCACCTGGCGCGTCGGCTGGGCGTTCCAGCCCATCTTGCGTTCGTTCGCGCCGAAGGACAGGCCGGGCGTGTCCTTGGGTATCAGCAGGGCGGAGATGCCCGAGGGACCCTCCCCGCCCGTGCGCACCATCGTCAGGTAGAGGTCCGACACGCCCGCGCCCGAGATGAACTGCTTGGTGCCGTTCAGCACGTAGCCCTCGTTGTCGCGCGCGGCGCGCGTGCGCAGCGCGGCCGCGTCGCTGCCCGACCCCGGTTCGGTCAGCGCGTAGGAAGCGATGCGCTCCATCGTCACCAGCGAGGGCAGGTGCTCGGCGCGCTGCGCGTCGGAACCGAAGCGGTCGATCATCCACGCCACCATGTTGTGGATGGACAGGTAGGCCGAGACAGTCGGGCAGCCGGTGGCGAGCGCTTCGAACACCACCGCGGCATCGAGGCGGGTGAGGCCGGCGCCGCCGCTCTCCTCGCGCACATAGAGCGCGGCCATGCCGAGTGCGGCGGCCTGGCGCATCTCCTCGACGGGGAAGTGGCGCTGCTCGTCCCAGCGAAGGGCACTGGGCGCGATCACGTCGCGGGCGAAGTCGCGCGCGACGGATTGCAGCTCGCGCGTGGCCTCGGGCAGGTCGAAGGTGGCGGTCATCGGTTTCCCCCGTTTCGGGCAGCATAGCGCGGGGCGCGGACGAATCCTTCCCCCGCTGCCCATGACGATCGCGCGGCCGGGGGCGCGCGCGGATCTCGGACCGGGGCCAGTCCGCGCCCCGCGAAGGCTGCGCCGCCCCAGGCCGAGGCCGCCCGACGGATGGCGCCCGTGCTGGCGAATGCGCCCGAGACCGCGTGGCGGCGCACACCCGACCCCGGTGCGCAGGCGAAGGCCGCACCGGAGGCGCCTGGGCTCGGCGGCGCGCTGGTGCCGCCGCCGCATCCGCCGCAATCTGCAATCGGCCGCGCCGCCCGGCAGGCGCGGGAGCGAGCGACCGGCGGTCGCAGGGCGCGGGCCGGGCGGCACGGCGACACGGGGAGGAAGCGGGCATGGATTTCAGCGGCAAGGCAGCGGTGGTCACCGGTGGCGGCAACGGGATCGGCCGCGCCGTGTGCCTCGCCTTCGCCACGCGCGGCGCACGGGTGCTCGTGGTGGATCGCGACGAAGCCGCGGCTGCGGCGGTCGCGGCCGAGATCGGCGCCCAGGCGCTGCCCTGCGCGGCCGACGTCACGCGCGCCGCCGATGTGGCGCGCTACGTCGCGCGCGCGCTGGACGCCTTCGGGCGCATCGACTGCTTCCACAACAATGCCGGCATCGAGGGCCGCGTCGCCTCGGTGGTGGACTACGAGGAAGCGGATTTCGACGCTGTGATGGCGGTGAACGTGAAGGGCGTCTTCCTCGGCCTCAAGCACGTGCTGCCGGTGATGATCCGCCAGGGGGCGGGGGCGGTCGTGAATACGGCCTCGACG
Organism: Roseomonas rosulenta; assembly: GCF_016106005.1. Lineage (GTDB taxonomy): Bacteria > Pseudomonadota > Alphaproteobacteria > Acetobacterales > Acetobacteraceae > Neoroseomonas > Neoroseomonas rosulenta. The sequence continues at coordinate 5,194 of NZ_JACADR010000036.1, forward strand.
GCGGGGCTGCTGGGGACGGCGCGGATGCCGGCCTATGTCGCGTCGAAGCATGCCGTGCTAGGGCTGACGAAATCCGTGGCGGGCGAGGTCGGGCCGCTCGGCATTCGCGTGAACGCCGTCTGCCCCGGGCCGATCGACACGCGCATGATCCGCGACATCGAGCGCCAGATCTCGCCCAACCGGCCCGAGAGCGTCGAGGCGGCCTATACCGCCGGCATTCCCCTACGCCGCTACGGCACGGTGGAGGAGGTGGCGAATGTCGTGCTGTTCCTGTGCTCGGACCTGGCCGGCAACGTCACCGGCGCGCAGTACGTGATCGATGGCGGGCGGACCGCCGCGCCGGCCGGGGTCTCGCAGACCATGCAGGGCTGACGCGGCGCGCGTCAGCCCGGCGCGAGGGCCGCGAGGCGCGTGCGCACGGCCGCGAGGTTGCGCGCCTTCACATGCCCGAAGCCCTTCACGCCGGCCCAGGCCTCGGCCCAGTCGCAGGCCTGCGCGTGGGTCGGCGGCAGCGTCGCGAGGAAGCCCTCGATCCCGGCGCGGAACTCGCCCGGCAGGGCGCGTTCCATGCGACGTTCCTCGGTGCGGCCGAAGGGGTCGAGCACGGTGCCGCGCAGCGCCTTGCCGTGTCGCAGCAGAGACATGGCGCTCAACATCCAGGGGCCGAAGGCGTGCTTGGCGGGCACGCCTGTAACCGGGTCGATCTTGGCCAGGATCGGCGGGGCCAGGTTCAGCTCAATGCGCTGCGTGCCGGTAAAGGACTGCGCGAGCGTCGCCTGCCAGGCCGGGTCGGCATGCAGGCGCGCGACCTCGTATTCGTCCTTGTACGCCATCAGGCGGTGCAGCTGCGTCGCGACGGCGCGCCCGAGGCGTTCCTCGCCGGGGATGGCCGCGGCTTCGGCGCCGCGCACGCGGGCGACGAAATCCGCGTAGTCGCGGGCATAGCGCGCGGATTGGTAGGCGGTGAGGTCCGCCACGCGGCGCGCCACCAGCACATCGAGGGTCTCGGCCGCATCCGCCGGCGGGTGCAGGTCTTCAAGCGGCGCGGCGCGCCCGCGCGCGAAGGCCTCCTTGTTCAGCGCCACCTGCGCGCCGTTCAGTTCCAGCGCGCGGGAAATCGCCTCGGCCGAGAGCGGCACCAGGCCGCGCTGGTAGGCGATGCCGAGCAGGAAGACGTTGAGCATCACCGCATCGCCGAGCTCCGCCGTGACGCGCGTGGTGCCGCCCAGCGCCACGGTGTCGCGACACGCGCTGCGGATCGAGGCCAGCATCTCGGCGGCGCGGTAGCGCGTGCCGGTGTCCTTCACGAACTGCGCCGTGGGGGCGAGGTCGGCATTCACCACCGCGACCGTCCGCGCGGGGCCGAGCAGCGGGCGCGCCGTGGTGCCATGCGCCACCACCATGTCGGCGGCGATCAGCAGATCGGCGGACCCGGCACCGATGCGCGCGCCGGCGATGGCATCCGGCGCCGCCCCCACCGCGCCGATGCGCAGCTGCGCATAGACACCGCCACCCTTCTGCGCGAGGCCGAGGAAATCGAGGCTGCGCACGGGCCGCCCCTCGAGATGCGCGGCCTGCGCCAGGATGGCGGCGAGCGAGGACACCCCCTGCCCGCCCACGCCGGCCATCAGAAGGTTCCAGGGTTCCGCGCCGATGACCGGACGCGTGGGTTCCGGCGGTTCGGCACCGGCGGAGGCCACGACGTGCTCGGCCGGCCGGGCGCCGACCAGCGTGACGAAGGAGGGGCAGAAGCCCTGCACGCAGGAAAGGTCCTGGTTGCAGGCGGACTGGTCGATGCGGCGCTTGCGGCCGAATTCCGTCTCGACCGGCTCCACCGCCAGGCAGTTCGAGGCGCGCGAGCAGTCGCCGCAATCCTCGCAGACCCGCGGATTGATCATCACGCGCCGCTCGGCCTTGGGAGCGAGGTCGCGCTTGCGCTTGCGGCGACGTTCCGTCGCGCATTCCTGGTCGTAGATGATGGCGCTGACACCCGGCACGTCGCGCAGTTCGCGCTGCACGGCGTCCAGTTGCGAACGATGATGGAAGCCCACGCCCGGCGGGATCAGCGGGTTGGCGCGGTGGCGGTCCTCGTCGTCGGCGACGATCTCGATGCGCTGCACGCCCTCCGCGCGCAGCGCGGCGGCGATGTGGGGAACGTTGATCTCGCCCTCGGGCATCTGGCCGCCGGTCATGGCGACCGCGCCATTGACCAGGATCTTGAAGGTCATGTTGGCCTTCGCCGCCACGGCGAAGCGCACGGTCAGGCTGCCCGAATGGCCCCAGGTGCCGTCGCCGATATTGGCGAAGACGTGCTTCTCGGTGGTGAAGTGGCACTGGCCGATCCAGGGCATGCCCTCGCCGCCCATCTGGGTGAACAGGTCGGAGTTCCGGTCCATGTTCTTGGCGAGGTAGTGGCAGCCGATGCCGGCCAGCGCGCGAGACCCCTCGGGGATGCGCGTGGAGGTGTTGTGCGGGCAGCCGGGGCAGAAATACGGGTCGCGCGCGTGCAGCGGCGCGGCCTGCGCGGCGGCCAGCGCATCCAGCTCCGCGATACGCGCGCGTAGCCGGTCGGTGCGCAGGGCCTCGGGCAGGCGGGCGGCGAGCGCGCGCAGCATGGCGCCGGTGTCGAGCTCGGTCAGGTCCGACAGCAGCGCCCGGCCCTTCTCGTCGCGCTTGCCCACCACGCGCGGGCGGGTGGGCGCATGGAACAGCGCGTCGCGCAGCTGCCATTCCAGCATCGGGCGGCGATCCTCGATGACCAGGATCTCCTCGAGGCCATGCGCGAAGGCGCGGGCGGCCTCGGCGTCCATCGGCCAGGCCAGGCCCACCTTCCAGATGCGCAGGCCTGCGTCGCGGGCCATGGCCTCGCTGATGCCGGCCTCCTCCAGCGCCTGGCGGAACACCGCATAGGCCTTGCCGCGCACGGCGATGCCGAAGCGTGAATCGGGCGCGTCCAGCACGATGCGGTCGAAGCCGTTGGCGCGGGCGAAGGCCACCGCATGCGGCAGCTTGTAGTGGCGCAGCCGCGCCTCCTGCGCGATCGGCGTATCGCGCAGGCGGATGTGGAGGCCATCCGGCGAGGGCTCCAGCCCGACCGGATCGCGCGTGGCGTAGCGCGCCGGGTCGAGCAGCACGGTCATCGACGCGTCCATCGTGTCCGCCACGCACTTCATGCCGGCCCACGTGCCGGCGAAGCGCGACAGCGCGATGCCCTTGAGGCCGAACTCCAGCACCTCGCCGACATCCGCCGGGTCGAGGACGGGGATCTCGGCGTCCATAAAGGCGTATTCGCAGCCGGAGGTGATGGTGGAGGACTTCGACGACGGATCGTCGCCGGCCAGCGCCAGCACGCCGCCGCGCGGCATGGTCCCTGCGCTGTTGGCATGGCGCAGCACGTCGCCTGAACGATCCACGCCAGGCCCCTTGCCGTACCAGATGGCAAACACGCCCTCGACCGTCGCACCGGGCGTGAGGCCCACCTGCTGCGTGCCCCAGATGGCGGTGGCGGCCAGGTCCTCGTTCAGCCCGGGCTGGAAGACGATGTCGTGCGTCTTCAGCCGCGCCGCCTGCTTCGCCAGTTCGCGGTCGAAGCCGCCCAGCGGGGATCCGCGATAGCCGGAGATGAAGCCGCCGGTCTTCCAGCCCAGCGCGGCGTCCATCTCGCGCCGCAGCAGCGGCAGGCGGACCAGCGCCTGGGTGCCGGTGAGCAGCACCGGTTCGCCGGTGGCGTCCCAGCGGTCCTCGAGTGTCGCGTCGGGTCGGATGATGCTGCCCATGGCGGTCATGTTGGGGGTCCCGGAGCGGTCTGCCAATGGCGGGATGATGCGCCCGGGCGCGCAGCCGATCTTTTCGATTCCTGTTGTGCGGCGCCGAACAGGCGGAACATCCTGCCGGGATGGACGCCATCGACCGAAAGATCCTCCGCGCGCTGGCCCGCCGGGCGCGGCTGACCAATGCGGAACTGGCCGAGGAGGTGGGGCTCTCCCCCTCCCCCTGCTGGACGCGGGTGAAGCGGCTCGAGCAGGCGGGCGTCATCCAGGGCTACCACGCGCTGCTCGACCAGGCCGCGCTCGGCCTGCCGGACACGGTGTTCCTGGAGGTGATGATGGAACGCCACGACGAGACGCAGCTCACCCGCTTCGAGCAGGCGGTGCTCGCCATTCCCGAGGTGCTGGAATGCTGGCTGGTGACCGGCGAATACGACTATGTGCTGAAGGCCGCCGTCGGCGGCACCGCGGGCTACGAGGCGCTGCTGCGCGAGAAGATCTACCGCCTGCCCGGCGTGCGGCACACCCGTACCGCGTTCACCCTGCGCTGCCTGAAGCGGGTGATCTCGCCGGTGCCGTGACGCCTGCCGAGGCCGGCGGTTCAGTGCGCCTTGCCGGCCTTGTCGAAATACGCGCCGATGGTCCGGTAGGCGTTCAGCACGCCGAACAGCACCAGGCCCCAGGCAAAGATGGTGATGCCGGCATCCTTCGCCGCCGCGGCGAGGAACAGCCCCACCAGCGCGAGCACGGCGTAGAAGGCAAGGAAAAAGGCGCGGGTTCCGGTCATTTCGGGGTCTCCTTGCGGGGCTGGTCGTCAAACAGGATGCGGGCGGCGGCGCCGTCGAGGTCCTCGTACTGGCGCGAGCGCATGGTCCACAGGAAGGCCACCAGGCCGAGCAGGCCCAGCAGCAGCGAGACGGGGATCAGGTAGAGCAGGATGTCCATGGCTCAGTCCTTCCCGGCCCGCAGCGCGTTCATCACGACGATGATGGAGGAGGAGGCCATGACCAGCGCCGCGACCAGCGGCGTGACCATCCCCGCCACCGCGAGCGGCACGGCCACCAGGTTGTAGCCCGCCGAGAAGCCGATGTTCTGCCGCGCGATCGCCTGCGCGCGCCGCGCGATTCGGATGGCCACCGGCAGCATCGCGAGGCCATCGCGCTTCAGCACCAGGTCGGCGGCGGATTGCGCAAGGTCGGTCGCCCCCGCGGGGCTCGCGGAGACATGCGCGGCCGCGAGGGCGGCGGCGTCGTTGATGCCATCGCCCACCATGAGCGGCCGGCGCCCGGCGGCGGCCAGCGCCGCGATGCGCGCCTGCTTCGCGACTGGATCGGCCCCCGCGCGCCATTCCGCGATGCCGGCCTGCCAGGCCAGCGCGGCCACCGCCCCCTCGCCATCGCCGGAGAGAAGTTCGGCCTTCAGGCCCAGCGCGGCGAGCGCGGCCACGGCCTCCGGCGCGTCCTCCCGCATGCGGTCGGCGAAGCGGAACAGGACCGGCGCGGCCTCGCCCTCGCGGAAGGCCAGCGTCATGCCGTCGCTCGTGGCCGGCAGCCCGACGAAGGCGGGCGAGCCGAGCCGTGCAGCGCCGGCCTCGAGCCCCTGCCCGGGAATCTCGCGCACGGCATCCGCCGGCGGCGCCTCCGGGCAGGCACGCGCCAGCGCCTGCGCCAGAGGGTGGCGCGAGGCGTGCGCCATCCCCGCCGCGCGCGCCAGCATGGCATCGTCCTGGCCTTCGGGGAGCAGCACGGGCCGGCCCTCGGTCAGCGTGCCGGTCTTGTCGAGCACGGCGTGGTCGACGCTGGCCAGGCGTTCGAGCGCCGTGGACGAGGTGACCAGCACGCCGCGGCGGAACAGCGCGCCCACCGCGACCACCTGCACCGCCGGCACGGCGAGGGCCAGCGCGCAGGGGCAGGTGATCAGCAGCACGCAGACGGCATTCACCAGCCCCACCTGCCAGGGCGCGCCCAGTACGCCCCACCACAGCAGGAAGGTGGCCGCCGCCACCGCATGCGCGGCCGGCACATAGACCCGCGCGGCGCGGTCGGCGATGGCGACGAAGCGGCCCTTGGCCTGCTCCGCGCGTTCCAGCAGCCGCGCCATGGCGGCAAGCGAGCCGTCCTTCGCTGCCGCGCTGACCGTCATGGTGAAGGCAGCGCCCATGTTCACCGCACCGGCGGGCAGCGCATCGCCGGGTGCGAAGGCGCGCGGCACGCTCTCGCCGGTCGTGGCGGCGGCGTCGAGCAGGGTCTCCTCCGCGGCCACGCCATCGAGGCGCAGGCGCTCGCCGGCGGCGACCAGGACACGGTCGCCGGCGACGACGGCCTCGGCGGGCACCGCTTCGTTGCGACCGTCGGGCAGAAGCCGGGTGACGACGCCTTCCTGCAGCGCGAGCAGTTCCGCCACCGACTGCCGCGCACGCCGCCGCGCGGCACGGTCGAGCACGCGCCCGGCCAGCAGCAGCGCGATCAGCGCGGTCGCGCCGTCGAAATAGGTATAAGGGCCATTGAACCAGGTTTCGGACAGCGACATCGCCGCCGTGGCGAGCACGCCGAGCGACACGGCCATGTCCATCGACGGCCGCCCCGCGCGCAGCGCCACCCAGGCCGAGCGGTAGAAGGGCATGCCCGCCACCAGCACCACCGGCAGGCCGATCAGCGCCGCCAGCCAGTGCAGCCCGTGGCGCGTCGCCTCGCCCATGTCGCCGCCGACCCAGACGGCGACCGAGACGAGCATCACGTTCATCGAGCCGAAGAAGGCGATGCCGAGCGCGCGGGTCAGCGCGCGGCCCTCGGCATCCTCGGTGGCGCGCAGGCAGGCCGGCGACCAGGGCGCCGCGCGGAAGCCGAGCCGTGCGAGCAGCCCGACAAGGTCGTTCGCGCGCGAAGCCTCGCCGCGCCAGGTGACCGACAACCGCCGCGTGGCGAGTGCGGCGCGCGCCGAGAGCACGTCGGGTTCCGCCGCCAGCGCCTGTTCCACCAGCCAGACGCAGGCGCCGCAGGTCAGCCCCGCGATGACCAGGTCGAGCCGATGCACCCCGTCGCGCTCCGTGGTGGCAAAGGGGGCGAGGTCGATCGCGGGCGCCGCCGCTTCTGGTCGCAGCGTCCCGGCCTCGGTCAGCTGCCGGCGGTAGAAGGCATCGAGGCCAAGGCCGGCGACCAGCCCATGCGCGCCCTCGCAGCCGGCGCAGCAGAAGCGCGCCTGGCCCGGCGCGAGCCGCGCGCCGCAATGGGCGCAGGCGGCGGCGGAGACCGCGGCGGGCGCGACAGGCTGGGCGCGGCCGATCAGGCTCACGGGACCATCACCCGGCGGCGGATGTCGAAGGGCGTCCCGTCCGGGCCGAACAGGGTGAGGCGCGCCTCCCACTGGCCGCGCTGCGCGGGAAGCGCCTCGGCGGACCATCGCCCGGTACCGCGCGGCACGAAGTCGAGCGGCAGCTCGACACCCTCGAGCGGGCGCAGCAGCACGCCCTCGATGCGGCCGGGGATGGCACGGCCCTCGCGGTCGGTGGCGGCGACGATGAGCGCGCCGCCGGCGAGCGTGACCTCGGCCTTCCAGCCCAGCGCGTCCTGCCGCGCCGCTTCCGCCAGCACCTGGTCGTAGCCGCGCCCGCGCTCATACGACCGCGGCACCGTGACGCCGGTGAAGGTCGAGACGGCGTAGTAGACCAGCACCAGGTTCACCGCGATCACGACGCCCATGCCGCCCACGAAGGCCCAGGGGATCCAGCGGCTGCGCCGCGGGTCGTGGGTCGAGGCGCTCATGGCCGGGGTCCTGCGAAGGTGGAGGAATTGCTCGCCACCGCGCGCCCGTTCGCGTCGAGCAGGCGGAAGGTGACGGGGGTGGATTCCGCGACCCGCTGGCCACCGGGCACGGTGACCAGCACGCGGTACTGCGCGATGCCGTCCGCACGGCGCGGCAGCAGCGGGCGGCCCTGCGCATCGGCCTCGACATCCTGCACCACCATGCGGAAGCCCTCCGGGGCCTGCAGCACGAGGGCGAGCGGCGCTTCCTCGCGCGTCTTGTTGACGATCTTCACGGTGAAGGCGTTGCGGATGCCGCCATCCGACAGGCGCACGAACAGCGGCGCGCGGTCGCGGATCACGGTGACGTCGAGCGTGGAGCGCAGCAGGAAGGCGCCCAGCATCACCAGCGACACCACCGTCAGCGCGCCGGCATACATCACGGTCCGCGGGCGGATGAAGCGCGGCAGGTGGCGCGCGGCCATGCCCGCCTTCTGGCGTTCGAGGCCCGGCGCCAAACCGGCGGTGGCGGCCGCACTGGCCGAGAGGTTCTTCAGCGTCTCGAAGGCGATCAGCCCCTTGGGCCGGCCGAGCTTGCCCATCACGCTGTCGCAGGCATCCACGCACAGCCCGCAGCCGATGCATTCGAGCTGCTGGCCGTCGCGGATGTCGATGCCCGTGGGGCAGACATGCATGCAGGCGAAGCAGTCCACGCAGTCGCCGACGCCTTCCGCCTTCAGCTTGCCGCGCGGTTCGCCGCGCCAGTCGCGATAGGTCACGACCAGCGAGTTCTCGTCGAGCATCGCCGCCTGGAAGCGTGGCCAGGGGCACATGTAGGTGCAGACCTGCTCGCGCGCCCAGCCGGCCAGCAGGTAGGTGAAGCCGGCGAACAGGGCGAAGAAGAAATAGACCTGCGCCGAGGCATGGCCGGTCAGGATGGCACGCGTGACGGTGGGTGCGTCGTTGAAGTACATCACCCAGGCGCCGCCGGTCGCCGCCGCGATCAGCAGCCAGACCGCGTGGGTCAGCGCCTTGCGCGTCCAGTAGTTCGCGTCGCGCGGCCCCTGGTCGAGCTTCATGCGCGCGTTGCGGTCGCCCTGGATCCATCGCTCGACGAACATGAACAGGTCGGTCCAGACCGTCTGCGGGCAGGTGAAGCCGCACCACAGCCGGCCGAACAGCGAGGAGACCGCGAACAGCGCGAAGGCGCCCAGGATCAGCGCGCCCGCGAGGAAGTAGATCTCCTGCGGCCACAGCTCGACCCAGAAGAAGAACAGCCGCGCGTTGAAGATATCGACCAGCACAGCCTGGTCGGGCACGCCCTCCCCGCGGTCCCAGCGCAGCCAGGGCACGATGTAGTAGAGTGTGAGGCAGGCGATCAGCACCGCCCACTTCACCGAGCGCACCTTCCCGAAGACACGCTTCGGATAGACCTTCACCCGCGACGCATAGAGCGGCTGGTCGGCGGCGGCGACGTGTGTCGCCGCCGGCTGATCAGCCTTCGCGCGGTGCGGTGCCTCGGTCGTGTTCATGGCGCGCGGCCCTACTCGCCCCCACCCAGCGAATGCACGTAGACGGCGAGCATGTTGACGATGGCGGGATCGAGCCGCCCCTGCCAGGCCGGCATCACGCCCGCGCGCGGGTTGGTGATCATCGCCACGATGTCACGCTTGCTGCCGCCATAGAGCCAGACCTGGTCCGACAGCCGGGGGGCGCCGACATCGCGGTTCCCCTCGCCGCGCTCGCCATGGCAGGCGACGCACTGCTCGGCGTAGATCGCCGCACCGCGCGCGGCTGCCGCCTGGTCGGTGGCGCGGCTCGTGAGCGAGAGCACGTGCTCCGCCACGTCCTCGATCTGCGCACGGGTCAGCAGGCCGTCGGCGCCGAAGCGCGGCATGATGCTCTGGCGCTGGTCGTCGCTCTCGTTCGAGCGGATGCCGTGGCGGATGGTGTGCTGGATGGCCTCGAGCGAGCCGCCCCAGATCCAGTCGTCATCGGCCAGGGACGGGAAGCCGCCCACGGCACCCTGACCGCCCGCGCCGTGGCAGGAGGCGCAGTTGTTCGCGAAGGCGCCGCGCCCGCCGGCGATGGCGAAGGCGCGCAGTTCCGGGTCGGCCACGATCTGCGCCGGCGTCGCCTCGCGAAGCCGTGCCAGCATGGGCGCGTTGTGCGCCTGGGCGGCGGCGACGTCGGCGACCACCGCCTCACGCGCCACCCAGCCCGACACGCCTTTCCAGCCCGGCAGCGAGGGGTAGATCACCACCCAGACCACGGCGAAGGCGATGGTCGCGTAGAAGGTATAGAGCCACCACTTCGGCAGCGGGGTGTTCAGCTCCTTCAGCCCGTCCCATTCATGGCCGGTGGTGTCGGTGCCGGTCAGGCTGTCCTTCTCGATCTTCGTCGGCATCCTCGGATGCTCCTCAGCGGGTGCTGCGTGCGCCGGGGACGTCGTCGTCCCGCAGCGGAATATCGGCCTGGTCCTCGAAGTGGCGCTTCCTCGACGGGCGCAGCACGAACCACAACATCCCGAGGAAGAGCACGAAGAACCACACGACCCAGAGGGCGCGCAGCGTGGGCAGGTGTTCGATCAGCGTGTCCATCGCGCGCTCCTCAGGGCTGGCGCAGCTGCGCGGGGGTGACGTCGCGGAAGTCGACCAGCGTGCCGAGCATCTGCAGGTAGGCGACCAGCGCATCCATCTCGGTCACCACGCCGGGGTCGCCGTCGAAGGCGGCCTGGCGGGCGCGGGCGTAGCGGCCCTGGAAACCGGCGGGATCGGCATCCGGCATGGCCTGCGCGCGCAGGTCCGCCACCGCATTCGCGATCATGTCGTCGGTGTAGGGCACGCCAGCGACCCGCAGCGCGCGCATGCGCGCCTGCACGTCCGAGACATCGAGGGGCCGGTCGAGGAAGGCATAGGGCGGCATGATGGACGCCGGCACCAGCGCGCGCGGGGAGCGCAGGTGCTGCGCCTGCCAGTCATCCGAATACCGCCCGCCGACGCGCGCGAGATCCGGCCCGGTCCGCTTCGATCCCCACTGGAAGGGATGGTCGTACATGCTCTCGGCCGCGAGCGAGTAGTGGCCGTAGCGCTCGAGCTCGTCGCGGAAGGGGCGGATCATCTGGGAGTGGCAGTTGTAGCAGCCCTCCCGGACGTAGATGTCGCGTCCGCGCAGTTCGAGCGGCGTGTAGGGGCGCACCCCCGCCACGCGCTCGATCGTGGTCTCGACGGCGAACAGGGGCACGATCTGCACCAGCCCGCCGATCGAGATGGTGATGAGGGTGAGCACCGCCATCAGCACCACGTTGCGCTCGATGATGCCGTGGTCGCGAAGCCATGCGAACATCTGCCTGTGCTCCCTTATTCCGCCGCGACGGCGATGGCGGAAGCCGGCGCGGCGACGGGGGCCGGTGCGGCCTCCTCGCTGCTGGTCACCGTCTTCCAGAGGTTGAAGGCCATGATCAGCGCGCCGGTCAGGTAGAGCAGCCCGCCCAGCAGCCGGATCACGTAGTAGGGGTGCATCGCCTCCACGGTCTCGACGAAGGAGTACTGGAGGAAGCCGAGCTCGTCATAGGCGCGCCACATGAGCCCCTGCATGATGCCCGAGACCCACATCGCGGTGATGTAGAAGACGATGCCGAGGGTCGCGAGCCAGAAATGCCAGGCGATCAGCTTCTCGCTCCAGATCGCCTGCTTCCGCCACAGCACCGGGAACAGGTAGTACAGCGCGCCGAAGGTGATGAAGCCGACCCAGCCCATCGCACCGGAATGCACATGACCGATGGTCCAGTCGGTGTAGTGCGAGAGCCCGTTCACCGCGCGGATGGACATGACCGGGCCTTCGAAGGTGGACATGCCGTAGAAGCCGACCGCGGTCACGCTGAAGCGAAGTGCGGGGTTGGTGCGCAGCTTGTCCCACGCCCCCGAGAGCGTCATCAGCCCGTTGATCATGCCGCCCCAGGAGGGCATCCAGAGCACGACCGAGAAGACCATGCCCAGCACCTGCGCCCAGTCGGGCAGCGCGGTGTAATGCAGGTGGTGCGGGCCGGCCCAGATATACAGGAAGATCAGCGTCCAGAAGTGCACGATGGACAGCCGGTAGGAATAGACCGGGCGCTCGGCCTGCTTCGGGATGAAGTAGTACATGATCCCGAGGAAGCCGGCGGTGAGGAAGAAGCCCACAGCGTTGTGGCCGTACCACCACTGGATCATCGCCCCCTGCACGCCGGGCGGCGCCGCGTAGGACGAGGACGACCCCACATCCAGCGGGATCGAGATGTTATTGCCGAGATGCAGCACCGCGACCGTGATGATGAAGGCAAGGAAGAACCAGTTCGCCACGTAGATGTGCGGTTCCTCGCGCTTCATGATCGTGCCGGCGAAGATGATCAGGTAGGCGACCCAGACCACCGTCAGCCAGATGTCCACGTACCATTCCGGCTCGGCGTATTCCTTGCCCTGCGTGATGCCGAGCACGTAGCCGAGTGCCGCCATGACGATGAAGAACTGGTAGCCCCAGAAGAGGAACCAGCCGGCATCGTCACCGCCGAACAGGCGCGCACGGCAGGTGCGCTGCACCACGAACAGCGACGTGCACAGCAGCGCATTGCCGCCGAATGCGAAGATCACCGCGCTGGTGTGCAGCGGGCGCAGCCGCCCGAAGGTGGTCCATTCGAGGTCGAGGTTGAGCAGCGGGAAAGCCAGTTGCGAGGCGATCACCACGCCCACCAGGAAGCCCACCACGCCCCAGAAGGCGGTGGCGATGGCGAAGGCACGGATCGGCGCCTCCACAAACGTCACCTCTCCCGCCCGCATCGCCTGCCCCGGCGCCAGGGCGGCGCTTGCCGTTGCTGCTGCCACGACCGATTTCTCCCACACCGGCGCCGCCGCGGAGTCGCGATGCGCGCCACGGCCGGCAGGGAACGCCGGAGGCCGCGCAGCGTCCTTGATCCGGATCAAGTTTCTTGCGCTGCAGCAGGATTAGCCTGCGCGGCAGTCCGGGGCGGCCGAGCCGCCCGTGCCGGGGGGAAGAACCTGCCATGCCGAGCGATGCGCAAGCCGCCACCCGTCGACCCGCCATCATCCGCACCGTCGCCCCCGACCGGCCCTGGGCCTGGCTGACCGCGGGCTGGCGCGACCTGATGGCGAACCCGCAGATCGGCTTCTTCTATGGCGGCGCGCTGACGCTGGCGGGCTGGGTGCTGGCGCTGGTGCTGCTCTGGGCGCGCACCGCCTGGGCCATCCTGCCGGCCTCGGCCGGCTTCTTCATGGTCGCACCCATCCTCGCCGCGGGGCTCTACGAGGCGTCCCGCCTGCGCGAGGAAGGTAAGCCCGTCACCTTCGCCGCCTGCATGGCGGGCTTCACGCGCAATGGCGGGCAGCTGGCCTTCATGGGCGTGGTGCTGGTGCTGCTGCACCTGTTCTGGGTTCGGGTCGCGGCGCTGATCTTCATGCTGATGTTCGGCATCAACTTCACCCCTTCGCTGGAAGCGCTGCCGATGGCGATGCTGCGGTCCGACATGCTGCTGCCCTTCCTGATCGTGGGTACCGGCGCGGGCGCCGTGCTGGCGGGGGCAGCCTTCGCGATTTCCGCCGTGTCGATCCCGATGCTGGTGGATCGCGATATCACGGCGATGGAGGCGATCGCGGTCTCGGTACGCACGGTGCTGGCCAATCCCGGCGCGATGCTGTTCTGGGCCGGGCTGATCGTGGTCTTCACGGCGATGGCGATGGTGCCGTTCTTCCTCGGCCTCGCGCTGGTGATCCCGCTGGTCGGGCATGCGACGTTCCATGCCTATCGCGACCTGGTGGACTAGTTTTTTTGCCCTCAGGCGCGTCGTGCCGAAGGCACGCCTGCGGTGTGACGCGGCCGCATCCGCGGCCTTGGCTTTCGCGCCTTGCACTGACGCGCCCGGCGCGGCATCCAGGTTGGGCGCGGTCGCGCCGTGCGCTCCCGGATCGCGCTGCGCGCGATCCGCAGGTCTGTGTCGTCAGGCCACCACCCGCACCGCCATCACCGCCAGCACCACGCCGTTCAGCGCGAACAGCGCCGCCCCCGCCAGGCGCATCCCCGGCCCCGCGCGCCGGCCGAAGAACCTCCCGAGCAGCGCCACGCCCACCAGCGCCGGCACCGTCCCCGCCACGAAGGCCGCCATGACCAGCGCACCGCCAAGAGCCGAGCCGGTCGCCGCCGCCCCCGCCAGCGCGCCGTAGAGCAGGCCGCAGGGCAAGGCCGAGAGCGTCAGCCCCAGCGCCACGCCGCGCAGCCCCGTGGGTGCGGCCAGCAGCGCGCCAAGGTGGCGCTCCATCCCCGCCGGCAGCCGCGGCGCCGGCAGCCGCGGCAATAGCGCCGCGACCCGCGTGCTGGCCTGCGCAAACATCAGCAGCGCCGCGAGGCCGAGCAGCACCGCCAGCACGAAGCGCAACCCCGTGCCCAGCGCCACGATCCCGGCGAAGCCGCCCGCCGCCGCACCGAGGCCCGCGTAGCCCAGCATCCGCCCCGCGTGATAGGGCACCAGCGCCGCGCCGGAGATCCGCCCCAGCATCCCCCCCGCCGCCGCGCGGTCCGCCACCGCCGCCGCCTGGGCGATCACGAAGGGCCCGCACATGCCCGCGCAATGCGTCGCCCCGCCGGCAAGGCCCGCAAGGAACAGCGCCGCCATCACCGCCGGCACGCCGCCGGGGCCGAGCGCCGTCAGGTCGTGCAGGCAATTCGCCAGGAACTCCATGGCGCACCACTACCATGCGCGGCGCGCGCCGCCTTGCGTCGCCGCAAGCCCTCGCCATGTCGCGCGCCAGGACGTAAAGCGGAGCCCATGCGCCCCCTCGTGCTCACCATGGGAGAACCCGCCGGCATCGGCGCCGAGATCGCCGCCGGCGCCTGGCGCGCGCTCCACGCAACCGGTCCGGCCTTCGTGCTGATCGACGACGCGACGCGCGCCTTCGACGTGCCGGTGCGCGCGATCGATGCGCCGGAGGAGGCCGCCGCGGTCTTCGCGCAGGCGCTGCCGGTGCTGCATCGGCCCCTGCCGCGCCCGCCGGTTCCCGGCCAGCCGGACACCGCGAACGCGCCCGCCGTGATCGCCGCCATCACCGAGGCGGTGGCCCTCGCGCGCGCCGGCCGCGCCGCGGGCGTGGTGACCAACCCGATCCAGAAGGCGACCCTCACCGCGGCGGGCTTCCACCATCCCGGCCACACCGAATATCTCGGCGAGATCGCCGGCACGGGCGTGCCGCCGGTGATGATGCTCGCCAGCACCGACCTGCGCGTGGTGCCCGTCACGGTCCACGAGGCATTGGCGAAGGCGATCGCGCGGCTGACGCCCGAACTGATCGCCGAGACGGCCCGCATCACCGCGCGTGCGCTGCGGGAGGAATTCGCCATCGCCGCGCCGCGCCTGGCCGTGGCGGGCCTGAACCCCCATGCCGGCGAGGCCGGCACCATGGGGCGCGAGGACATCGACATCGTCGCCCCCGCCATCGCGATGCTGCGCGCCGAGGGCATCGACGCACGCGGCCCGATGCCGCCCGACACCATGTTCACAGCGCTGGCCCGCCCGACCTATGACGCCGCGATCTGCCTGTATCACGACCAGGCGCTGATCCCGATCAAGACGCTCGACATGTCGGGCGGGGTGAACATCACGCTCGGCCTGTCCATCGTGCGCACCAGCCCGGACCATGGCACGGCGCTCGATATCGCGGGCACGGGCCGCGCCGATCCGTCGTCGTTGATCGCGGCGATCCGCCTCGCGGCGGAACTCGCGCGCGCCAGGGGGTTCGCATGACGCATCTCGATTTCTCGGTGAATGTCGACCACGTCGCGACCCTGCGCAACGCGCGCGGCGGCGCCTTTCCCTGCCCGGTCGAAGCCGCGCGCATCGTGGTCGAGGCCGGCGCCGACGGCGTGACCATGCATCTGCGCGAGGACCGCCGCCACATCCGCGACCGCGACGTGGAGCGCGTCCGCGCCGAGATCGCGGCACCCCTGAATTTCGAGATGGCCGCGACCGAGGAGATGGTCGCCTTCGCTGAACGCATCCGCCCGCCCTATTGCTGCCTGGTGCCGGAGAAGCGTGCGGAGCTCACCACGGAAGGCGGCCTCGACGTGCTGCGCGCCGGCCCCTTCCTGCACGAAGCGGTGCAGCGCCTGCGCGCCGCCGGGGTGCGCGTGTCGATCTTCATCGAGGCCGATCCGGCGCAGATCGAGGCCGCCGCTCGCATCGGCGCCCAGGCGATCGAGCTGCACACCGGGACCTATGCCGAGGGGCCGGTCGCGAACCGCGCGGCGCAGCTCGCGCGGCTGAAGGCGGGTGCGTTGGCGGCGCGCGCGGCAGGGCTGCTGTGCCATGCCGGGCACGGGCTGTCCTACGACACCGTCGGGCCGATCGCCGCGATGCCCGAAGTGACCGAGGTGTCGATCGGCCATTTCCTGATTTCGCAGAGCGTTTTCGAAGGGCTGGGCGCGACGGTGCGGCACTTCCGCGCCATCATGGACGAAGCACGCGCGGCCTGATCCGCGGGGCTTCCCGCGCGCCGCGCGCCGTGCCTCCATGCACGTCACGGAGGACGCACGCATGCCCAGCATCGCCATCGACGGCTATCCCATCGCCTATGCCGAGGCCGGCTCCGGCCCGCCGCTGCTGATGGTGCATGGCACGCTCGGCGACCAGCGCTCCTGGGCCGCGCAGATGGAGGCCTTCGGCGCCGCGCACCACGCCATCGCCGTCAGCCTGCGCCATTGCTGGCCAGGGCAGTGGACCGACGGAGGCGACTTCACCATCGCCCGCCATACCGCCGACATCGCGGGCTTCATCAGGGCGCTTGGCGAGGGCCCGGTGCGCCTCATTGGCCATTCGCGCGGCGGACACATCGCCTTCCGCGTCGCGCAGCATCATCCCGACCTTGTGCAATCCCTCGTGCTGCTGGAACCGGGCGGCGAACTGGACGAGACGCTGGGCGGCGCACCGCCCGCCGGCCAGCAGGGCGCGGCCTTCGCGCGCGGCGCCGCGCTGATCGGCGAGGGAAAGGTCGAGGAAGGCCTCACCGTCATCGCCGAGCACACCGGCGGCCCCGGCGCCTGGGCCAAGCGGCCGGAGGCGCGCAAGGCCGTCAGCCGCGACAATGCCCGCACCCTGCTCGGCCAGGTGCATGAGCAGCGCCGGCCCTACAGCCGCGCCGAGGCCGAGGGCATCCGCATCCGCACCCTGCTGGTCGGCGGCGACCAGTCGCAGCCGCAATTCGGGCGCATCCTGGGTGCGCTGGAAGGGGCCATGCCGAACACCAGGCGCGTGACCATCCCGAACGCCGCGCACAGCGTGCAGGCGGACAATCCGGCCGACTTCAACGCGGCGGTGCTGGCGTTCCTCGCGCAGGGCTGACAGCGAGCGAAGCGAGGCCCGACCCGCGGCCCGCCGGGCCGCGCGCGCGGCGCCACCCGCGCCGCAACGCGACGGGCCGGGAATCCCGCCCGCCCGGCCTGCGAGAGGCACGAAGGCGAAGCCTCCCCGCGGTGGCGACGAGCCTCAGGCGTCGGCGAATTGGAGCGCGGCGAGGCGGGCATAGAGGCCGCCTTCCGCGAGCAGCGCCTCGTGCGTGCCGGTCGCGACGATGCGCCCGGCCTCCATGACCACGATGCGGTCCGCCGCGCGCACGGTGGCGAGGCGATGCGCCACCACCAGCGTGGTGCGCTCCTGCGACAGGCGCGCCAGCGCATCCTGCACGGCGCGCTCGCTCTCGGCATCGAGCGCGGAGGTCGCTTCATCCAGCAGCAGCACCGGCGCGTCGCGCAGGATGGCGCGCGCGATGGCGATGCGCTGGCGCTGCCCGCCGGAGAGCGTCACGCCGCGCGCGCCCAGATGCGTGGCGTAGCCCTCGGGCAGGGCCGCGATGAAGCCAGCGGCGGAGGCGGCCTCGGCTGCCGCGCGCACCTCGGCATCGGTCGCGCCCAGGCGGCCATAGCGGATATTGTCGGCGACCGAGGCGCTGAAGATCGAGGGGTCCTGCGGCACCAGGCCGATGCGTGCGCGCACCGCCTCGGGCGCGGCCGCGGCGATGTCCACGCCGTCCAGCTCGATGCGCCCGTGCTGCGGGTCGTAGAAGCGCAGCAGCAATGAGAGCACCGTGGTCTTGCCCGCCCCGGACGGGCCCACCAGCGCCACCGTCTCGCCTGGCGCGACGTCCAGGGAGAAGCGGTCGAGCGCCGGGATTTCCGGGCGCGAGGGATAGCGGAAGGTCACGTCGCGAAACGCCACCGCGCCGCGCGGCGCGGGCAGCGCCACGGGCGCGGGCGGCGCGGCGATTGCGGGCTCCACCATCAGGATCTCCGCCAGCCGGTCGGCGGCCGCGGCGGCGCGCTGGATCTCGCCCCACAATTCGCTGACCGTGGCACCGGCACTCGCGAGCAGCACGGCGTAGAAGACGAAGGCGGTGAGGTCCCCGCCGCTCATGCGCCCCGCGATCACATCCTGCCCGCCCACCCACAGCGCGAAGGTGATGGCGCCGAAGCCGAGCAGGATCACGGTCAGGATCAGGATGGTGCGGTTCGCCACGCGCCGCAGCGCCGCCTGCACGGAGCGTTCGGAGTCCGCGCCGTAACGAGCGCGTTCCGCGTCCTCGTGCGTGAAGGCCTGGACGGTGCGCATGCCGTTGATGGCTTCCTCGGCACTCGCCGCGAGGTCCGCCACGCGTTCCTGCGCGGCCTTGGAAAGGCGGCGCTCGCGCCGGCCAAACAGGATCATGGGCAGCACCACGATGGGCACCACCACCGCCATCAGCCCCGCGAGCTTGGTGCTGGTCAGCACCAGCATCGCGAAGGCGCCGATGCCCGTCAGCGCATTGCGCAGCCCCATCGAGATGGCCGAGCCGATCAGCGATTGCAGAAGCGCGACATCGGCGGTCAGGCGCGACATCAGGTCGCCGGTGCGCGCCGTCTCGTAGAAGCGCGCATCGAGCCGCGTGAGATGGTCGAAGACCGCGCGGCGAAGGTCTGCCGCGACGCGTTCGCCGAGCCAGGTGACCAGGTAGTAGCGCAGCGAGGTCGCGATCCCGAGCGCGGCGACGATTCCGCCCATCACGGCCGCCGACCGGTTCAGCGCGCCGGCTCCGCCCGCGAATCCGTCGTCGATGATGTGGCGCAGCCCCTGGCCGATCGCGAGCGTCAGCCCCGCCGCGGCGAGCAGCGCCGCCGCCGCGCCCAGGGCGCGCGGCAGATAGGGCCGCAGGAAGGGCAGCAGCAGGCGCAGAGGTGCGACGCCGCGCCTGCGTACGCTACCCGACATGTGTCAGCCGTTCAGGATGTGGCACGACCTGCGGATCCTGCGCAGCAGGACGCCGGAGCGCACCGCACGACCCCGCCCACCCGGCCGAGAGCAGCGGCGCAGGGCGCAAAGGCGAGCCGGCGCATGACGGCGGCCTCTGCTTCAGGTCAAAGCAAACCGGATCGCGCCGTGCGCGATCCGCGAGCGCGAAGCGCGACCGCGCCCAGACCGACTCCGGCGCCAGGAGCATCAGCGCAGGGCGCGAAGGCAAGCCGCGCGGATGCGCGGCGCCCGCCGCTTGAGGGTCGCACAAAGACTCAGGCGCCTGCCGCAGGCGAGCGCCTAGACATGCTGGCCGCCATTGATGTGGATCTCGGCGCCGTTCACATAGGACGACGCCTCGGTGCAGAGGAAGTAGATCGCCTGCGCCACTTCCTCCGGACGGCCGAGCCGGCGCATCGGGATCTGTTCCTGCACGATCTTCTCGGTACCCGGGGACAGGATCGACGTATCGATCTCCCCGGGGCTGATCGCGTTCACCCGGATGCCGAGCGGCGCGAAATCCGCCGCCATCTCGCGCGTGAGGCCCGCCAGCGCCGCCTTGGACGTCGAATACGCCACGCCGGCGAAGGGATGCACGCGCCCGCCGGCGATCGAGGTCACGTTCACAACGGCACCATTGGCCTTCTTCAGCGGTTCGACGAGGCCACGGGCCAGCAGCACCGGGGCGAAGAAATTCACCCGGAACACCTTGAGCCAGCCCTCGAGGTCCATCTCGAGCGAGCCGAGCCGCGACCCGCCCGGCCCCTTGGGCGAGATGGCGGCGTTGTTCACCAGCGCATCGAGCCGCCCATCTTCGGGCTTCAGCCGTTCCTTGATCTCGGCGATGGCCGTCTCGGTCGCGGTCGGGTCGGTGAGGTCGAGTTGGATGTGGTCTTCGGGGCCCATCTCCCACGGGCATTGCTCCGGGAAGGGCTGGCGGGAAACCGTAATAACGCGCCAGCCGGCCGCGGAGAACCGCTTGACGGTCGCGTGTCCGATCCCACGCGAGGCGCCGGTCAGCAGCAGGACGCGTCGCGGTCCGTTAGCTGCCTTGCCCCGGCCTGCGCCGCTCGATGCCATCATGTCAGTCCCGTGCTCCGCCGAAGCGCGGGTATAGCGCGTATGGCCGGCGGGCACACCCGGCGCGGTGGCGCCGGGTGCATCACGCGCGTCAGGCCGCCAGGCGGTCGATGGCGGGGGTGAAGGCGGCGGCCCAGCCGGGGGCGGCGCGCAGCAGGCGCTCGAGTGCCGCGACCGGCAGCGCCTCGGCGTATTCCAGCGCGGTCACGGCGCGCTCGTCCCAATGGCGGGCGATCTCGGTCACCGCCTGCACGGCCGGGTCGGCCACGGAAGGGGCGGCGATCGCGCCCTGGTTCGCCAGCAGCGCGGCGCGGCGCGCCGCCACGATCACGCGCGCGGCCTGCTCCAGGCGGATGCGGTCCGGCAGCGCGCCCTCGGCGATCTCGGCGAGCGAACGGGCCAGGGTGGCGGCGGCACGGTTGGAAGCGGTCATGCTGGTTTCCCTTTGGATCACGGTCGCGGCCTCCCTCACCTTCTTGAGCTTTCGCGCGAATTGGTGACGACGCGACCGTGCGGCAAGGCGCGGCCTGTCGATGGCCGGCATGATGCGCGCGCATGTGGCGGAAGTATGACGGGCGCGCCCCTGGCAATACCTTGACCCGCGCGCCCTTGGCGCGACCGTGACTCGCGCGCCCCTGGCGCGACGCCCCTACTCGGGCTCGATCCCGGCGGCGCGCGCCTGCTCGCCCCAGAAGGCGATCTGCTCGCGGATGAAGGCGCCGAATTCCGCCGGAGTCGAGGTGACGCGCTCGATGCCGAATTCGCCGAGGCGGCGCTCGGTCTCGGGCCGGTCCCAGACGCGGCGGATGGCGGCGTTCCAGCCGGCCACCATCTCCTCGGGCATGCGCGCGGGGCCGACCGCGCCCATAAAGGAGAGCAGCTCGAAGCCAGGCAGCCCCGCTTCCGCAAGCGTCGGCCATTCGGGAAAGAGCGGCGTGCGCCGCGCCGAGGTGATGCCGAGCGGCTTGAGCTTGCCTTCGGCCAGGAAGGCGCGCGACGCGGCGACATCGGCGAACATCGAGTTCACCCGCCCGGCGATCACGTCGGTCATCGCCGGCGGGGAGGACCGGTAGGGCACGTGCGTGATGTCGACATTGCCGATCCGGTTCAGCATGGCCGCGCCCACCACGCCGGTGGTGTTGCCCGAGGCGCAGGTCATCCGCCCCGGCTGCGCGCGCGCCAGCGCGAGGAACTCGGCCAAGCTGCGCGCCGGCACCTGGTCGTTGATCGCGAGGACGAAGATGTAGGTCCCCATCCGGCACAGCGGCGAGAAATCCGCCACCGCATCATAGGTCGGCCGGCGCATCAGCGCGGGGGTGGCGCCATGCGGGCTGTTGGTCGTGATCATCACCGTCTGGCCGTCCGGCGCGGCGCGCGCGGTGGCCACCGCGGCGATGGCGCCATTGGCACCCGGACGATTGTCGACCACCACCTGGATGCCCCACTCGGCCTCGAGCAGGGAGGCCAGCAGGCGCGAGACGGTGTCGGTGCCCGACCCGGCCGCGAAGGGCACGATCATGTTGACCGTCCGCGATGGCTTCCAGCCCCCCTGGGCATGGACCAGGGCGGGGGCGGCGAGCGGCGCGGCAAGCAGCGCGCGGCGCGCGATGGCGAGGGTCATGGCGGCATCCTCCGGACGTGGGGCCCTTGCGCGGCGGGGCGCCGGCGGGTCCATTACCGACAGAATCGCAGCGCGGCGCGGCCATGTCCATCCGGCGCGCGCGCGGCCCGGCGCGCGACACCGCGGGCGGGGCGCGGCCGACCGTTGCGAAGAAACATCGTCCGGCCTGGACGTTGCGCGCTTGACCCGGCGCTGTGCGAGGGTCCATCACCCCGCCATGCTTGCGCACGGACACCGCGCCGCAGGGGTTTCGCTCGGCCTCGCCATGGCCCTTGTCGCCCCGCTGCTGCTGCTGGCGCCCTACCGGGCAGACGCCAATACCGCGCCGCGTCCGCAGGCCGCGCAGCCCGCTGCGCCCGCCGCACCCGCGGCGCGCCAGGCGGCCGCCCGTACCGCCGCGC
>NZ_JACADR010000360.1 GCF_016106005.1 Roseomonas rosulenta
GGCAGCGTGAAGCCGGCGGCGAGCAACCGGGCGGCGGCAGCGAGGCGCTGCGCGTTGTGGCCGATGGCCGGATGCGCGGCGCCCACCCCCGCGGCCAGGAGGCCCGCCAGCGCGGCCTCGTTGCCCAGCACCGGCACGCCGAGCACCGCCGCCAGGCGCGGGGCGGCATCGATCACGCCGGCGATGCGGAAGCCGCCATGGGCCATCAGCAGGTCCAGCACCGCCTTGCCGTGCCCGCCCGCCCCCAGCACCAGGATCGCTGGCCGCGCCTCGTTCATCCGCCCGCCCCTTCACGCCCGGCACGGCGCCATCACCTTGCCGCGCTGAAGCGTCTAGTATGGCGCCCCCTGCAGGAGACGACGATGCGCTTGCCTGGCCTGCTCGCCGCCCTGGTGCTGCTGATCGCCTCCGCCGCGCCGGCGGCGGCGCAGAACCGCTTCTGGCTGCAGAACAACACCGGCCAGACCATCGTGGCGGCCAATGTCTCGCCCTCGCGCGTGACGGATTGGGGGCCGAACATCCTGGGCCAGCCGTTGCGGCCGGGCATGCAGGTCTTCGTCGAGCCCACCTTCCGCGACTGCTACCTCGATATCCGCGTGCGCTTCGCCGACGGGACCGAGGACGGGCATCTCGGCGTGCATGCCTGCACGCTCAGCCGCATCACCTTCGGGCGCGACGTGCCGCAGGCGCCCGTGCCGCCACCGCCGCGCGAGCGGGAGGTGGAGCGCGAGGACCCCTCCTTCGTCTTCGTCAACCGCAGCGGGGAGCCGATCCGCGAGATCTATGTCTCGCTCACCAGCGAACGGAACTGGGGGCGCGACCGGCTCGGCCCGAACCAGATCCTGCCGCCGGGGGCCTCGATGCCGATCGGCCTGCCGCGCACCGGCGTGTGCACCGTCGACATGCGGATCGTCTACATGGACGGGCGCATCCTCGAGCAGCGCAACGTCGAGACATGCTCGATCCGCAACTACGCCTGGCGCTGAGCCGGCGGCCGCGACGGCGCGGTCCAGGACCGTGCCCGATGGCGCGATCGGCAATCGGCCCGATGATCCCGGGGGCCGTCGTCGCCGGTCCCGGAGCGGGCCGGCGACGACATTCCGGAAGGTCCGCTCAGCCTTCCCGCTGCTTGCGCGCGCTGAGCGCGGCCGGGCGCGTCATGCAGGCATCCATCCACGCCTTCACCTTCGGGAAGGGCGCGTAGTCGTACCCGTTGAGCCAGGAGCCATAGAGCACCGAGGCCAGGTTGAGGTCGGCGATGGTGAAGCCCGCGCCCAGCAGGAAGGGTCGCTGCGCCAACTCGGCCTCGAGCACGCGCAGCCGGGCATCGAGCGCCTCCTTCCCCGCCGCCGCCTCGGCCGCCACGCGCTCGGCCTCGGGCTTCAGGTAGGCGTTGTAGGACCAGCGCATGACATGCGGCTCGACCTCGGTCGCGGTCCACAGCGTCCACTGCATGACGCGCGAGCCATCGTCGCCGGCCGGCATGAGCGGCGCGCCCGCCTTGGCGGCGATGTGCAGGTTGATGGCCAGGCTCTCGAACAGCACCAGGTCGCCGTCTTCCAGCGCCGGGATCTTGTTGTTCGGGTTGATCGTCACGGCGCGCTCCAGCTTGAAGCCGGGCTGGAAGCCGATCGGGATCACCTCGTAGGGCAGGCCAGCCTCCTCGGCCGCCCAGATGCAGCGGAAGGCGCGGGAGCGGGGGATGCCGTGGATCTTGAGCATGGCGTGGTCCTTCTGGCCGGGTCGGGGAACGGACCTGCCGGCGGGGCGCGAATCGCGACACGGGTTTCCCGGCAGGCGGCGCCCCGGGGCATAGCCTTGCCCGGCGCGATCGGCCAGGGCGGGGCGCGCCGGCCATGCCGACAGGCGGGGCACCGGACCGGGCGCCGGCGCGCCCCGTCAGCCGGTCAGCGGGCCCGGACCCGAGACGGCCCGGATGTAGCGCGCCACGCTGGCCCGCACCGCGGCCTTGCCGCCCGACGGGATCACCCGGTCCCACCAGGCGCCGTAGACCGCATCGTAGTCCAGCGCATCGAGCACCGCGCCCATGCGCGCCACCTCCGCCGCGGGCAGCGGCACCCAGTTCGGGAAGGACCACATGAAGGAGACGTGCCGCCGGTCCGGCGTGACCGAGGCGATGTCCCCGGTCAGGATCGCGCCCTGCCCGGCCGACCAGTGCAGGATGGTCCCGCCCGCATAGTGCCCGCCCAGGCGATGCAGCGTGACGCCGGGCAGCACGGGGTGCGCCTCGCCATCCCAGAAGCGGATGGCGGGGTCGGGGCGCATCACCCACTGGCGGTCGGCGGCGTGCAGCAGCACGGGGCAGTCGAAGGCGCGCGCCCAGTCGACCATGGCGGTGTAGTAGTGCGGGTGGCTGATGGCGATGGCCTGGATGCCGCCCAGCGCCTTCACGATCGCGATGGTGGCCGGGTCGAGCAGCGCGATGCAGTCCCACAGCACGTTGCCCGCCGGCGTGCGCAGCAACAGGGCGCGCTGCGCGATGCCGAAATCGGGGAACATGCCGCAGCCGAGCAGGCCGGGCGCGACCTCCCGCCAGCCCACCGCGTGGCGGCGCGCCAGCGCCTCCATCGTCGTCCATTGCTGGCCGGCGGCGGGCACCCATTGGCGCGGGTCCTCGCAGATGACGCAGGTCGCGGGCGGCGCGGCGGAGGGGGCGTGCTGCGTGCCGCAGGTGGCGCAGATGAAGGCGGTGGCGGCGGCGGTCATCGCGGCCGCTGCCTTTCCTGCGCGACCAGCGATTCGAGCTGCGCCAGCGGCACCGCGCCCGGGATCAGCGTGTCGCCGATCACCAGCGCCGGCGTCCCCTCGATGCGCAGCGACCGGGACAGGGCCAGGTTGGCATCGAGCCGGCGCTGGATCGCCGGGTCGTCCATCTCGCGCAGCAGGCGCGGCACCTCCAGGCCGGCGCGCTGCGCCTCGGCGCGGATCGCCGCTTCGGTCGGCTCGCCCCGGCTGCGCATCAGCGCGTCGTGCAGTTCGGCGTACTTGCCCTGACGCTGGGCGGCGAGCAGGGCGCGCGCGGCGAGCACGCTCTGCGGGCCCAGGATCGGGATGTCCTTCATCACAACGCGCAGATTTCGGTCACGGCGGATCAGCTGCTCCATGTCCTCGTGCAGGCGCTTGCAGTAGGGGCAGCGCACGTCGAAGAACTCGACGATGGTGACGTCGCCGCGCGGGTTGCCGCGCACCGGGTCGCCGGGGTTGTCGAACAGTGCGGCGCGGTGGGCGGCGATGCCGGCGCGCTGCGCCTCGCCGCGCTCGCGCTCCTCGGCCTCCTGGATGGCGGCGAAGGCGTCGCGCAGGATGGAGGGGTCGCGCCGCAGCGCCTCGCGCAGGATCGCCACGATCTCGTCGCGCTGCGCATCGGTGAAGGCCTGCGCCATGGCGCGACCGCCGACCACGAGGCCGGCCGCGGCCAGCAGGAAGGCTCGTCTCATGCTCTCTCCCGGGGCCGCGGCACCTGCCCGGCCGAAACGATGGCGGGGGCGGTTGGCCCCGCCACACCGCCGCCACGCACCCGGGCGCAGCATGCGGGCAGCGCAGGTTTCGCTCAACAGCGACGCGCGGTCACGCCGGACACGGCGGCGCGAGATGCCGGACGCGGCGGTTGCCGGTCGCGGCGAAGGCGTCTAAGCCCGGGGCCGCAGCCGCGGGATGCGGCTTGGGGGGCGCGTCCCGGGCCAGGGGGCCCGAGGGCCGGGGCCGCACCCCTCATCCGCCGCGCCGCAACCCGGCGCGATGCGCGGGCTGCGCAGCAGGGGAGGCCGGGACGCGGGCCATGACGACCAGG
>NZ_JACADR010000361.1 GCF_016106005.1 Roseomonas rosulenta
GCCTGGGCGGCGGCCTCCGCCAGCGGCTGCACGAGCGTCGTTGCCGCGACACCCGCCGCCGCGGTGCCGGCCGCCGCGCGCACCGTGCCGCTGCGCGCCGCCGCCGCACGCCCCTCGGGTGTTACGCCCATCAGGCGCAGCCCGGCGTCGATCGTCGCGCGGTCATAGGGATTGCCGCCGATCTCGTGCGTGATGATCGCCTCGACCAGCGGGCGCAGGTCGGCATGGCTGTGCAGGTCCAGCACCGCGCGCGGGTGGCGGTCCATCCGCCGCGCCACTGCGGCGATGTAGGCCTCCGTGTCGTTCTCCTGGCCCGGCGCCCAGCGCGAGACGATGCCGCGGATCGTGCGCAGCCCATGGCGGTCCTGGTAGGTGGTCAGCAGCGCGGCCAGCGCGCGGATGCCGTATTCGTGGCTGACGAAGCGCGCGAATCGCGCCCGGCCGCCGCCGGCCGGGGGGGGCTCGACCGGCGGGTCGGCCAGGCCCTGCCAGCGATTCGCCGGCACGTGGTCGATGTTGCCGGGGTTGCGGTTGCGGTAGCCGCGGGTCTGGCGCGGGTCCATGGCGGGGGCTCCTTCGAAGGGGGTGCGGCGCGGCGCGCTTGCGGGCATCCTCCGCGGGCGATGAGCGGAAGGAGGCTTCGGTGCGCGCGGCGCTGGCGATGCTCTTGGGGATGGCCTGGTCGGGCGGCGCGGCCGCGTCCTGCATCCATGTCGTGCGCCACAACGACGCGCGCGACGACGCGCTGGCCTTCACCGCCGGGCTTCAGCGGGAAGTCCGCATGGCGATCGACCGCGGCGGATCCTGCACGCCCGAGCTGCATGTGAGCTTCATGGTGGTGGAGCTCGCCATCATCGCCGGGCGTGCGGGGCAGGGGTTCCTCGTGACCTATGCCGTGGTCGACGAACGCGATGCGGACCTGCGCCCGAACATGGGCGCCACCTGGGCGCGCGACCGCACTCAGGCGCTGATCGACGCCGGACGTTCGGCCGGCGCGGGCATCCGCAACCGCATCGCCGTGGAGTAGCGTCAGTCCGCGAGCACGGTCAGGCTCTCGGCCGGGATGGTGACGGTGCCCGCGGCGGCGAGCGTGGCCGGCGTGCCGAGCGTGCCCCAGGCCAGCGCATTGCCGCCCGCCACCGCATCATACAGCCCGACGTGGGTGATGGTGCCGACGCCGGTGGTGAAGGCGAAGCGCAGCGGCGCGGTGTTGCGCTGCGCGCCGGAGCCGGTGAAGACGACCGGCTGGCGGGCATAGCCCGAGGCCGCCGCGGGTTCGCCCGCGAGCCCCGCGGCATCGGTGCCGCCGGTGCCCAGCGCCGCCCAGGCGGCGACGGGCAGGGAGGGCTGCCGGCCCACCAGGGCACGGGCGAGCAGGTTCTTGGCGTAGTCGGTGAGGGAGGCCATGGCTGCGGTGTCCTTCGCTGTCCTGCGTGCTTCAGCTCACCACCGCGCCGTCCGGCCAGCGCCAGTTGGTGCCGTCGCTGATCGCCAGGCGCTTGTTCGCGGTGCCGTCGGAGACAAAGATCAGGCTGCGGGCGTAGCTCGCGGCAGCGGGCAGGGTCGCCACCGTGTAGCCCGCCAGCTGCAGCGGGTTGGTCGCGCTGACCGCCGCCGCGCCCTTGGCCGAGAGCTGCAGCGCGACATTCGTGTCGGTGCCCTGCGCGAGCAGCTGCGGCGTGCCGCCGGCGGCGGTCGCATTCACCCGCACGAAGTTGCCCGGCGTGCCGGTGGCGTTGACCTCGAGCGCGGTGGCGCCGCGCGTCTGCAGACGGACCGTGCCGGTGCCCTTGGCCGCCAGCGCGATGCCCGCATTCGCGTCGCTGCCCTGGATCGCGAGGCTCGGCGTGCCGCCGGAGGCCGCGCTGGTGGCGAGCACGCGGTTGACCGAGCTCGCCGGCGTGCTGATGCCGAAGCCATGCGCGCCGTTCACCCCGCCCAGCGAGATGTTGCCGGCCGAGCTGGCGCGGAACACCTCGACCCCAGCCGTGACGGCGGCGATCTCGGTGCTGGCGGGGGCGAAGATCCCGCTCGCCTCGCTGCCCACCATGACACCCGGGCGGTCGACGCGCCCGGCGGGTGCCGAGAGCGCGACGTAGCCATTGGTGCCGCCATTGACCAGCGGGCCACTGTTGCCGTTGCCCAGCAGCGCCGGGCTGCCGAGGAAGACGGCGTTGGGCGTTCCGGAGGCGACATTGGCCACATGGATCGCGGCCGAACCGTCGTTCAGCGTGTTGTAGAACTCGGCGCGGAAGGAGAAGATGTCGAGGCGGTTGCCCGTGCCGTTGACGCGGATCGCATTGCTCTCGGCATCGTCGACGCGCAGGTTGCCGATCTGGATGCGGGCATTGTTGCCGTCGATGCGGATGCCCTGCCCGCCGGCATAGGCGGCGCCGCCGGCGTTGAACAGCTCCGACTGCGTGGTGATGTTGGCGATCTGCCCGGCCACGTTGTTGCCGTCGACCCAGAGCCCGTACTGCGTGAAGTCGGAATAGTAGCTGCCGATGTAGAATTTCTGCGCGATGCCCGAGGCCGAGGATGTGAACCGCAGGCCCGAGCGTGCGGCGAAGACGAACAGGTCGTCCATGAAGATGCCGTCCACGCGGCGCAGCACCACCGCGTCCTGGTTCGCCTGCTGCCAGCGCACGACGTCGTCGGCGGGCTGGGCGAAGGGCCAGAAATGCAGGTGCTGGATGCGCCCGGTCTCGTAGCTGCGGTCGATCTCGATGCCCGTGGTGTAGACCTGACCGCGCAGGCGCTGGATGTTGAAGCGACCGGAATTGTCGATCCAGATGCCGCGGTTGATGCCGCACAGCATGACGTTGTCGAAGTCGATCCCGCCCAGGCAGTCCTGGATGCGGAAGACGAAGTCGTAGTTGGTCGGCGTCCAGGCCGGGCCGACCGTCGCCGAATGCGTCTGGCGCACGGCCAGGTCGCGCACCACCGAGCCGCGCGTGGCGGCGCCGGTGAAGGTGAAGGGCGTGAAGCCGGTCTGGCTGATGGTGAGCCAGGTGCCGCTGGCGGCATTGGGTCCCTCGTTGAAGCCCGCGCCCTGCAGGACGATGGCGGCGCTGTTGACCACGACCGGGGTGCCGATGCGGTAGGCGCGCGGGCCGACCTGCAGGACGCCGCCGCCATTGGCCGCCAGAGCGTCGACCGCCGCCTGGATGGCGGGCGCGTCGTTGGTGGTGCCATCGCCGACCGCGCCGAAGTCGCGCACATGGACGGGGCGGTCGGCGAGCAGGCCTGAGCGCAGCTGCGCGAGGCTCGCGCGTCGCGTCACCGCGCCGCCGCCGCTGCCCTGCACGACCGGCAGGAGGTCGGCATCGGCGGCGGCGGCGACGGCGGGGAGGGCGCTGATCTTGGTGTCGGACATGGGGTCTCTCTCTTGCGGGGCGCGGGGCGTGGGCGGGGGGGCGTCAGAGCAGCAGCAGGGCGCCGCTCTCGTTCAGCAGCCGCCCGCCGGTCTCGACGAGCAGCTTCGGCGGGAAGGTCACCGCGAAGGGCGGCGAGAGCGCGAGCAGCGTCGGGTCGGCCGTCTCGATCGCACGCAGGCGATAGCCGCCGCCCGGCGGTGGCACGGCGAAGGACGCTCCGGCGCGACCGGCGGCGACCGGCACGGTCTGCGGCGCGGCGGCATTCGCGCCGGTGCTGGTGATACCAACCCCATAAAGGGCTGACTCGCGTGCTTGATGCGACGCGGGCGATCGTGATTCATCGGCGGGCATGGCTTCTGGGAGCGGACCATGCCGGCGCTGATGATCCGGGAAGATGTGCCACCTGC
>NZ_JACADR010000362.1 GCF_016106005.1 Roseomonas rosulenta
CCCAGCGCCTCCTCCAGCGCCGCGACGCGGCGCGCCGCCGTGGCCTGGCCGATGCCGAGCGCCTTCGCCGCGCCCAGCGTCGACCCTCGCCGCGCCACGGCGAGGAAGACCCGCAGATCATCCCAGTCAAACACGGCGCCATTCTTCAATTCCGGTGAACCGCTCCGCAAGGGTGGTTCTCACGGCGGCAGGCTTCGGCGCGCTAGATCCGTCGCCATGCGGTGCTGGCCGCGACGGAGAACATCGAGCCATGAGCAACGACGAGCAGGTCACGATCGCCTATGCCGCGGTGGAGGTGCGCCGCCCCGATCGCTGGCGGACCTTCCTGGACGCCATCAGCGGCAGCGAGGCGCGGGTTGACTGGAACGCGCCGCGCCGCACCCACGCGCTGCGCATCACCGAAGGCCCGCGCGACGATCTGGCCGCGCTCGGCCTCGCCTGGCAGGATGAGGCCGCGTATCGCGACGCGCTCGCCCGCATCGGCGCGGCCGGCGCGACGCTCGAGCCGATCGAGGCCGACGGCGTCGCGCGTGCCATGCGTTGCGCCGATCCCGCGGGCAATGTGCTGGACCTGCTGCTGATGGACGTGACCGACCCCGGCGACGGATCCTGGCCGATCGGCCATGTCGCCCTCGCCAGCCCCTCGCCGGAACCGCTGGTGGATTTCTACGAGGCCGCCATCGGCCTGCGGCTGAACGAGCGGATGCGCGGCCGCGTCGGACCGCTCGACCTGCGCGGCGGCTTCCTCGGCTCGCCGGCGCGGCATCACTGCCTCGCGGTGCTGAACGTGCCGGGCCGTCGGCGCCTGCACCACATCGAGTTCGAGGCGCCCGACGTCGCGGATGTCGTGGACATGCGCGCGCGGGCCAAGGCGGCGAAGGTGCCGATCAGCCTTGAGCTCGGCCGCCACGCGCTGCCCGACGGTACGGTGTCCTTCTACGCGCACACGCCATCCGGCTTCGAGATCGAGGTCGGCGCCGGCATGGGCGCGGGCGTGGAAGGCCCCGCGCCGGAAGGCCCGATGCCGAGCGTCTGGGGCCATGAGCTGACCCTGCCCGCGCGCCTGCGCGTGATGGGCGCGCTGGCGCTGCAGAAGGCGGGCTTCTGATGCCCTCAAGCGTCGTGCCGAAGGCTCGCCTCCGGCGTGACGCGCGGCCCAGCCGCCTTGGATCGCCACGCCAGGGGCGTGCTGTTCGCACGACGCACTGCCGGCGGGCCAGGGCCCTCAGGCATTCTTGACCATGCTGCATCGCGCGACGGACCGCCTCCGTCGTGCGGGCGCGGCCGTGGAGAACCCGGCCCATGGCGCATCCCTCCATGCCGGGGAGACGACTGCACCATCAAAGCCTGGGACCGAACATCCAGACCGAGAAGCAACCGCCCGATCGTCGAACCGCTCCTGCGCGCAATCATCCGCGGCTGGGCGAGCGCGGGCGGCGACGTCTCGATGATTGAAGACCAGGCGTGTGAGCGCCGGCGGGGTGCGCGTCACGGCAGGCGCTCCGAAGGCCTCGCGCAGCAACAGGCTGGTACCCAGATCGATGGACAGCGACAATCTCAATGCCGGCGCCGGCAGGGATCGCCCTGCGCGCCTCGACGTCGCCGAGGGCGATCTCCGCCGCTGTCCGACTGTCAGTCAAGGAAGGAACCGACGGCCGTTGCCCCTTGGCGGGGGCAAGTCCGGAGGGGGCAAAGGCCCCCTCCGGCCACGCGCCCTCACGCCGCCTTGGCCAGCATCTCGTCCAGTGTCGCGCCGATCGCCGTGACCGCGCGGCGGATATCGTCCGTCGTGACGGCGCCGATTGCCCCGATGCGCAGCGTGGGGGCGCTGGTGTTGTAGAAATTGCTGATCAGCACGCCACGGCGCTTCAGCGCCTCGACGAAGGCCATCAGGTCGAAGCGCGGATCGGCGGGCTGATGGACGGTGACGATCACTGGCCCCTGGTGCTGCTTTTCCAGATACGGGCGCAGGCCGATCGCGGACAGGCCGTCGTAGAGCGCATCGGCATTGGCACGGTAGCGCGCATGGCGCGCGGGCTGGCCGCCCTCGGCCTCGTAGAGGTCGAGCGCGACGTCGAAGGCCGCGATCGCCTGCACGGGCGGAGTGAACCGGATCGACCCCCAGCCCGAGCGCTTCGCATTCGCCAGCACGTCCGACAGGTCGAGCGACCAGGACTGGGCGTTGCCCGCGCAGGCCTCCGCGCGGTCCATGCGCGCCACGGCGAAGCCCATGCCCGGCATGCCTTCCAGGCACTTGCCCGAGGTGAAGACCAGCACGTCGCATTCCGGATGCTGGTCGAGCCGGAACGGCAGCACGCCGAAGGCGGAGACCGCGTCGAGGATCATCCGCCGCCCGAGGCCGCGCACCGCATGGCCGATGCCTTGGGCGTCGTTGACGATGCCGCTGCCGGTCTCGTTGAAGACGAAGGCGACATGGCCGATCTCGGGGTCGGCCTCCATCGCGGGCAGGATGTCCTGCGCGGTGGCCCCGCGCGTGTCGGGCAGCGCAAGTTCCACTACCTGCCGGCCGGCTTCGCGCGCCAGGCGCGCCATGCGCTGCGCATAGGCGCCGTTCATCGGGATCAGCACCTTGGCCCCGGGGGCGACGAAGGTGCGGATCGCGGCCTCGGTCACGAAATGCCCCGCGCCCTGCAGCGGCAGGGTGGCATGCACGCCCGGCGTGCCGCCGGCCACGCCCACGATGCGTTCGCGGATGCGGGCATAGACGGCCTGGAAGTCGCGATCCCAGGGCGCGATGTCCTGCGCCATGGCGGCGCGGACCTCCGGGCGGGTCTGCACGGGTCCGGGAATGAGCAGGAGCATGGCGGGCCGATCACGCAGGGGTCCCCGCCTTCTGCCCCGCCCGGGCACGCCGGTGCAAGCCGGTCAGCGCCGCCCGTCGGCCGCGGCCACGCGCGCGCGCAGCCATTCGGCCAGCGGGGTGCGCCGGTCCCCTTCCTCGGCCCGTTCCAGAAACACCGCGAGGTGCCCCGGCCGGCGGTCCGGCACCACGCGGTAGGCATGGGTCCAGAGCCCGTGGCCGCGATGCAGCACCACGTAGAGCCAGGAGGCCTCGACCCGCCCCATGCGCGTCGGCCAGTCGCACAGGGCGACGAACTGCGCCTGGTCGCCGGGGGCGAGCAGCAGATCGAGGTCTGGGGCGGGGGCCACGTCGCGCATCGGTCTTTCCTCCTGTGTCCGGAGCAGATCGACGCAGCGGCGCTTCCCGATTGGTTGCCGGAACGGCCGCATCCCCCCTCGCGGAGGCGCCACCTTGCCCGGGAAGGCAGGTTGGCGTTGGGCGCCGGCCCAACTCCTGATGCGCGCGCAGCTAAGCCATGCGCGGCCCCGGATGGCAAGTCAGGCGATGGCGGGGCCAGCGGCCTCGCGCAGCAGCTTCTCCCGGATGGCCTCGGCGAAGGCGGCGTAGTCGGGCGTGTGCATGGCGAAGGCGCCGGGCCCGCCGATCACCTCCGCCTGGTAGTGGTCGAGCAGGTCCGGTTCCTCGTTCAGCACGGCCAGGGCGTTGATGGTCACGCCGGCGGCCACGCCGATGTCGCGCACCGGCCCCGGCGGGCGCCCCTGGTTGTGCCGCCCGTCGCCCGAGACGTCGAGCACCAGGCGCGTCGCCTCCGCCGGGCAGGCGGCCAGCAGCGCGAGCGCGGCGGCCATCCCCTCCCCCAGCGCGGTGGCGCCGGCCGGCACCAGGCGCGGCGCATTCTCCACGGCATCGGCGAAGGCGACCGCCGTTGCGCGGTCCCCGATCC
>NZ_JACADR010000363.1 GCF_016106005.1 Roseomonas rosulenta
CGCGCGCGGGCGCAGCGCACGCCCGAGGGCATCCGCGCGCGCGTCGGCGGCGGCTGCGTGGCAGTGCTGCGCGGCGAGGCGGTACTGTGACGGCGCGCAGCCGGCCCGCGCAGCGCGGCCCATCCGCACGCGACGGCTTCGCGCTGAAAGGCAGCTGATGGATTCGCTCGCGGGGCTCGCGCTCGGCTTCGGCAATGCGCTCACGGTCACCAATCTGGCCTGGGCGCTGCTGGGCTGCTTCCTCGGCACGGCGGTGGGCGTGCTGCCGGGCATCGGGCCGGCGCTGACCATCGCGCTGCTGCTGCCCATTACCTTCCAGGTGAGCGCCACCGGCGCCTTCATCCTGTTCTGCGGCGTGTTCTACGGCGCGATGTATGGCGGCTCCACGACCTCGATCCTGCTGAACACGCCGGGCGAGAGCGGGTCGATCATCACCGCGCTCGAAGGGGCCAAGATGGCGCGCAACGGGCGCGCGGGACCGGCACTCGCCACCGCCGCAATCGGGTCCTTCGTGGCCGGCACGGTGGGCACGCTCGGCATCGCCTTCCTCGGCCCCGTCATCGTGGAATGGGCGCTTGTGCTGGGGCCGGCGGAATACTTCTCCCTGATGGTGCTGTGCTTCGTGACGGTCTCGGCCGTGCTGGGCAGTTCGGCGCTGCGCGGGCTGGCCTCGCTCGCCTTCGGGCTGCTGCTCGGGCTGATCGGGATCGACCTGCAGACCGGTCAGCCGCGCCTGACCTTCGGCGTGCCGGAACTGCTGGACGGCGTGAACGTGGTGCTGGTCGCGGTCGCGCTGTTCGCGGTCGGCGAGGCGCTGCACATGGCCTGGCGCCACCACGAGGGGAAGGTCGAGGTGCTCGAGGTCGGGCGCCTCACGCTGTCGAGGACGGACCTGAAGCGGTCCTTCTGGCCCTGGATGCGCGGCGCGGGGATCGGCTTCCCCTTCGGCGTGCTGCCGGCCGGCGGCACCGAGATGCCGACCATGCTCAGCTACTATGCCGAGCGGAAGCTGGCGAAGCCGGAATACCAGAAGGAATTCGGCACCACCGGCGCGATCGAGGGCGTGGCCGGGCCCGAGGCCGCGAACAACGCCGCCGCCGCGGGCATCCTGGTGCCGATGCTGACACTCGGCCTGCCGACCAGCGCCACGGCTGCGATCATGCTGAGCGCCTTCCAGTCCTATGGCATCAATCCCGGGCCGCTGCTGTTCACGCAGCAGGCGGAGCTGGTCTGGACGCTGATCGCATCCCTGTTCATCGCCAACGTGATGCTGGTGGTGCTGAACCTGCCGCTGGTCGGGCTGTGGGTGCGCATCCTCAATATTCCCGTGCCGCAGCTCTATGCCGGCATCCTGGTCTTCGCGACCATCGGCACCTACGGCATCTCCAACAGCGTGTGGGACCTGGTGATCCTGTACACGCTCGGCGTGGTCGCGATGTTCATGCGGCGCTTCGACTTCCCGGTCGCCCCCGTGGTGATCGGCATGATCCTGGGGCCGATGGCCGAACAGGCGCTGCGCCAGGCGCTGACCATCGGCCAGGGCGATTGGTCGATCTTCGTGACACGGCCGGGCAGCGCGGTGATCCTGGGCCTGGCAGTGCTGGCGCTGGCGGGGCCGCGGCTATGGGCGGTCGTGGCGAAGCGCAGGGGATGAAGCAGGCATGTTCTATGAACCGCATAACGGCCACGGCCTGCCGCACGACCCGTTCAAGGCCATCGTCGCGCCACGGCCGATCGGCTGGATCTCGACGGTGGATGCGCAGGGGCGGGCGAACCTCGCGCCCTATTCCTTCTTCAACGCGGTGCATTCGCGCCCGCCCATGGTGATGTTCGCCAGCGAGACGATGAAGCACAGCGCGGCGAATGCGATCGCGACGGGGGAATTCGTGTTCAACCTCTGCCCGCGCCACCTGTTCGATGCGATGAACGTGTCATCGGGCG
Organism: Roseomonas rosulenta; assembly: GCF_016106005.1. Taxonomy (GTDB): domain Bacteria; phylum Pseudomonadota; class Alphaproteobacteria; order Acetobacterales; family Acetobacteraceae; genus Neoroseomonas; species Neoroseomonas rosulenta. The sequence continues at coordinate 1,942 of NZ_JACADR010000363.1, forward strand.
CGCAGCCGGCAGGCGAGAGCGAATTCGCCGCAGCGGGGCTTGCGGAAGCGCCGTGCCGCGTGGTGCGCGCGCCGCGAGTCGCGGCATCCCCGGCCTCGCTCGAATGCCGCGTGGTATCGTCCATGCAGCTGCACGACGCGGACGGCGCGGCGCTGCAGGGCTGGATCATCATCGGCCAGGTCGTCGGCGTGCATATAGACGAGGCCTATCTGCGCGACGGCCGCTTCGACACGCTGGCGGCGCAGCCGGTGGCGCGCTGCGGATACCGCGACTACGCGGCGGTGACGGAACTGTTCGAGGCGCTGCGCCCGACGGATGGCGGGGCGTATGTGATGGGGCAGCCGGACCGCTAGCCGCGCACCGGCTGCACCGTCGCCAGGATCGCCGCGCCCAGCGCCAGGAACACCAGCACCGTCGCCATCCCCAGCGCCTGGCTGCCGCTCATGGCCGTGACCGCCGCCAGCGCCGCCGGGCCCATGAAGCCGGTGATACGGCCCGACAGCGCGAACAGCCCGAAATGCGAGGCGCATTGCCCCTCCGGCGCCATCTGCGCCATCAGCGTGCGCGAGGCCGCCTGCGCCGGCCCCATGAAGATGCCCAGCGCCATCGCCAGCGCCCAGAACCACCCCACGCTGTCGGCCAGCAGCAGCGCCGCGCCCAGCAGGATCATGCTGACCAGCGCCACCAGCACCGTGCGCTTCGATCCCACCCGGTCCTCGACCAGGCCGAAGCCGGCGGCGCCGAGCCCGGCGGTGACGTTCAGCGCGATGCCGAACAGCAGGATGTCCTCCATCCCCATGCCGTGCACACCCGCGGCGTAGATGGCGCCGAAGGCGAAGAGCGTGTTCAGCCCATCCGTGTAGAACAGCCGCGCCACCAGGAAGCGCAACATGTCCGGCCGCTGCGGCAGGCCGCGCACCAGCCGGTTCGTCTCCGCGATGCAGGCTGCCACCGCCTGCCCCACCGGCAGGCGCGCGCCGGGCGGGTCGGGCACGAAGAGCAGCACCGGCCAGGCGAAGACCACGGTCCAGAGCCCCACCAGCACCGCCGTCGCGCGCACATGCTCCGACGCATTGCGGTCGAGACCGAACCAGGACGGGTTGGGCTGCACCAGCAGCACGAGCGCCACGCCGAGGCAGGCCAGCCCCCCCGCATAGCCCAGCCCCCAGGCCAGGCCCGAGACGCGGCCCAGATGCTCGGGCGTGGTCACCTCCGGCAGCATGGCGTTGTAGAACACCGTGCCGATCTCGAAGGCGATGGTGGCGACGCACACGCAGGCTAGCGCATACAGGGTCCAGGACGGGTCCGGCTTCGCGAACCAGACCAGCGCGGTGAAGATGGCGGTGACCAGCGTGCAGGCCGCCAGCATGGCGCGCCGCCGCCCGCCATTATCCGCCAGCGCACCCAGGATGGGCGACAGCAGCGCGATGCACACCGCCGCGATGGTCTGCATCCAGCCCCATTGCGCCTGCCCCGTCGCCGGGTCCGGCGCAATGCCCTGGCTGAAATAGGCAGCGATCACGAAGGTCGAGACGACCGTCGGGAAGGCGCTGTTTGCCCAGTCGAAGGTGGCCCAGGCGATCGCCTTGCTGTTCATTCTGCCCCGGTGCCGCAAACATGCCGACGGCGCAAGGGTGCCATCGCAGCCGGGCGGCGCGATGGGCGGGTTGTCATCGGGCCGACATCACCCGCGCGGGGGCCTGCGCAGGCCGCGCCCGCGCACCACCGCGCCCTCCCCGAACCTCGCGCGCAGGGATTCCACCGCGGCCCAGCGCGCGGCGCGGCGCGGCGCCTCTGGGTCCGCGAGGTCGC
>NZ_JACADR010000364.1 GCF_016106005.1 Roseomonas rosulenta
GCGGCCGCGGCGCCGGCGGGGCGTGCCGAGTCCGCACCCCGCCTGGCCGGCGAGGCCGAGGCGCTGCCCAAGATCGGCATCGGCCCGCTCGCTGCCGCCGCGCAGCCGCTGCTCGACCTGCTCGGCCGCCTGTCGAACGCCGGCATGACCGCGCCGCCGCAGGGCGAGGAGCTGCGCGAGCGCGCGCTGCGCGCCTTCCGCCAGTTCGAGACGGATGCCCGCGACCTCGGCGTGAGCGCCGAGCAGGTGCGCGCCGCGCACTACATCCTCTGCGCCAGCCTCGACGACGTGGTGCTGTCCTACAACTGGGGGCAGGGCAGCGTCTGGTCTGTGCAGTCGCTGGTCGCGACCTTCCACCAGGACGTGAAGTCGGGCGACCGCTTCTTCGACGTACTGGCCGGCATGCAGAAGGACCCCGGGCGCTGGAAGGATGCGCTCGAGGTCGCCTACCTGTGCCTCGCCCTCGGCTTCCAGGGTCGCTACCGGCTCTCGCCGCGCGGCGCCTCGGAGCTCGAGCGCATCCGCGAGGGGCTCTACCAGCTGCTGGTGCAGGTGCGCGCCCCCTGGGAGCGCGAGCTCTCGCCGCATTGGAAGGGCGTCGATGCGCCGCATCGCGGCCCGCGCAAGGGCGTGCCCGCCTGGGTCGCGGCCTGCGTGGCGGTGTTTGCGCTGGGCATGGGCTATGCGTGGCTGGCGAATGCCATGAACGAGGGCTCGGACGAGCTCTATGCCCGCATGGCCGCCCTGCCGCCCGGCGCCTTCCCCGAGATCGTTCGCCCCGCACCGCCGCGCCCGCCTGCACCGCCGCCACCGCCGCCGGCCAATGTGCCGCCGCCGCCGCCGGACTTCCTGGTCACGCTGCGGCAGTTCCTCAAGCCCGAGATCGACCAGGGGCTGCTGACGGTGTTCGGCGACGGGCGCTCGGTCACGGTGCGGCTGAAGGGCACGGGCATGTTCGCCTCGGGCTCCGCCACGGTGGAGCCGCGCTTCATCCCGATCCTGCAGCGCGTCGGGCAGGGATTGCGCACCGAACCCGGCCGCGTCCAGGTGATCGGCCATTCCGACAACCAGCCGATCCGCACCGTCCGCTTCCCGTCCAACTTCCAGCTCTCGGCCGCCCGTGCCGAAGCCGCCTCGGCCATCATCGCCGAGGCCACCGGCAATCCCGCGCGCTTCTCCACCGAAGGGCGCGCCGATGCCGAGCCGATCGCCGACAACCGCACCGCCGAAGGGCGCGAGGCCAACCGGCGGATCGAGGTGATCCTGCTGCGAGGGACGAACTGACGATGGAACTCCTCACGGTCCTCCAGCCGTTCCTCAAGGGCCGCGCAATCGCCGCGCTTCTGGCCGTCTCGCTGTTGACGCCGATCGTCTGGCTGTTCGGCCCGATGGTGAACATCGGCGGGTTCCGGCCGCTGGAATCCGAGATCAACCGGATGATCGTCTGCGCGGCACTGTTCGTGCTGTGCCTGGCCTTCATCTGGTTCTCGGATCGGCGCCGGCGGCGGCGCGACGCGCTGCTGGTGCAGGGCATCGCCGAGCCCGACCCGACCGCGGACCGCGCCGCCGAGGAGGAGGGCGAGCTCCGCGAGCGCCTCACCGCCGCGATGGACCGGCTCAAGGCCAGCAGCAGCAAGAAGGGCGGCTTCCTCTACGAACAGCCCTGGTACGTCATCATCGGCCCGCCGGGCTCGGGCAAGACCACCGCACTCGCCAATTCCGGCCTCGACTTCCCGCTCAGCGACGGCGGCAAGCTGCAGGGCGTGGGCGGCACGCGGCTTTGCGAATGGTGGCTGTCCGACAATGCCGTGCTGATCGACACCGCCGGGCGCTACACCAGCCAGGATTCCGATGCCGCGGCGGACAAGGCGGGGTGGGAGCGCTTCCTCACGCTGCTCAAGAAATCCCGCCCGCGCCTGCCGCTGAACGGCGTTCTGGTGACCTTTGGCGTCGACATGATCTCGCGCCTCGGCCCCGCCGAGCGCGAGCAGCACGCCCGCAGCGTGCGCCGCCGCATCAAGGAGCTGGAGGAGAAGCTCGGCCAGCGCCTGCCGGTCTATTTCATGATCAGCAAGTCGGACCTGCTGGCCGGCTTCATGGAATTCTTCGACGACCTCGACAAGACCGCGCGCGAGCAGGTCTGGGGCTTCACCTTCCCCGCAGAGACCGCCGGCGAAGTGGGCGCGGCCGCCAAGTTCACCGAGGAGTTCCAGCTGCTGCTGGCCCGCCTGCAGGACCGCGTGCTGGAACGCCTCCAGCAGGAACGCGGGCCGCAGCAGCGCGCCGCGTTGGCCGGCTTCCCGGCGCAGTTCGCCTCGCTGGAAGCGCCGCTCGCCGCCTTCGTCACGGCGGCCTTCGCGGGCACGCGGATCGACCCCGCGCCGATGCTGCGCGGCGTCTACTTCACCTCCGGCACGCAGGAGGGCAGCCCGCTGGACCGCCTGGCCGGCGCGCTGTCGCGCTCCTTCGGGCTCGATCCGAAGCGCCCGGCCTCGGTGATGCAGCAGAAGGGCCGCGCCTACTTCATTCACAAGCTGCTGAAGGACGTGGTGTTCAACGAGGCGCGGCTCGCCTCCGGCGATCGCAAGGCGGACAAGCGGCGGCGTCAGGTGGCGATCGCCGCCTGGTCCCTGGCCGGCCTGCTGATCGCCGGCGGCGGGCTTTATGGCTGGTCGGCCTGGAGCGGGGAGCAGGCGCGCGCCGCGCGGCTCGCCGAGCAGGTTGGCAAGGCCGAGCAGGCGGCGCAGGGCCTGCCCTTCGACCGCATCACCGACGCCGAGTTCCGCCGCATCCTGCCCTACATGGACGCCGCGCGCGGCCTGCCGCCGGCGGTGCAGGGCGACGGGCCGATGTTCGGCCTCAGCCAGGGCGAGAAGCTCGAAGCCGGCGCCAATGCCGCCTATCGCCGCGCGCTCGACCGGTCCTTCCTGCCGCGCCTGCTCGCCCGGCTCGAGGACGCGATGCGCACCAGCTTCCAGCGGCCCGACGAGCTGTATGACGCGACCCGCGCCTACCTGATGCTCGGGCAGGAAGGGCCGCTCGACGCCGACCTGGTGAAGAACTGGTTCGCGCGCGACTGGTTCCGTGCGTTTCCCGGTGCGGTGAACCAGCCGATCCGTGATTCGCTGATGGCGCATCTCGATGCCACCATCGCGCGCAACTACCATCGCTATCCGGTGGATGGCGCGCTGGTGGATGCCTCGCGGCGCATCTTCTCGCGCCTGCCTTTGGCGGACCGAGTCTTCTCGCGCCTGCAGACGGCGGCGACCGCGGCGAACATCCAGCCCTGGCGCCCGGCCGATGCGCTCGGCCAGGCGGGGCAGCGGTATTTCGTGCGGGCCTCCGGCCAGCCGCTGACCGAGGGCATCCCCGCGCTCTACACCATCGACGGGCTGTATCGCGGGCTGCTGCCCGTGCTCGGCCAGTCGGTGCGCCAGGGTGTCGCGGAATACTGGGTGCTGGGGCCTGAGGGGGCCAACCTCGGCACCGACGACCCGGCGGCGCTGGAGCAGTCGGTGCTGCGGCTCTACGCGCAGGAATATGCGCGGCAGTGGCAGGCGATGATGGACGACCTGAACCTCGCCCCACTGCCGCCGGCGCTGCCGCAGCAGGCCGAGGCCCTGAACCTGCTGGGCGCGCCCAATTCGCCCATGAAGGACCTGCTGCGCGCCATCGCCCGGCAGCTCACGGTCGGTACGCCGCCGCAGGGCTGGGCGCCGCCCGGCCGGCAGCCGCGCCAGCCGCCG
>NZ_JACADR010000365.1 GCF_016106005.1 Roseomonas rosulenta
CGCTGCCCGAGGGTGTCGAGATGGTGATGCCGGGGGACAACGTGTCGATGGATGTGGAACTGATCGCGCCGATCGCGATGGACGAGGGTCTGCGCTTCGCGATCCGCGAGGGTGGCCGGACCGTCGGTGCGGGCGTCGTCGCGAAGATCACGGCCTGACTTTGCGTCCGCGCCGCCGTCGCGGTATGTGACGGCGGCGTGCCGGAGGGGCGTAGCTCAATTGGCTAGAGCGCCGGTCTCCAAAACCGGAGGTTGGGGGTTCGAGACCCTCCGCCCCTGCCACCCACGCCGCGCAGCGTGACCTTCACACCGGGTGGCGTCCCGACCATGGGCCGCCGCCCGCAAGCGTTCAAAAGGGTATCGACTTGGCCAAGCTCGATCCGGCGCAGTTCGTCCGGGAAGTCCGCCAGGAGGTCTCCAGGGTCACCTGGCCCTCCCGCAAGGAGACCCTCGTCACCACCGGCCTGGTGCTGGCGATGTCGGCACTCGCGGCGATTTTCTTCCTGGTGGTGGACAAGCTGATCCAGCTGGCCATGCGGCTCGTGTTCGGCATCGGCTGAGGAGGAACGGCACCGTGGCCGACAAGAAGTGGTACGTGGTCCATGTCTATTCGGGCTTCGAGAAGAAGATCGCCGAGCAGATCAAGCAGCAGGCCGCCCAGAAGGGACTCGCCGACAAGTTCGACGACGTGCTGGTGCCGACCGAGCAGATCACCGAGGTCCGCCGCGGCCAGAAGGTCGACACCGACCGCAAGTACTTCCCCGGCTACGTGCTGGTGAAGATGGAGATGACCGACGACGCCTGGCACCTGGTGAAGGACACGCCGAAGGTCACCGGCTTCCTGGGTGCGCGCAACAAGCCCCAGCCGGTCCCGGCCAGCGAGGCCGAACGCCTGCTGAAGCAGGTGCAGGAAGGTGTCGAGAAACCGCGCAAGCCCGCGATCCTGTTCGAGGTGGGCGAACAGATTCGTGTCGCCGACGGCCCGTTCACGTCGTTCAACGGCGTGGTCGAGGAAGTCGACGAGGAGAAGGGTCGCGTGAAGGTGTCCGTGTCCATCTTTGGGCGGTCGACGCCGGTGGACCTGGAATACGGGCAGGTCGAGAAGCTGTAGGTGCCACGGGGGCGCCGCCCCCGGACCTGGCGCCGGGGTGGCAAGGCCATCCCGCCCGCCGCTCAGTTGAGCATCGCCGATCGGACACTGGCCTGTGTCCACATCGTCCGGTCGCGCGCGACGTCAGGCTTCGCGCTTCCAGACGATGACGCGGTAATCCGTGCGGCCGGGAACGATGATGCTGGGCGCCGGGGCGGACCGGATGAACAGCCGGTCGTCCTCGACCCGGAAGTGCCTCCACTGCTCCGTCCCGTTCCAGGCTTCATTCCAGGAGGCGTCGACGGTCGTCGCGAAACGGTCGCTCTCGACCCGGTAACGCCCGGTGTATGCGAGCATGGATCGGTGCAGCGCGGCCCGCTCGGCATCGCCCTCGCCAGGGATGCGGTCCTCGGCCGTTGTGAGCGCCATCGCGCGGCCTTCCTGGGTGAGGATGAGCCAGCCCTTCGGATGGGGGCCGAACAGATCCTGCGCGACGCCGTCGACCACGACCTGCCAGGAGACGAGGCTCCAAGTGCCGACCAGAGGGTGGGGCGTCATGACCACCTCCGTTCCGCCGCAAGTCGGGCGGGCCAGGGTCAAGCTTCGCAGCCGGCGCGGGGTATTCGTCAAGCACGTCGTGTGGCTGGGCCCGGGACCGCGCCGTCAGCGCCGTCAGCGCCGCAAGAGCGCCTTGCGGCCCGCTTCCGTGGCGTGAACCGCGCCGTCACGGAGCGTGACGAAGCCCGCGTCCACCGCATCCTCCCACACCGTCAGGCGAGGGCAGGACGTGCGCCAGGCGTCCATCACCTCGGCATAGGGCCGCGGGTGCTCGGCGACATGCGCCACCAGGTCCAGGATCAACGGGCGCAGAACCTCGGACATCTCCCCCTCCCTCACGGTGCCATCAGCAGCCAGCCGCCCTGCGCGATGTAGAACACCCCGAGCGCCGTCACGATCCGCCCGGCCCAGAGCCGGAACCCGGCCTCGCTCATGCCCTCGAGGAACCGCTTCGCGAGCATCGTCCCGGCCATGGAGGCCAGCACCGCCAGCACCCCCACCATCGGATCGACCCGCCCCGCCTGCGCCACCAGCGCCGCGAAATACACCAGCTTCATGCTGTGCCCGAGCGTCTGGCACGCCGCCTTGGTCGCCACGATCTCCCGCCGATCCAGCGCGCCGCCCAGGAAGAAGCGATCGAGCAGCGGCCCCGCCACCCCGGTCATCACCATCAGCGTCATGCAGGTGAAGCCGACCGCCACACCATGCGCCGGGCGTCCCGGATCCGGCCGGAACCCCGCCGGCAGCGCTTGCGCCAGGAAGGGGCTGCACCCCAGCAGCAGCAGCGCCACTGCGCGGTCGGGCACCAGCAGGACCGCCGACCACACCGCCAGCCCCAGCGCGCTGCCCAGCCCATGCGCCAGCACCGGCCGCAGCCGGATATGCCGCCACCACAACAACGCCCGCCAACCATTGGAGGAAATCTGCGTCACCGCATGCAGCGCCATGGCATCCGGCACCGGCAGCAGCACCAGCAGCACGCCGATCAGCACCAGCCCGCCCGCCATGCCGAAGACGCCCGACAGCAGCGACGTCCCCACCATGGTGACCAGCACGACGAACAGCAGCAGGGGTGACATCGGCAGCGCCTCCGTACCGCGTTCTGCGCCGGTTGATCGCCGTCGTCGAACGGCGTTATCTGAGGCTTAGCCCAAGTTTTCCTGATGCTCGAACCCCGCCGCCTGCCCTCGCTCAACGGCATTCGCGCCTTCGAGGCCGCCGCCCGCACCGGGTCCTTCGTGGCCGCGGCGGCGGAGCTGCACGTCACCGCCGCCGCCATCAGCCGGCTGGTGCGGCTGCTCGAACAGCGCCTGGGCGTGGCGCTGTTCGAACGGCAGGCCAACCATCTGGTCCCGACCGCGGCAGGACAGGCCTATCGCGCCGGCCTCACGCCGCTGCTCGACAGCCTGGCGCGGCTGACGGCCGAGGTCGTCGCCGCCCGCGTCCTGACCGTCGGCGTCGGCCCCACCTTCGCCATCCGCTGGCTGATCCCGCGCCTGGCTGCCCTGCGCGCCGCAGCACCCGATATCGAAGTCCGCATCGCCACCGGTGGCGCCACCGTGCCCTTCGCCGAGGGCTGGTCCTGCGGCATCCGCCTGGGCACCGGCGACTGGCTGGGCTTCGCGGCGGACCCGCTGGTGGCGGCGGACCTGCTGCCGGTCTGCGCGCCGGCCATCGCCCGGCGCCTGCGCGCGCCCGGTGACCTCGACCCCGGCAGCCTGCTGCGCGTGGCCCATGCGCCCGAGGACTGGCCCCGCTGGGCCGGGGCGGCCGGGCAGCCTGGCCTCGTCGCGACGGGTCCCGTCTTCGACTATTACGGCCAGGCCCTCCAGGCGGCGCTGGATGGGCTCGGCATCGCCATGGGCATCCGGCCCTATGTGGATGACGACCTTGCCGCCGGCCGGTTGGTCGCACCTTTCGCCACCACGGTGCCCAAGGGGATGGGCTGGTACCTGGTCTATCGTCCCTCGCGCACGGCGGAACCGGCCTTTGCCGCCTTCCGGCGCTGGATCATGGCGCAGGCTGGCGACGCCGCCACGCCCCCCGCCGTCAGGCCGCCTCGCTCGACGTGATGCCGACGCG